>NZ_CP067421.1:0-300000 GCF_016653635.2 Skermanella sp. TT6
ATGATCGACTTCAGCCATCTCATCGCCGGCACGCCGGCATTCACGGAACGCCTCGACCGGGTCGAGGGGCCCGACGGGCGGGACGTGGTGTCCTTCTGGCGCGCAGCGGGTCCGGATCTCTGGTTCGCCAAGGAGGAGGGCTTCGACCGGCTCTTCCGGGAGCGGTTCCTGAACCTCCACGAGGCCGCCGCCCGGGGTGACCTGGACCGCTGGGCGGAGACTCCCGAGGGAGCGCTGGCGTTGATCCTGCTGCTCGACCAGTTCCCTCGGAATGCCTTCCGCAACTCCCCGCGCATGTATCGCACCGATCCGCTGGCGCGCGCGGTCGCCCGATCCGCCGTGGAGCGCGGTCACGACATCCGGGTGGAGCGTGCGCTCCGCCCTTTCGTGTACCTGCCGTTCGGGCATTCGGAGTCCCTGGCGGACCAGAACCTTTCGGTAACGATGGCCGAACGCATGGGGGGCATCGAGGTCGGACACGCCCGGCGGCACCGCGACATCATCCGCCGGTTCGGTCGCTTCCCCCATCGCAACCCCATCGTCGGACGGGAGACGACTCCGGAAGAGCGCCGCTACCTGGACGAGGGCGGTTTCGCCGGGTGACCGGACATGCATCGATCGTCGTCGGCGTGAGCTCCGGTCCCGTCGGCGTCAGAAGATCAGGAAGTCGCCGGGGGCGAGGGCGACGTTGCCGACGATCCTGACCTGGAACTCGGGGGCGGCATCGTCATCCGCGTTTCCCAGGACCAGCGTCTCCCCGCCCTCCCACCGGTAGGAAAGCTCACCGCGCCCGGGATCGGCGTCCTCTCCGATGAAGACGAATTTCTGCCGGCCCGCCAGGGTCGCGTCGGCATCGGCGGAGCCGTCGAAGACGAGGTCGTCCTGCCCCGCCTCGAAGTCCTCGATCAGGTCTATGCCACGGCCGCCGTCGGCGGTGGAACTGTCGCTCAGCCGGCCGAACTGGAAATCGTCCCGCCCGGTCCCGCCTGCCAGCGTATCGGCTCCGCGGCCGCCGATCAGCCGGTCGTTGCCGGCGCCGCCCTCCAGCCGGTCGTCGGCCCTGAAGCCCTGGTCGGACGCTTCGGATCCGTAGCTGCCCGACAGGACGTCGTCGCCCCCGTGCCCCTTGATGTGCCAGTTGGCCCAGTCGTTGACGCCGATCCTGTTGTTCCGGTCGTTCCCGTCGAACTCGATCCACGGCCCGATGTCGATGATCGGCGTCGCCAGGACGGTGAAATTCTCCACATGCCCGAGCTCGGTGCCGTCCTCGGTGAAGAAATCTCCCTGGTACTCCACCGTGTCGTCGCCCTCGCCGGGATCCTCCCTCACGAAGCTGCCGACATCCTCGAACACGCTTCCGTACACATGGTAGAAATCATCGCCGGCGCCGCCCGCCAGGATGTTGCCGTACCACCAGCCGCCATCCAGCTCGTCGTCGCCCTCGCCGCCGAACAGGCGGTCGGCGTCCAGGCCCCCGCGGAGGCGGTCGTTTCCGGGACCGCCGTAGAGCAGGTCCTCCCCGTCGTTCCCTTCCAGCGTATCGTCGCCGGCGCCGCCCCGGACGGTGTCGGAGCCGTTGCCGCCGCTCAGGAAGTCGTTCCCGCTGTCCCCGTACAGCCGGTCCCCGCCGTCCGCGAACCCCTTGAACGGGTCGAAGAAGGCGCCGTGGACGTGGTCGTCCCCCGGCCCGCCCCTGAGGACATCGGCGCCGTCCTCGCCGTAGAGGGAATCATCGCCGCCCAGCCCCGACAGGTCGTCGTCACCCCCGCGTCCGAAGAGCCTGTCCGCTTCCGCCGTCCCGCGCCGCACGTCGTCCGCGGCAGTTCCGCTCCAGCTGACCATTCCCTTCCCTCCCCAATCTTGGCTTGTCATCGTCAACTTGGAGTTTTGACACCGCCCCTGCCGGGGGTAAAGTCTCCGCGACGGGTCCACTTCTTCCGGTTGATGGAGCGGGCCGCAGCCGCGAAGGACTTGGGGAGCGTGACATGTCGACCTCGGCCGCCGGAATACAGGAGTGGGCACTTGCCGCCGGCCTGGAGGGCCTGTCCCAGGCGGAGCTGGTGACCGGCTACTGCGAGCGGCTGGTCGCCGCCGGGCTTCCGGTCTGGCGCGCGTCGGTGGGCGCCGATACGCTGCACCCGCTGATCGACGCCCAGGGGCACCGCTGGATCGCCGGCGAGGGCCTGCGCGTCGAATTCTTCCCGCGCCTCACGCTGCGCGACGAGAACGACGAGTGGCGGTTCAGCACCTGGAAATGGATGCTGGACAGGGGCGCCGTCGAGAACCGGTGGAACCTGTCGCGCGGGGAAGGCGCCGACCTGTTCCCGCTGCTGGCCGACCTCGCGGCATCGGGTGGAACCGATTACTGGACCCGGATCGTCCGCTACGGCGAGGGGGCCTTCCTGGGCGAGACGCGCGGCCTCGCGACATCCTGGGCGACCCGCGAGCCGGGCGGGTTCGGGGCGGTCGAGCTGGCCCTGATCCGGGCAACGCTTCCGGCGTTCACCCTCGCCTTCAAGGCCACCATGTCCATCGACACGGCCCGCACCGTGGTCTCCACGTATCTGGGCGAGAACGTCGCCGACCGGATCCTCCGCGGCGACATAGAGCGCGGCAAGGTCATCGCGGTCCGCAAGGTCCTGTGGTTCAGCGACCTTGTCGGCTTCACCCGGCTGGCCGACACGCTGCCCCACGAGCAGCTGATCGACCTGCTGAACGCCTATGCCGACTGCCTGGTCGGCGTGGTGCATGACCATGGCGGCCAGGTCCTGAAGTTCCTGGGCGATGGCATCCTGGCCGTGATTCCCGGGGAAGGCCGCGTCGCCTGCGGCCGCGCGCTGGACGCCGCCGCCGCCGCCCGGGTGGCCGTCGCGGACCTCAACCGCTCGCGGTCGGCGGCCGGGCTGCCGATCACGGGGTTCACACTGGCGCTCCACGAGGGCGAGGTGCTGTACGGCAATGTCGGCAGCCGGGACCGGCTCGATTTCACGGTGGTCGGCCCGTCGGTCAACGAGGCGAGCCGGATCCAGGCGCTGTGCCGGTCGCTGGACCAGCCGATCCTGGTCTCGGAGGGTTTCGCCAGGGCCTGCGGCCCCGACACCCGGCGCCTCGTGTCGGTAGGCCGCTACGCCCTGCGGGGCGTCGAACGTCCCCAGGAACTCTTCACGCTGGATCATGGCGACCGGTGAGTTCCGGGGCGAACCGCCCTTATCCACAGATTCGGGGGATATCTCTGTGGGTTGCCGTCTTTCGGCCTCCGAATCGTTGACGTTTCGTTCTTCTCAGGGCCGGCACTCCCCTCCCCTGCCCCGGACCGCCCGGTCAGATCCCGGCGAGGAACCGGCGGATCGCCTCGATCAGGGCCTCCCGGTTCTCGCGGTGCGGCACGTGGCCGGTGTTCGGCAGGATGCGGGCGGTCCCGCGCCCCGCGGCGATGCGCCTGGGGTGTTCGGCGGACCCGTACTCATCCCCGTCGCCGTGAACGGCGAGGACGGGGCAGCGGACCGCCGGCAGCACCCGGTCCAGGCTCCAGTCCGCGAACGCGGGCGACAGCCAGGTGCCGATCCAAGCGTTCACGACCCATTCGGCCTTGCCGCCATGGTATCTCGCCAGCCTCGCGAGGGTGGCGGGATCCTGGAACTCCCGCCGGGCGGCGCGGATCCCGTCGAGCGTCCTGTCCTCGACGAAGGCCTGGGCCGCGATCGTCACGAGCGCGCGGCACCGCGTCCCGAACCGGGCCGCAGTCTCGACGGCCATGCCGCCGCCGACGCTGTGCCCGCAGGCGACGAAGTCCACCACCCCGACCTGCTCGCATAGCGACGGGATCACCTGCCGTGCCTCCCGGGCGATGAAATCGGGGTCCAGCGGTCCCGGATGGGGATCCGAGCGGCCGAAGCCAAGACGGTCGTAGGCGACGACGCGCCGGCCCGTCGCCGCGGCGAGCAGGCCGGGAAAATCGCGCCACAGCTCGACGCACCCGAGGGAGTCGTGGAACAGGAGGACCGGCGCCGGCCGGCCGGACTCCGCGCCCTCCGGCGTCCAGATCCTGGCGAAGAGGCTCCCCTCCCCGATCGGAATCCGGCGATCGGTCTCCGTGACGGTCGGGGGCGGGCTGTTGGGCATCTGGGAAATGTTCCTGTCCGGAGTTGGGATCGGGCGGGAAGGCTCCGCGGGATTCCCGCCAACGCGCCGGCCGGAACATATGTCGCCGCAGGGCCGGATGCCCATAGCCGATTCCGGATCTCTATTTCAGGGATATCGGGTGTATTAGCTCGATCCCTCCTACGCAAGACGCCTCCGGGTATGAGACTGTCGCGATCCAAGTACATCTGGCAGGGACTAAATGGCGACCATCAAGGGCACCAATAACGCCGAGACCAAATACGGCACCGCAGCTATAGATACTATCTACGGCTACGGTGGTAATGACAGTCTCTACGGCCGGGCAGGTAACGACACCATCTGGGGCGGCCTCGGCAGCGACAAGATCTGGGGCGAAGCGGGCAACGACATCCTGCGCGGCGAGGATGGCGACGATTTCATCTACGGCGGCGACGGCAACGATGTCGTCTACGGCGGGGTCGGCAACGACACCCTCTACGGCGACGCCGGCACCGACACCGTGAAAGGCGATGCCGGAAACGACACGATCAAGGGCGGCACCGGAATCGGCTATCTCTACGGCGGCGACGGCAACGACCAGATCCATTACGATCCCACGATGGCCAACGTCTCCTCGATCGGGAGTTACCTGTCAGGAAGCATCCTGGACGGCGACGCGGGCTACGACACGCTCAACGTCTACAACAAGGCGGTCTACACCTCGGGAGGCTCGACCAAGGCGGCTACGACCCAGATCAGCATGTCGGGCAATGGCGGCGACATCTATTTCGGAAGCCCGACGGGCTCCCCGCAGATCGACGCGGGCCACTTCCAGGAGGTCGAGAAGATCACGGTGACCGGCTCGGGCAAGCTGGAGTTCTACAATTATTACGATAGCCAGGGCATCGACATCACCGGCACGGCCGGCAACGACTTGTTCTACAGCTACGGCGCTAACGACACCCTGCGCGGCGGAGCCGGCAACGATGATTTTCACAGTTACGGCGGCTACGACACCATCGTCAGCACCTCCACCGACAATGACCGCTTCTACTTCGATACGACATCCACCGGGTCTGCGACGGTCACCGGCTTCAACGGGGCCGGGGCCTACGGCGGCGACCGGATCTATTTCGACGACTATTACGATTACATGGACACGGTCGCCAGCGTATCCGAATACGGCAACAGGACGACGTTCCATGTGACGACCACCTACTACGGATATACCTACGGCGACATGACCGTGACGGTCGACAAGGTCGGCCTGGAAGAGGGTGTGGACTACTTCTTCGTCTGATCCCGCGGGATGCGCGGCCGCGGCGGACCGGCGATTTCCGAAACGGTGAATCCGGTCCGCCGTGATACCCTGGTATTCAGCGTCGGCGCCACCGCGCCGGCACCTCCCCGACCTTCCTCGCGAACCAGGACCTATCCCATCATCGAAAGGAGCAGAGACATGGGCGTGATCACCACCCGGGACGGCGTCGACATCTTCTACAAGGACTGGGGCTCCGGCCGGCCGATCGTCTTCCATCATGGCTGGCCGCTCAGTTCGGACGACTGGGACGCGCAGATGCTCTACTTCCTCGACAAGGGCTATCGCGTCGTTGCCCATGACCGGCGCGGGCACGGCCGGTCGAGCCAGGTCTGGAACGGCCACGACATGGACCACTATGCGGCCGACGTCGCCGCCGTGGTCGAGCATCTCGACCTGCGCGACGCGATCCATGTCGGCCACTCCACGGGCGGCGGCGAGGCGGCCCGCTACGTCGCCCGGCACGGCCAGGGGCGCGCCGCCAAACTCGTGCTGATCGGCGCGGTGCCTCCGATCATGGTGAAGACGGAGGCCAACCCGGGCGGCCTGCCCATCGAGGTGTTCGACGGCTTCCGGCAGCAGCTCGCCGCCAACCGGGCGCAGTTCTACCTGGATGTCGCGGGCGGCCCCTTCTACGGCTATAACCGACCGGGAGCGGCGCCGTCGCAGGGCATCGTCGAGAACTGGTGGCGGCAGGGCATGATGGGCGGCGCCAAGGCCCATTACGACGGCATCAAGGCCTTCTCGGAGACCGACTTCACCGAGGACCTCAAGGCGATCGAGGTGCCGACGCTGGTGATGCACGGCGACGACGATCAGATCGTGCCGATCGCGGACTCGGCCCTGCTGTCCGCGAAGCTGCTGAAGAACGGGACGCTCAAGGTCTACGAGAAACTGCCGCACGGCATGTGCACCACCCATGCCGACATCATCAACCCGGACCTTCTCGCCTTCATCCAGGGCTGAGGTCGACCGCTCCTGACGGGTGCGCCGCCGGTCCCCCGGGGAACCGGCGATGCACCCATCGATAATGCCGCGATCGCGGGACACCGCCGGACAGCGTGACGACGCCATGACCCAACCCCCCTTCCGGATCGGGCCGGCCAGGACGGTCGCCGACTTCGAGACCGCGGCCCGCCTGTTCGAGCGATACGCCGCCTCGCTCGGGATCGACCTCGCCTACCAGGGATTCGCCGAGGAGTTGGCGACACTGCCGGGCAGCTACGCGCCGCCGGCCGGCGCACTGCTCCTGGCGCACTGCATCGACGGCGAGCCGCTGGGCTGCGTGGCACTCCGGCCCATGGCTCCGGCCGACTGCCCTGTAGGCGGCTGCTGCGAGATGAAGCGGCTCTACGTCCTGCCGCGGGGACGCGGCATCGGACTCGGCCGGGCCCTGGTCGATGCCATCCTCGCCGAGGCGGTGCGGGTCGGATACCGCGAGATGCGGCTGGACACGCTGCCCACCCTGACCGAGGCGATCGCGCTGTACCGGAAGGCGGGATTCACGCCGATCGCCGCCTACTACGACACGCCCGTGCCGGGAACGATCTTCCTAGGACGGTCACTCGCCGGCTGACCCGGAGCCTGCCGACCCCCCCGGGGCGTGTCGACAAACGACAGCGGATGTCATCATGTGTCCGCATCGGCGTCGCCGATGGGAAGGTTACGGTGCGAAAAATCGGCGGACGGACAACAAAGGTAATCCCGGGTCATTCGCAAGGTAACTCCCTTGTGGAGAATTCCCCGCTGGAGGTCATTCCGGGTCATCCAAGTCATCCCCGGCAATCCCGACCGGCCCTGGACGCCGGCCCGCCTGCTGCCTTGGGCGAACCGGTCCGCACCGGGAAACCCTATTCGGTTGCCAAAGACCCCGCGCGAGCGCCGGCGGCACCGTAGCAGAACCACGATAGGATTTCCATCCCAGAAACATGCCCGCCCAGCGGGATCATGGAACCGGGAGTCCCGCCGCCCTGTTGTCCGTGGCAGCATGACAGGGAGAGGCTCGATGATCCGCTGGCAGACGGTCCTACAGGCGACGGCCCTCGCGCTGTCCGTTCCCGCGGCCGGTTCGGGCGGAGCGGCCGCCCAGCAGCCGGATCGGGCATCATGCGCCGGGGTCATGACGGAGCAATCGAGGAGCTTCACCGAGGACTGCCTGTCCGACCTCGCGACCTTCGTCGCGTCCCAGCCCGAGATGGCGGCGAAGGTCTACAGCGAGAAAGACAGCTCCTATGTGACCCTGACCCGAACCGATGACGGGATCAGGGCCGAGGCGGTCAGCAAGTTCAACCATCCGCTCATGAAAGCGGACACTCCCGACATCCTCGAACGCCTCGGGTGGTCGGCCCCCGAGAACGAATCCGACAACTGGAAGAAGGACATCGGTAGCGCCAGCCTGGGCAACGGCGGTGCGGCACGGGAACTGGGCAAGGCCCTGGAAGCCTACGGCGTGAAGCAGGGAGAGGCGATCTCCCTGACGGTCGGCCCGAAGCTCTCCGACCAGCCGACAAGCCGATGATCCAGGGATTCCCGGCCGGCCCCGGCACGGCCGCCGTCAGATCAGCGGTTCCAGGATATCGAGGCCGCGGTTCCGGTCGATCACGTGGACCAGACCCCGGTCATCGACGAAGACGTCGTTGCTCTGGGCGCAGGGCTGGCCCTTCGGGGGTTCGGGGATGAACCAGCCGATCTCCCGGGGGGCCGTGGGATCCGCGATGTCGAGCATGCGCAGGCCGCCGGAGAACCAGGTGCAGTAGAGCCGGTCGCCGGTCACCCGCTCCTGGAACTGGTGCGCCCCGAAGCGCGCCCCGGCGCGGGCGAAGGGCGAGTCCAGCTCGCTCAGGTGGAACATGCCGATCGGCCTGATGTCGGCCCGGTCCTCCACGTCGAGGAACCAGAGCCCGCCATGGAGTTGGCCGTGGACATGGTCGTGCTCCTCGTCCACCGCGACCGCGACCTGGCGTCCCTGCCACCGCACCGGGACCGGGGCCACGGTGTGGGTCGGCTCCGGGAAGGGCGGATGGTAATCGTACGATCCTACCGTGCGCAGGTCGGTGATGTCGGACGCGTCGATCACCCGCAGCCCGGCATACCAGACCGACGCCCACAGCTCGTCGCCGAAGCGCAGCGCGTGGTGCAGCCGGTTGCGCAGCCCCGCCCAGTGCGGCGTTTCCCCGCCGGCCGCATGCTGGCCCGGCATCCACCAGCGCGAGACCTCAGCCGGCCGGGCCGGATCGGCGATGTCGTAGACCACCAGGATATTGCCGACATAGCCCTCCATTTCCGTCGAGATGTAGGCGTAGCGGTCGTCCATGTCGAAGCGGTGGACGCCGACCCCGTGGGTGCGGACATAGGCGATCTCCCGCGGGCGGGTCCGGTCGGAGATGTCGTACACCTTGAAGCCGCCGTCGCGGTAGCCATGCTGCAGCACGTGGCGCAGCCGGGGCAGCAGGTCTTCGGGGATCTTCAGGGCGGCGGCCAGCTCCGCGTCGGAGGGCGGACGGCCGAGCCGGGCGGCAAGCTCGGCCGCGGCCTCCGCCAGCCTCGCTCCGCGCCGCAGGGCGTGGCGGTCGTTCTGCTCGACATTGGTGATCATCAGGTCGCCCACGACCCGGACCTTGTGGGTGTGGGAAGCTTCGTCCGGCAGTTCGACCGAGGCGGCGACCCGCGGATTGGCCGGATCGCGCACGTCCACGATGGTGGTGCCGAAGGGCGGCTTCATGTGGCCGACGAAGGCGTGGCCGCCGGACACCGTCACCTGGCCCCCGCCGGGCAGGTCGAGGTGGCCGACCAGGCGGAGGTTCTTCGCAAGCGGCATGACGGTCATCGGGGCTGGTCTCCGGTCAGGGCAGAGGGGGTTTCGCGCTCGATCCGCCGCTGGCGCTCCTGCTGCCGGCTGCGCAGCCAGGGCAGCAGGACCGAGAGGACCACGAAGGCCCACAGCACGTTCCCGATGGTGGAGGAGAACAGGATCGTCAGGTCGCCCTGCCCGATCCGCAGCGAGCGCAGCAGGTACTGCTCGAACAGCGGCCCCAGGATGATGCCGATCAGGATCGCGGTGACGTGGTAGTTGGTCTTGCGCGCGATGTAACCGATTACGCCGAAGACCAGGGCCAGGCCCATGTCGAACACGTATTCCCGGTTGGCGAAGGCGCCGACGATGGTCAGGGACAGGATCAGCGGCACCAGGATCCGGGTCGGGATCAGCACCACCTGGCTCATGTAGCGGGCCAGCGGCAGGATCGTGAAGAGCATCACGACGTAGGACAGCGTCATCGAGAAGAAGATGCCGTAGGCGATGTCCGGCGATTCGATGAAAAGCCGGGGCCCGAGGACGATGCCGTGGTACTGCAGGACCACCATCATCACGGCGGCGGTGCTGCCGCCCGGCACGCCGATCGCCATGAGCGGCACCAGCGTGCCTGACGTGACGCCGTTGTTGGCGGACTCGGGCGCCACCACGCCGGGGGCGAAGCCCTTGCCGAACTCGTCCGGCGTCTTGGAGAACATGCGGGCCTGCTGGTAGGCCACGAACGACGCGATGCTGGCCCCGGCGCCCGGCACGACGCCGATCAACAGGCCCACGAAGCTGGTCCAGATCGTCAGCCACCAATATTTCAGGCTGAGCCGCAGCCCTTCCAGCGTGTCCGCCCAGTGCGCGCGGGAGTCCACGACCGCGGAGCGCGGCACGATGGTCGACCGCTCCATCATGCTGAACGCCTCGGAGATCGCGAACAGGCCGATCAGGGCGGGCACCAGCGGCACGCCGTCGTACAGTTCCAGGAAGCCGAAGGCCGCGCGCGGCGTGCCGTAGATATGGTCGGTGCCGATCGCCCCGATCATCAGGCCGAAGAAACCGGCGATGATCCCCTTCAACGGATCGTCGGCCGCGATCGCGGCGATCAGCACCAGGCCGAACACCATCACGGCGACCATCTCGACGCTCCGCAGATACATCCCGACCTGGGCCAGGAACGGCAGCAGGGCGACGGTCGCGATGCTGGTGACCAGCCCGCCGACGGTGGATGCCACGAAGCAGAGCACGAGCGCCTGCTGCGCCCTGCCCTTCAGCGTCATCTGGTAGCCGTCCAGCGTGGTCGCCGCCGCCCCGCCGGTTCCGGGCATGTTGACCAGGATCGCCGGAATGCCGCCGCCCAGATGGGTCGCGCAGTAAAGCGACACCATGAAGGCCAGGGCGGTGTTGATGTCCATGGCCAGCGTCAGCGGCAGCAGGATGATCAGCGTGTTCTGGGCGCTGAAGCCCGGGATCGCGCCGACCAGGATGCCGAGCAGCACCGCCGGGACCACGACCCAGGTGAGCATGACCGCGTCGACCGCGAGCGAGAGGAGGAGTGCGCTGTCCCAACCCATGGCTCAGATCCCCCCGCCGAGCAGCGGGACCAGGACCCGCTCGACCGGCCCCGGGGGGAAGCGCGCCCCCAGCATGACGACGAAGACGAGGAACACGGCCGCGGCCACGCCGCCGGCGACCGCGAACAGGGTGACCGATTCCCGCAATCCGAGGATCCACATGGCGGCGAGCATCACCAGGAACAGGCCGAGCGTCGTCCCGAGCCAGGGGATGGCGGCGATGAACAGGATCAGGACGCCGATCAGCGCCAGCCGCTGGCCCTGCGCGGGCGTCCACCGGGCCAGGTCGCCGAACCCGAGCGAGCCGGTGCCGCCGCGCAGGCGCAGGGCGACGCGGGCGACCTGGATCGCGATCAGGGCCAGCAGCACGACCCCCACCACCGTCCCGTTCGCCCGCGCTTCCCAGACCAGGTTGGACGAGGAGATCAGGTAGTAGAGCGTGAAGCCGGCGGCGAGGACCGGTATGATCAGGTCGGCGCCGAGCTGCGCGTTCCGGCGCTGCCGCAGCGATTGCGCCACTTTCTGGCTCATGACGTTGCTCCTTGGCCGCCGGTGCTACCGTTGCGCGCTGAGCACCGGTTCATAGCGCTTCGCCAGGTCGAGCATGGCCATGGCGTACTCGGTGCAGACCTGGCGGTTGCCGTATTTCAGGGATTCGACCGGGGATCCCGTCTTGACGAAGGCGTCCCGGAACGCCTCGGAGGCATGGGCCTCCTGCGAGGTGCGCTCCAGCAGGGCGAAATCCTCCGGGTTGGCGTCGGCCCAGGAGGCGTGCACGGCCCAGGCCCTGGACGAGTAGAGGTCCGGGATCGAGGTGCCGAAGGCGGCATTGACCGTCGGCGCGTTGCCGGTGATCTCGGCGAAGATGTTCTCGCGGTTGAAGACGCCCAGCACCCTGAACTGGCTGGACAGCGACAGCACGCCGGTGATCGGCAGCGCGCCGATGTCCGCCTCGCCGTTCATCACCGCGACATAGGTCGGATTGCCGCCGCCGTAGGGGATCAGGTTGTAGGTCGAGCCGGTGGCTTCGCCCAGCGCCAGCATGCCGATCGACGCGGGGTGCGGGATCCGGCTGACCGCCACGTTGACCGGGTTCTTCTTCGCCGCCTCGACCACCGACTTCAGGTCCTTGTAGGGGGAGTCGGTGCGCACGAAGATGCAGCTGTCGTCGATATCGGTGCCGCTGAAATAGACGAAGTCCTCCGGGAACCTGTAGTCGGGTTTCTGGACCGCGTACATGATCATCTCCGGTCCCATGTTGCCGAACAGGAGGTTGTAGCCGTCGGCCTCGCGCTGCTTGACGAAAAGCTCGTAGCCGATCTGTCCGGCGGCGCCGGGATGGAAGGTATATTCGAACTGCCGGTTGAGCAGCTTCGACCAGGCATCGTCGAAGGCCCGGGCCAGCCTTTCGGCGCCGCCGCCCTGCCCCGTCGGGATGATCACGCGGAAGTTCCGCTGGGGATAGGACTGCGCGACGGCGCGGGACAGGGGCAGTCCGGGCGTGAACCCGGCCAGCAGTCCGGCGGCAGCCATGCCGCCGCACAGCGCCCGGCGGGTGATGCGCGTTGTATGGTCCATGGATTTCCCTCCCAGGTTGTTTTTTTCTTCAGGTGGCTCATGTCGAGCCGACCCGGCGGGCCGAGGGCGGCGGAACGCCGCCGGTCACCCGCGGTAGACGGGGGCCGGCTGCTCGAAGAAGGAGCCGAGGATGTGATAGACGATCGCGTGGTTCTTCTGCTGGAAGCTGGCGTGGGCGATGCCCGGCATCACCGCGAACTGCTTGTCGGGATTGGGCAGCAGCGCGAAGAACTTAAGCAGGTCGTCGACGCTGGCGATCCCGTCGTATTCGCCGCGCATCACCAGGGTCGGCATCGTTATGCGGGCCGGGTCGACCAGCGGCAGGTTCTCGCACATATCGATGTAGGTCCCGACCGGCATGGAGTCGTCGAGCGCCAGGATCGCGTCGGCGAAGGCGTCCACCACCGCCTCGTCGGCAGTGCCGGGATGATCGCGGGTGAAGATCGAATGCACGAAGGCGCGGTCGATCGCCCGCCGTTTCCCCGACTTGAACTGGGGCAGCTTCTTGCGGCGCTCGGCCAGGGTCGGGCTGCCCTCCCCGGTCCAGACCATCGCGTCGAGCGCCAGGCGCGCGACCCGGTCGGGATGGCGTTCGGCGAACAGGGCGGCGCGCAGGGCGCCCGACGAGATCCCGTAGACCAGCAGGGGGCCGCAGCCGCGCTGATCCTGGATATAGGCCGACGCGGCGGCCAGGTCGTCGGCGCCGTCCGAGATGTTCGACGTGACGGCCCGGTTCTTGTCCGACCGGCCATAGCCTTCCATGTCGACGCACCAGGTGTCGAACCCGCGCCGGGCGAAATAATCCATCACGGAAGCGTCGTCGCGACCGGGAACCTGGAGGTCGAAGGTCGGGGTCGATGCCATGGACGAGCCGTGGACGAACAGGATCGTGCCCCGCTTCCCGGAGCGGGCGACGGCGGGCTTTTCCCAAAGAAACAGCCGCACGTCGCCCTTGGTCGTCCAGTGTTCCAGGCCGCCGGGTGAAACGCCGCCGGGCGATGCTTCGTGGGAGGCTTGAGGTTGCGTCATCGGATCCTTTCCCGTTTGGCGGTGCAAGTCACGATCACGGATTGGCGGTGCGGCGGTCCTGTCCTTGAGCCATTCAAAGGCCAATCCGCAATGGGTTGGTATTGGGCGATATTGGCGCAGCATTGTCAAGCCGGTGATTTTCCCGCCCGAACTATTGCTGCAGAGCGATAACCAATCTTCGATTGGTCCAGGGCGGAGTTCAGATGCCGAGCCGGCGCAGCTGCGCTTCCGGGTAACGCGGGCCGGAGGCGGCGCCGGGCGGAAAGGCCTCCTCCAGCGCGGCGAGGTCGACGTCGTCCAGACGAACCGCCGATGCCGCCACGTTCTGCTCCAGCCAGGGGCGACGCTTGGTCCCCGGGATCGGTACGATGTCCGGACCGCGCGACAGCACCCACGCCAGGGCCACCTGCGCGGGCGCCAGCCGCCGCTCCCGGGCGATGCGGTCCAGGGCGCCGAGCAGGGCGAGGTTGGCTTCGAAATTGCCTTCCTGGAAGCGGGGATGGGCGTGTCGCCGGTCGGTCGGGATCAGGTCGTCGCGCCGGCGGAAGACCCCGGTCAGGAATCCGCGGCCGAGGGGGCTGTAGGGCACCAGGCCGATCCCGAGTTCCCGCAGCAGCGGCAGGATGCGGTCCTCGACGTCCCGGCTCCACAGGGAATATTCCATCTGCAGCGCGGAGATGGCGTGTGTCGCGTGGGCCTTGCGGATCGTTCCCGGCCCTGCCTCGCACAGGCCGAGGAAACGGACCTTGCCCTGCTCGACCAGCCGGGCCATGGCGCCGACGGTCTCCTCGATCGGCACGTCGGGATCGACGCGGTGCTGGTAGAACAGGTCGATGACGTCGACGCCCAAGCGGCGGAGGCTCGCCTCGCAGGCTTTGGCGACATGCTCGGGACGGCCGTTCACCCCTCCCCGTTCGCCGTTGGGTCCCCGGATATTGCCGAACTTGGTCGCCAGGACCAGCCCGTCGCGCCGTCCGGCGATAGCGCCGGCGATCAGTTGCTCGTTGCGACCGTCGCCGTAGGCGTCGGACGTATCGAAAAAGGTGACCCCGAGATCGATCGCGCGGTGGATCGTGGCTGTGGACTCGACATCGTCGGGCACCCCGTAGTCGCCGGTCATGCCCGAACACCCCAGTCCCACGGCGGAAACGCCAAGGCCGGCGTTTCCCAGGCTGCGACGCTCCATCGTCCTTACCTCCCCGTTTGTTTTCGACTGTTCAGCCCCCGGCGTAGGCGGCGATGCCCTGCACGAGGTACACGAGGCCGACGCCGAGCACGATGCGCTGGGTCCAGCTGCGGAACTGGATGTCGGTCAGCCGTTCCAGCGCCGCCCGGCTCAGGCTGGTTCCCGCCATGGCCAGCGCCACCGAGACCGCCAGCACGGGCCAGCCGAGCGAATCCCCGGCGCCGCCGATGATCTGGCCGAAATAGAGGAGCTTGATCAGGTGGGTCGCGACCTGGCAGGCGGCCTTGGTCGCCACGACCGCCCGGCGGTCGAGCGGACAGCGCACGAAGAAAACGTCGAGCAGCGGGCCGGAAACGCCGGACAGGAGCTGGAAGGCGGTCCCGATGAAGCCGCACAGTTCGGCCCCGCCGGCGCGGTCGGCGCGCGGAGCCAGCCGGTCCGGCACGGTCCAGGCCAGGAACGGCGTCAGCCCGAGCGTCACCAGAACCAGCGCCGGATCGGGCACGAAGCGCACCAGCGAGAAGGCGGCGAAGGCCAGCGCCGAGCCGATCAGGTAGCGCAGCAGGATCGGCCAGGCGACGTAGCCGCGCCACAGGAAGGCGCGCCAGCCGTTGGACGCCGTCTGGGTCACGCCATGGAGCACCATGGCGGCCGGGACGGGCAGCAGGAGCAGCAGCGCGCCCATGTAGATCATGCCGCCGGCCATCCCGAAGATCCCGGACAGGAAGGAGGTCGCGAGCACGACCGCGGCGATGACGAGGATCGTGCCGGCGCTCACGGGCGCTTCCCGGATGCGTTCCCGGACGTGCGCGGGCCGGAAGTCTCAGGGGGCAGGAGTCGGCGGGCCATGGCCGGCAGCTTAACGCCGGGCGCGCGCGCCGCCAAGCGAAATCGGCGCAATTCGAGCGCCAAAAATGAACCATTGCGCCCGGGGAAGGACCGGGCCGGGCGGCTTTCAGGACCCCGTCGGACCCAGCAGGTTGGACCGCACCATCAGCAGGTGGCCGAGCAGTTCCGACCGGGCGGCCTGGGCGTCCCGGTCGGTCAGCGCCGCCACGATGCGCCGGTGCTGGTCCTGGTAGATTCCGCGCCGCTCGGGCGTCAGCGAGCGGCGTTTCAGCCGGAGCCACTCCGGCTGGTTGCGGGTCTCGTTCATCGTCCGGTAGAGGTCGATCAGCAGGCTGTTCTTGGACGCGGTGACGATCGAGACATGGAGCTGCCCGTCCCAGTGCTCGAAATCCCCGATGTCCGGAGCCGCCTCCGACCGGGCCAGGCACTCCCGGATGCGATGGAAATCCTCGGCATTGGCGCGGACCGCCGCCAGCTCGACCGCGGCGGGCTCGATCACGAGGCGCACCTCCATGATCTCCGCGGGGCTGGCGCCATGGATGCGGCGGACCAGGCTGTCGGACGCGGCGGGCTCCCCGGGGCTGGTACCGGCGCCGGACGGCGGCGGCGCGACGAACGATCCCCGGCCGACGTGGCGGATGATGCTGCCCTTGTCCTGGAGCAGCTTCAGGCTCTTGCGCAGCGTGTTGCGCGACACGCCGAACTGCTTCTCCAGGTCGCGTTCGGCCGGAAGCTTGAAGCCGGCACTCCAGACGCCTTCCGCGATGTTGCTCTCGATGAGCTGGACCAGGGCGCTGGCTCCCGTCGCGGCCTTGGTTCGAACATTCTGGGGGCGAATGTTCTGGGTGCGAATGTCTTGCGTGCTCATCGGCCGTTCCCGCAGTCCGCGATGGTGAACCAAACAGTGCCCATTTCTAGCCGCCAATCGGGCCGGCGGCAATATCCCGCAATGCCGTAACCATCGGAAGAACATGATGCGGTGAAGGGCGGCACGGGTACGCTCCGGCGAAGCTCCGCTGATCCATTGTTGCGCAAACCGCGGCGGGCGGCGATAATGGCTCGATAAATGGCATTGAAATGGATCAGGAGGGCCCGATGAAATTCGCCACTTTCCAGATGGATGGCCGCACCGCCGTCGGCCTGGTCGAACCGGAGAACGGCAGAATCTGGCCCCTGGAATCGATGCTGGGCGAGCCCGTGGACGGCATGATCGACCTGATCCGGCGGTACGACGGCCTGAAGGAACGCATCCGCCCGACCGGCAGGGCCATCGACCTCGCGTCGGTGAGGATCGGAGCGCCGATCCCGCGTCCGGCCCGGAACGTCATGTGCGTCGGCAAGAACTACCACGACCACGCGCACGAGTTCGCCCGCAGCGGGTTCGACAGCAGCGCCAAGGGCAAGGCGGACGCGGTGCCCGAGGTCCCGATCATCTTCACCAAGGTCCCCGAATCCGTGATCGCCGACGGGGAGGCGATCCGCCATCCCGGGGCCATCAGCGACAGCATCGACTACGAGGCCGAAGTGACGGTGATCATCGGCAAGGGCGGCCGCGGCATCTCCCGGGAGCAGGCCTACGGGCATGTCTGGGGCTACACCATCATCAACGACGTGACGGCGCGCGACGTCCAGGGGCGCCACAAGCAGTGGTTCCTGGGCAAGTCGTTCGACACCTTCTGCCCCATGGGGCCGTGGATCGTCACGGCGGACGAGATCGATCCCGCCTCCCTCGCCGTGCGCTGCTGGGTGAACGACGAGCTGCGGCAGGACGCCAATACCCGGGACCTGATCTTCGACATCCCGACGCTGATCGAGACCATCTCCGCCGGCATCACCCTGGTGCCCGGCGACGTCATCGCGACCGGGACGCCGGCCGGCGTCGGCATCGGGTTCGATCCGCCGAAATACCTGAAGCGGGGTGACCGCGTCACGATCGAGGTGGAAGGCATCGGCCGCCTCGCCAACACCCTGGAATAGGCCGGCCCTGGGCGACGACAAGGACGAAGACACATGAAGAGCAACGGAATCGGCTGGCGCAGCCTGCTGTTCGTACCGGGAACGCGGCCCGACAGGTTCGCCAAGGCCGCGGCCAGCGGCGCCGACGCGGTCTGCGTCGACCTGGAGGACGCGGTGCCGCCGGGTCGGAAGGACGAGGCCCGCGGCGAGGCGCTGCGTTTCCTCGCCGAGGTTGGCGGCGGGGCATGCGACCGCGTGGTCCGCATCAACGGCGTGCGTACCGAACCCGGCCTTCGCGACCTGCTGGCCGTCATCGAGGCGCGCCCGGAGAGGGGGACGATCGCCGTTCCCAAGATCGAATCGGCCGAAGAGGTGCAGTGGATCGACCAGCTGCTGACCGCCGCCGGCTGTGGTCTCCGGGTCGTGGCCCAGATCGAGACCCTGCGCGGGGTGGAGAACGCGACCGTGATCGCCGGCGCCTCTCCGCGGCTTTCCGGGATCATGTTCGGCGGCCTGGACCTGGCGGCGGAACTGGGCGCGCCGGCATCATGGGAGGCCCTGCTCCACGGCCGGTCGCGGGTGATCCACGCGGCGGCGCTGGCCGGGATTCCGGCGATCGACATGCCGTTCGTCGATGTTGGCGATCCGGAGGGCTGCGGCCAGGAGGCGCGGCGCGCCCTCGCGCTCGGCTTCTCGGCCAAGATGGTGATCCACCCGACCCAGGTGGAGGTCGTCAACGCGGCCTTTTCGCCGACGCTGGAGGAGATCGACCAAGCCCGCCGCGTCATCGCGGCCCTGGAGGAAGCCAGCGGAACCGCTGCGGGAGGCGTCGTCCTGCTCGACGGCCGGATGGTCGAACGGCCGGTCGTGCTCGCCATGCAGCGCATCCTGGCGCGTGCGGGCGGCCGGGCGTTGTGACGCGGAACGACGAGCCCTGGATCGCCTGCGGCAGCATGGGCGGCGACCAGCAGGATCAGTGGCAGCTCTGGTTCCTGCTGAACCGCCTGCTGTTCGGCGTGGCGCTCCAGCAGGCACTTTAGAGCGGTACCCAATCAGGTCGATCCGCCCGAGACAGCTGATCCGACGCGTTGCGCCATGGGCGCAACCTACAATAGATGGCGTGCATCAACTCCGCCCTGCATTGAGCCGTAGGTTGCGCCCATGGCGCAACACAGTGCGCGGAGTGGACCGGAGCGGTTCAACCTGATTGGGGATCGCTCCAGACCCCGAAATTCTCCAGCGAGCATTTATGCTCGAAACGGGCACGTCGCCATGGCGGCGTGCTCAAGCAATCCGAGCCGCCCGGAAAATTCTACCGATGAGCCGGTTCGCCCGCCCTCTGACAGGCTCATGACAGCTTTTCCTGATAAGACTCCGGCCATGCAAGGTGTCCGGCGAATCAGCGAAGAGCTGCCATCGTTCGACCCTTCCATACAATGATAAAGGGAGGATGAAGATGCTGCCACCGAGGCATGCTTTCTAAACGAACAGCTCGCATGATCTTGACGGAATCCGCGGCAACACGGGATTCCCAAGTCGTCGAGCCAGATCGCATCCGCGGCCAGACTTGCTCCGGTCCGACCTGCGTCCGCGCGACGCGCCGGCCACGGCCGGGCGATCGTGCCGCCGTGAAGCGCCCCTGTACCCTTCACGGGTCGAACGGTCGGCGGTATCATAGCGCCGTTGACTGATCGGGCCGATCCGCCGGGAGCAACCTTTTGCCCCCTGTGTCACGAACACCTGGGGGGACGCGTGCCCCGGCGGCAGGCCGCGGCTGAGGCCCAGTGGGGAGTCAGCGCCAAGCGAGCGCCAGTACAGGGGTGGATCCAGGCTGCGGCGGCCCATTTGGATGGGAGCCCTTGGATGAGTGAGAGGATGTTGAGCTGAAGACGGACCAAATTTGAGTGGCGAGAAGACGTGAGGCTTGGAACTGACGGATTGTTGATCTGGTAAGGGGTGGCGCGGGATCCAGGAGGATGCGTGATGACGGACAAACCTTACCCGACGGATCTGACGGATCAGCAATGGGAATTGATCAGACCGTTGCTCGAGCACAACCGTGGACGGCGTGGCCAGCGGCATTACAGTCTGCGGCGGATCGTCGATGGCTGCTTCTATGTTCTGCGGGGCGGTATCCCCTGGCGCATGATGCCTCACGATCTGCCGCCGTGGGAGGATGTCTACTATCATCTGCGCACCTGGCGCCGGAAGGGGACCTGGGAGCGGGTCAACCAGATCCTGCGCGAGCGTCATCGGGTCGCCAAGGGGCGCAAGCCCCAGCCCACCGCGGCGGTGATCGACAGCCAGTCGGTCAAGACCACCGAGGCCGGCGGTCCGCGCGGCTATGACGGCGGCAAGAAGGTGACCGGCCGGAAGCGCCAAGTGCTGGTCGATACCGAGGGCACCTTGCTGAAAGCCAAGATCCACCCGGCCGACATCCACGACAAGCCAGGCGGCATGCTCCTGCTCACCTGCCTGCACATCCTGTTCCCCAGCATCGTGCTGGTCTGGGCCGACAGCAGCTATCAAGGCCTGAAAAGCTGGATCCAGGAAAACCTTGGATGGACCCTGACGATCGCCAAGCATTGGTGGACCGGCGTCCGGGGGTTCTGGTGTGCCCCCGGTCAGGAGCCTCCGACCATTCCTACCGGCTTCCATGTCTTACCGCGCCAGTGGGTGGTTGAAAGGTCGCTGGCCTGGTTCTGCCGCAACCGCCGTCTGGCCAAAGACTATGAACGACTACCGGAAACCGGCGAGAAATTCCTGACACTCTCATACGCGGTGGTGGACGGCATGCGAGAACTTGACTCGCCCCTGACGACGGCGAAGTTAAGGCCCTAGCTGACGATCCCGCGGATTTCCCTCAGCGCCACGTCAATTTCCTCCGAGGTGTTGCGGATGCTGGGTGTCAGCCGGACATGTGCCGTAAGGTAGGGCGCCACCGACGCAACAATGCCGCGGTCGCGCAACATACGCACCACAGCCGGCGCCTCCAGACCATCGATATCGAACGAGACGATGCCGGCGGACAGGCTCCCGGACCGCGGCGTCCGTAGAACGACACGAGATATTTCCGCCAAGCCCTCCTTCAACATGCCCGCAAGCTCGCGGGTCCGTTCGGCTACGGCTGGCCGCCCGATGTGTTCATGGAATCCAAAGGCCTCGGGCAGAGCCCATTGATGCTCGAACGCCTTGAACCCGCCGGGGGTCATACGATCGGCTGTAGTCGGGCTTTCCAAGTCTTTGCCGTACATCCATGCATCCCAGGACCCGCCGTCGATAAAACTGGGAATGCTGGGCGTGACCGATGCCCAGCCACGCAAAGTTCCCGCGATCATCCCCGTCCCCCTCGGCCCGAAGAGCCACTTGTGGCACCCCGCCATGAGGAAATCACACCCGAGATCATCGAAACCGACGTCTTCACAGCCGAACGCGTGGACGCCGTCCACGCAGAAGAGTACGCGGGATGCCTCGTCCCTGTCCCGGTTCACCTCTTCCAAGGCTTCCGCGATAAGCCTAATCGGAAGTTTCAGTCCGGTGCTGGAATGGACCCAGGTAACCGCGAGCACGCGGGTTGACGGCGAGATCGCCTCCGCCACGCGCTGGACGAGTTCGTCCTCGGTGACGTTGCCGATCTCCTCGTAGAGCTGGATTTTTTTGACGGTGGCACCGGTGCGTCTCGATGCCTGCCGTAATGCCTCGTGGGTGACGTAGTAATCCTGCTCCGTTGTCAGGATTTCGTGATCCGGGTTTAAACGCAGCCCGTTGTAGACCAAGCCCACGCCCATGGTCGTGCTGTCCGTCAGCGCGATGTTGGACCCGGATATTCCCAGGTAACGACCTGCCGCATCGCGAGCATCCCGGATCAGGCGGCTGTTGTTCTGCTCCAGATACTCCACCGGGTTCGCATCCAGTCCGTCGCGGTGGGTTTCAATCGCTTCACGGACAGCCTTCGGGTGCGAGGACAGCAGCATCGTGCTCATATGGATGCGATCCGGTGACAGCCGGAACTGCGCGCGCACCGCCTCCCAGTCCGGAAGGGTATCGGCAGCGGCTGGCTGTGATGCCGAAATGTCAGCGTATGCTCTGCCGCAATCGAATGCTCCCAATGCACCGACTGCGGCAAGCGCGCCAGCCCGGGTCAGGAACTCCCGTCTTTCCAAGGCCATCGATTTCTCCCGCGCAGCGTAACCGCTCGATCAGGGGTGGCTTTGGCAGATGCAACTGGAACACCGGACGCTTAGTTCCGATGTCCGGTCGTCCTGAGCCCAGGCTTTAGCTTGACAGGCTAATTGCTCATGACCACGACCAAGTCGGCTCACCCTCCTCAATGCCTGTCGGGCGCCGATTGGGTGTTTCGCGCAGCGTTCTATCAGCGTAGGTTCCCCGTACCGCGGGCTTGCCTCCGGCCGCGTGCAGATCCAGCACCAGGGCACTGTGTATGAGCCCGAGATGGCTGAAAGCTTGGGGAAAGTTCCCCAGGAAAGCGCCGTCCTCGCCGATCTCCTCAGGATAGAGGCCGACATCGTTGGCAAGATCTAGAAGCCCGGTGAAGCGGGCTTTGGCTTCATCGAAGCGGCCGAGCCAGACCAGGGCGTCGATCAGCCAGAAGGCGCACAGGACGAAGGTCCCCTCGTGACCGGGAAGCCCGTCGTCGCCCCGGTAGCGGTAGACGAGGGGGCCGTGGCCGAGTCGCTCGATTACCACATCGACGGTCCGCTCGATAATCTCCTCGTCGATCGGGAAATCCACCATGGGGGCGATCAGCACGGCTGCATCGACATCGGTACCGCCGAACACCTGGGGCAGGTAGCCACCGGCGTGGGCGGCCTCCTGCCTGATCGCCGCAACGATCGCATCGCACTCAACAGCCCACTCTGGCCGTGGGCCGAAGAGGCGGATGGCACGGTCGAGCGCCACCCAATTCATGATCGCCGCATGCACGTAGCGCTTCGGCGCCAGCCGGGGCTCCCACAGGCCGCTATCCGGTTCACGCCAGTGCGCGGCGACGTAGTTCGCCATTGTCACGCCGATCCTTCGCAGCCGTTCATCGAGCACTCCGCCCAGACTCTTGTATAGATGCACAAGGTCGAGGATTTGGCCATAGACATCGACCTGGTGCTGCTCCTCGGCCTCGTTGCCGACCCGGACGGGTCGGCTGCCGCAGTAGCCCTCGTAATGTTCTATCGTCCTTTCCGACAGTCCGACGGACCCGTCGATCCCGTAGAGAGGCTTCAACTTGCCGGTTTCCTGAGCTTCGAAGGTGTCGATGAGGAAGGAGAAAAACTGCTCGGCCTCCAGGGTAGAGCCGAACTTCTTCAGGGCGTAGAAGCACAGGCAGGCATCGCGCAGCCAGCAGAAGCGATAGTCCCAGTTACGAACACCGCCGGCTTCTTCCGGCAGCGATGTCGTCGGCGCCGCCACTATGGCGCCTGTCGGCCGATAGGTCAGGGCCTTCAGCACAAGGGCGCTGCGGACGACCTGCCGGGAGAACGGTCCCTCGTACCTTCTCGCCTCGCTCCATTCCTTCCAGCAGGCCCGAGATGCCGTGAGAAGGTCGTCCGGCACAAGGGGCGTCATATCATGGGAGGGATCCACCAGGTGGAAGCCGACCGTCTCTCCGGCCCTGATCGTCACCGTGGCCTGTGCCACCGGCCCGGCGAACTGGTAATCCGCAGCCGACACTAGTGTCGGGCAGCCTTCCGCGAGAACTCTGTCGCCGGCGATCTCGAGCGGAGGAAACCCCGGCCTGAACCCAGCGACCGGACGGTAGGACACCTCGACCGCGACCCGCCCGGCGACGCCCTTGACCAGTCGGACCAGATAGGAGGGTGAAGCCTGCCGGGACTTGTCCGGCACCGTCATGAAGTCGGTGACCCTGATTTCCCCGTCAGGGCAGTAGAAAACCGTCTCAAGGACGTTCGTGTCAGGATGATAGGCCCGAACGGCATCGTACGGTGTAACCGGAGCGATCAGGAAGAAGCCACCATGTCTTCGATCGAGCAGGCGCGAAAAAACAGGTTCCGCATCGAAGCGGTCGAGGCAGCACCAGTCGATCGAGCCATCCCGTGCCACGAGTGCTGCGCCATGTCCGTTGCCGATCAGCGCGTAGTCAGAAATCGGTTGATAGGGCCTAGCGGCGAGGTCGGTCGTGGATTCCGATCGAAGCAGCATCGGGTCACCCCAGATCTGTTATGGGACATCCATACCTGTCGCGATCATCGGGCGAAGCGAGCAGGCATTTCATCTGCGAATCACGGGAAGTTCATAAACTTCAACTTTTACAAAACTCTCCTTATTTTTGCTCTATAGACCTGTAACCGCGTGCAGCTCCTAGCGATGGACCGGCTGACTTCTTCAAATTAGCCAACACCAACTTCATGAGTTCGGCCAACTGGCATCAGGTTGATGTGTATATTGTACAGGATCTTCAGCAACCATCCCCGCATGTTCCCGGTGGGCTGTAAGAGATGCTGTTTGCGCAGCGCCCATTCCAGGCATTCCTGAACGAGGTCGTCGGCACAATCACGGTCCCTGACCAGGGCCTGTGCGTAACGCCGCAAACCTGGAACCTCACGGGCGATCAGCCACTCCGTATCGTCCATGACCTTGCCCTCGCGTCCTTACCCATAATTATCCCGTGTGTTGTTGGGATAGACGCCCTTTATAGCCCGGCGGTTCCAAACAAAATAATCGCGCCGATAACATCATCGGCTCCAGCACCGTCAAATCCTCTTTTCCATCGTTATCCTCGCACAACAGCTTCTCACGAATAACTCGGTTCAACCGATCAATGGCCGATCGCATTTTTCCTGGAACTGCTTGACGATGGCGGGTGTCCTTGATTAGGAAGCCTCCGCACAACGGCAATCCGGGATGCGGAAGAGCCCAGTGAAGCAAGGGAGAGAACCATAGCTGACGACCGGACCGAAGGCTCGATGAAGAAGATGAAGGGCGACGTCAAGGAAGGTACCGGCAAGCTGACCGGAGACAGCAAGCTTCAATCCGAAGGCAAGGCCGACAAGGCCGACAAGGCCGAAGGCAAGATCCAGAACGCCGTCGGCGGTATCAAGGATGCCGTGACCGGCAAGGACAAGACCGACAGCTGAGTTGGTTCCAGCGACACTCCGGGACCTGATCCCATAGGGTCGGGTCCCATCCGGAAAATCTCGGGAGCCTTGACCTTGCCTTCGTTTCAATCCTCGCCCGGTGCTTGAAGCGCTTGGTGATCGAGGAGGTCAGTGCCTGATCTCTACGAACATCTTCTAAATGTCCAATCAGAAAAGATTTTTTGCCGCAAAGACTTCATCACGGAACGGAACTCATGGAAAACGTCGGGGTTGCTCCGGAATGCCGACATCGGTAGCGTGCTCCTGACATCTGGGTGTTCGCTGATCTGGTGCCGGCCAACACCGTCCTTCACCGAATCAGTGCCGGCAGCAGTTCCTGCCGACCGTCGGACGCCACCCGCCGCTCTCGATGAGTCCGTGATGATCTATGGTGTATCCGCAAAGCGGTTCGTGCGCGATCTCTACCAATCGATCAGCGACGACAATGTCTTCAACGGCGCCGCCGCGCTTGGCTTCTACCTGACGCTGACAATTTTCCCGGCGCTCCTGGTAATCATGAGCGTCATACCCTACCTGCCGATCGACCAAGTGGACCAAGCGATCATGGACCTGTTGGGGCAAGCGCTGCCGGACGAGGCCTCTGGCCTGGTATCGCAGGTGGTGCAGCAGGTCACCGGTGAGCGGCGCGGCGGCCTGCTGTCCATCAGTCTGCTGGCCGCGCTGTGGGCGGTGTCAACCGGCATGTACGCCGTCATGCAGCAACTCAATATTACCTATGACGTCAAGGAGGCCCGGAGCTTCGTGCGGGCGCGGGCGACGGCGATTGGATTAAGCCTGCTCTTCGGCGTGCTGGTGATCGGCGCGTTTTCCTTGATCGTGCTTGGCGGGATCATTCAGGACTGGATCGGCAACCGGTTCGGCTTTTCCCACACGCTACTCACGTTTTTCGCCGCGTTCCGGTGGGTTATCATCGTGCTGGCGCTGCTACTGGGCTTCGCGATGATCTACAGCTATGCGCCGAACGTCCAGCAGAGGTTCATGTTCATCACTCCGGGAAGCTTGATCGGAGTGAGCCTGCTGATTGTCGCATCGCTGGCATTCTCTCTCTACACCCGCAACTTCGCAAACTACGACGCGACGTACGGCAGCATTGGCGCCGTAGTCATTTTGATGCTGTGGCTCTACGCCGCCGGATTCGTGATCCTCTTTGGCTCGGAAATCAACGTGCTGCTCAAGCGGTACAGCATGGAAGGTTCTGTCAGCTTTCGGGCCAAGTAGAGCTGGTGCCAGGTTGATGCGGTCGTGTCGCTTGGTTGGCAAAAATTTGCTGAGGGCGCATTCTCCTGAGATTCAGGGTCGTCGGATCAGGCGGCTAGGTCAAGCGGCTTGTCATTGAAAGCGACGTGCAGGGTGTCCCAGCCGTCAACGCGGCGCAGTGTGATCTGGCCGCTGGCGAGCAGGGCCCAGAACAGCATGCAGGCGGTCTCGGAACACGGCAGCAGGCACTGGGTGTGTCTTGAACCGCGCCGGGAATCCCGGAGGCCGATTTGGTTGAGTTACGCCGCTCTGGCGATGTCCTCGGTTTGAGCGTAAGCGATGCGAGAGCACCCTTCTTCCCGGAACCGGGTCTGTGAGCGAGATTACGCGCGGGTTCACGGGGCACGGAGGGGGCGATGGAGGATGGCGTCAGGCTTCATCCCAGGCTTGAAGCCATGGATGAAGACAGGCCGTATCGGCGGGTCGAGGTGATCACGGGACGGCGTCAACGGCGTGTCTGGACGGCGCAGGAGAAGGCGCGCATCAAGGCGGAGAGCGCGGTACCGGGCGCCAACATCTCGGAGGTCGCGCGGCGGAACGGGGTGAACCGCGGCCTGCTCATGGTCTGGCGCCGGGAGGCAGGTGCCGTCCCGGAAGCGACCCCGGCGCAGACGCCGCTGTTCGTTCCGGTCACGGTGGTCGAGGAGCCTGCGCCCGCTCCTCCGCGGGACCGGCGTCAAGCATCCCGGGAGACGGCGTCGGGCCGCATCGAGATGGATCTGCGCAGCGGGCGGCTGGTGTTCCACGGCGCCGTCGATCCCGACCTCGCCGCAGCGGTCGTCGTGGCCGCCCGAGGGCGGGGATGATCACGCCGCGTCCCGACCTCAAGGTCGTGCTCGCCACGCAGCCGATCGATTTCCGCAAAGGGGTCCACGGGCTGGTCGCCCTGGTGGCCGAGGCGCTGAAGGCGGATCCCTACTGCGGCGACGTCTTCGTCTTCCGCTCCAAGCGCAAGGACCGGCTTAAACTTTTGATCTGGGACGGCAGCGGATTGATCCTCGCAACAAAGTGGCTGGAGGACGGCGGATTCCCCTGGCCGCCGGTCCGGGACGGCGCGGTCCGGCTGAGCGCGGTCCAGTTCGCGCTGCCGCTCGACGGACTGGAATGGCGAGCGGCCGCGCCGTCACCCGTGAAGACGCCCCGGTGGATGGGCTGAAGGCGTTGATCCGTCTGGGGTGTTATCGGCTTTTGCGGTATGCTCCGGGGCATGGCCGAGCCTCCCGACCCGCTCCCCGCAGACCCCGCCGAACTGGTCCGGATCATCCGTGATCTGGAGGCCAGGAACGCGGACCTGCAGGCGCAGGTGGAGACCCTGAAGGCGCTGATCTTCGGGGCGAAGTCGGAGAGGACCGCGGTGATCGACCCGGACCAGGGCGTCCTCAATCTCGGCGACCTTGCCGTCGAGGCGGCTCCGGCCGCCAACGACAACGCGGACCGCACGCCCGGTAAGCCGGGGCGACACCCGCACCGTCCGGCGAAGCGGAATGTCGGAGCTCTGCCCCGGCATCTGCCGCGGGTCGAGACGACCATCGAGCCGGAGAGCACCGCGTGCCCGTGCTGCGCCGGGCCGATGCACCGGATCGGCGAGGACGTCGCCGAGGCGCTGGACGTGATCCCGGCCCTTGTGCGCGTCCTGCGCACCATCCGGCCGAAGTATGCCTGCCGATGCTGCCACGGCACCCTGGTCCAGGCCGCCGTCAGGCCGCGCGTGGTGGACGGCGGCATGGCCACCACCGCGCTGGTCGCCCACGTGGTGGTGGCGAAGTTCGCCTGGCACCGGCCGCTGTACCGGCAGGCCCGGATGTTCGCCGGCCAGGGCATCGCGCTGGACCGGACGACGCTGGTGTTCTGGGTCCGCCGGGCGGCGTGGTGGCTGAAGCCGCTGTACGAGCGGCTGCTGCTCTTCATCCGATCCCAGGAGCGGGTGTTCGGCGACGAGACGCCGTTGCCCCGGCTGGATCCCGGGCGCGGTCGCACCAGGATCTGCCAGCTGTGGGCCCAGGCGGTGGATGACCGCCCGTGGCAGGGACCGGCCCGGCCGGCGGTGGGCTACGTGTTCGCCGAGGGGCGGAACACGGCGGCGATCCAGGACCAGCTGGCGGGCTTCGACGGGCTTCTCCAGGTGGACGGCTACGCGGCCTACAAGGCGCTCGTCCGCCGCCGGAAGCGGGCGACGATCCGGCTCGTCTTCTGCCTGAGCCATGCCCGCCGCAAGTTCGTGGCGGTGTTCAGGACGACCCGGTCGGAGGTGGCGCGGGAGGTGATCGGGCGCATCGGCGAGGTCTACGCCATCGAGGCACGCATCCGCGGCACGACGGCGGAGACCCGCCTGCGGGTCCGGCAGGACCGGTCCCGGCCGATCCTGGAGGCGCTGAAGATCCGGCTGATGGCGGTGCGGGCGGAGATCTCCGGCCAGTCGAGCCTGGCCAAGGCGATCGCCTACACCCTGGGTCACTGGGACGGGCTGGTCGCCTTCCTCGAGGACGGCCGCATCGAGGTGGACACCAACACCGTGGAGAGACTGATGCGCCCGATCGGGCTGGGCCGCAAGAACGCCCTGTTCGCCGGCTCCGCGGCGGGCGGCCGGGACTGGGCGATCCTCGCCTCGCTGATCAACAGCGCCCTATGCCGGATGCGGCATAGGGCGCTCTATGCCGAACACCGAACTATGCCGAGTAGCGCCGTACGGGACGGGCGAGGCGGAGTGGCCGTGCCTCTGGCAAGAGGTTCCACACTCCTGTCACTCGGCATAGTCTGAGGCGGTCAGAGAGCGTCAAGGAAGGCAAGAAGCTTGTCATCCGGTCGGAAACGATTGCCTGTCTCGCCGTTGTAAGGCGCTCTTATGTAGCAGACACCACCAAGTGGGGATCGACTGCAGGATAACTTGCGACGGGTTCAGCGTGATGGATATGGGAGGCGACAAAAAAGAACATAACACGAACAAACAGCATCGCTGACGGCTCCATTTCAGTAGGCTCGGGCGGTTATCGGACCGGAGTTCGCCCATGTCGCAGCACTTTCTCCTCACCGCCGCCGCCCGGACGATCAGCCTGAAGCAGGTGCTTCGGATGGACGAGGATGAGGCCTGGACAATGTTCTGTACGATCCGATGGCCCGAGAGCGACGGGGCGCCGGTGTGCCCGCACTGCGGCTGTCCGACCTGCTGGGCCTGTCCACGGCCCAGCGGAGCGCCGCGGTTCCGCTGCAAGGCATGCCGCCGGGATTTCAGCCCGACCTCGGGAACCCTGTTCGCGTTCCACAAGCTGGAAATCCGCGACTACCTCGCTGCGGTTGTGATCTTCTGCGACGAGGTTAAGGGTAAGGCCGCGCTGGCGCTCTCCCGTGATCTCGGCGTCCAGTACAAGACCGCCTTCGTGCTGGCCCACAAAATCCGGGAAGCGATGGCGGCGGAGTTCCGGAACCGGCAACTCGGCGGCGCCGGGCGGCATGTCGAGATCGACGGCTGTTACGTCGGTGGCCACGTCCGGCCCGAGAACCGGAAGGAGGACCGCAAGGATCGACGCCTGGCGGAGAACCGGAGCGGCAGGCGCCAGGTCGTCGTGGTGATCCGGGAACGCGCGCTGTCCGGCACCAGCCTGGGCGGCACGATCCCGGCGGTGTTCGACAGCGAGGATGCGGCCCTCGGCTTCATCAAGGCCCGGGTCGATCGTGCCACGACGGTGCATGCCGATGAGTCCCCGGCCTGGAACGCGCTGCATGCCCGGTTCGACACCCGGCGGATCAACCACTCGGTCGAGTATGCCAACGCCGAGGCCTGCACCAACCAGGCGGAAGCCTGCTTTGCCCGGCTCCGCCGGGGCGAAATGGGCCATCATCACCACATCTCCGGGGCCTATCTGATCCGCTATGCCCAGGAAGCCTCCTGGAAGGAGGATCACCGGCGGGACAGCAACGGCCTGCAGGTCCGCCTGGTGATCGTCCTGGTCACCCGCACCCGCCCGTCGGTGGACTTCTGCGGCTATTGGCAGCGCAGCCGCGCAGCCGCTTGATCAGGCGCGCACCTGTCAGCTGACCAGGGAGCCGTCCTGGAGCCGCTCGACCAGGTCGGTCGCCTGACGGTTCAGGGCGTTGTTGACCAGCTTGCGCAGCAGCTCCGCCGTCCGCCGATCGTCCGGATCCAGCCCACGGCGCTCCATAACCTGGACCGTGATCTCCCGGATGACCAGCGGCGCCGGCGCCATGCGCAGGATGTCCAGGACCATCCGGGCCAGTTCGCCCGGCCTGAACCAGCCATTGTGCCATCGTACCGCCTTCGCTGCGATCGCTGCCGGCTCGAACTCGGGCGCGAACAGCCGCAGGACAGCGTCAACATGCAGCAGATCAGCCCGGTGCTGGCCGATCCGCTTCTCCAGATCGGCGATGACGCCGGACAACTCGGCCCGTTTGTCCTTCAGGGCGGCGACAATATGCGCCTCGGCCATGTCCTCTATCTCCTTGGTCAGAAAGGGATATGGTCCTCGGGCGAAGCCTTCCGGGCAAGTCGGTACTGGTGGCGTCTGCTACATAAGACCGCGTATTTGGGTGATGCTTGCTTCGTCATGATGACCCCAGTCTCTCAAGAAACGGGGCCTCCGGTAAACCCGGTGCGGTTCAATCTAATCATGGGCGGACAGGAAGCGCTGGGCATGCCGGGCTGACTTGAACCGTTTCATCTGCCGTTCTTGCTTATTTTCATTGATTCCGGCCAGTTGGGTTCATGGAAACCGGACACCGATGTTCTGAGCTTGGCTTTGCAGGTTTAGGGAGGATTGCAGGCGACGCGGATCAGGCGATTGATGAGCCTGTCGGTATTTTTTGCACTCTCCCGGTGATGCGGTCACGTTGCGAAAGTTGGTGAGGTCCAGAGCTCGCGGCGCACGAGGGCAAGGGCGTCGCTGAAGGTCGGCTCAGCTTTGGGGTACCAGCGGGCGCGGTCGGGCAGCACACCATGTTCCCCCTTGATCCGGTCGGCCCAGAGGGTGACCAGGGAGAACAGGCCGGGCAGGGCCGGGGTGGTGCGCAGGATCGCAAGATCGGACCACTGCCGCTGGGTCTCGACGCCGAGGTGATGGCGAACCTCGGCCAGAGTGACCTCGACCCGCCAGCGCGGCACGAACCAGCCCAGGATCTCTGTGGGTTCGGCATCGAGGTTGGTGCACAGGAAGGCTTGCGGCTCCCTGTCACCCTCGGCGTCGCACACCAGCACCCAGCGGATCAGCACGCGTTTGCCGGGGTGATGCCACAGCGCGGTGCCGGTGGCGACATCGAGCCGATGCTGTGTTTTGCCATACCAGCCGTGGATCACGACCCGCTGCCACCGCGTGGTCGGATCAGCCACCCGCTCGGTCAGGATCGACAGGCGTGCCCCTTTGACGCGGGGGCGACCCTTGTCCCCAGGGTGGCGTGCCGGGGGCGGTTCATACAGGCCGGCGTCGAGCCGCAGCCGGGTGACCACATCCAGACGCGGGCTGACGGAGCGCAGCAACTCGATGACCGAGAAGCTGCTGTCGGCGACCGCAACGATCCGCCGGTCCGGCAGCCAGCGGGCGGTTTGGAGCAACGCCTGACGGCCCCAATCGGTCAGCTTCTTGTGCCGCCGGCCCTGCTTTTGTGCGGAGCGTTCGGACGGCGCCAGAATGGTCAGGAACGGCAGCGCCCAAACGCAGCCGGCCCAGGGAATGGGCGTGAGCAGCATGACACACAGCCAGCGCAGACCACTCGCTTTGACAAAGTGGCCATGACTGGAGCGGACTAGATCCCGGTAGATACCGCGCGCCTTGATCTTCGTTCACCAGCGGCGCTCGATCGTGTCGTCGAGACCAATGACGACTGGCCCGTCCCGGACAAAGGCGGCGATCAGCAACCGCAGCAGGCGATGGGCCACGCGGCGGGCCGACCAGCGGGCGGTGCTCAGCACGCGATGATAGACGGCAAAGCTCGCGCTCTGGTCCAGGTCCATGACGCGCAGTGCCGCCGTGACGGTGCGCCGGCCCGGGCTCAGCAAAGCGCCGGTGACCAGCACCAGGACGTGGTCCCAGGTCGCTCCGGGAAAGCACCGGATGAACGGCCACATCCAATCGGCCAGGCTGCGCGGTACGCTACCGACCATGATCCGAGCTCATGTCCCGCCTGTTGAACCCGGCACAAGCAACCCGGTCCGGCACAGGAGATCACGATGGCGGCGATCAGAACCGACGAGATGCGCGACCGAATAGCGGCCTACAGCTTCCCACGCGGCGGTGTCGAGGTCGTGCGCGCTCACCGCGGCTATACGCTCTACAGCCGGCGCACCGACGGTCCTGTTGCCCGCCTGCGCCCAACCGGCGACGGAGACAAGGTTGAGGTGATGTGGTGGCGAGGAACCACTTGGGCTGCTCCCGGCGACTTCGGTCCCGTGACCATGCCGAGAGTGTCAGGAATTTCGGTTCTCCCGCACTTTTCGTGGAAGCGGTGAAGATCCTGACTATCGGCGCACCGGTCCGGATGCGATTCCGCCGGAAGTCCGCCGCGTCGGCACGTCGGCTTCAACGAAATATCCGCTGTTCGAGCGATGAACCACGGAAAGTGCGGGAGAACCGAAATTCCTGACACTCTCGACCATTGCCCCTCGATCAGGCTCTCCAGTTAATTGCCACCGAAGGCTTCTTCTGGATCAATGCCTGAGCTCTGCCAATCTCACGAAACGTGCAAAGTCCAGCTGATCCCCGGCCTGGTCGAACTGCAAACCGACCGTATCGAGGGACACTTCCTGCCGCGCCCGAAGGTGCGCTGGAACATGACCGCCGCCGTGCAGGCCCATGACAACCAGATCGCGGCGTCCGGCATAACCACCGTCTTCGACGCCCTCCGCGTCGGCGAAGACGAGAATGCCGATTTCGGCCCGGCCGACGTCGGCGGTCTGGCCCGGACGATTTCCGACTGCGTCTCGGAAGGACGCCTGCGCGCCGATCATTTCCTCCATATCCGCTGCGAGGTGTCCTCTCCGGACGTGGTCGCCGGTTTCGAGCGGATCGGCGACAATCCGCTGATCCGGCTCGCGTCGCTGATGGACCATGCGCCGGGCCAGCGGCAATTCGTCGATCCCGCGGCCTACAAGACCTATTATCAGCGCAAGATGAAGCTCAGCGACGCCGAATTCGCCGAGTTCTCGCGCCGGCGGCTGGTGGAGTCCGAGGAGAATGCGGATCGGAACCGGATCGTCCTGGCGGCGCGCTGCCACGCGGCCGGCATCAGCGTCGCGTCCCACGACGACGCGACCGCCGACCATGTCGCCGAGGCCGTCCGGCTCGGCATCTCCCTCGCCGAGTTTCCGACCACGGTCGAGGCCGCCCGGCTCAGCCATTCCGCCGGGCTCCAGGTCCTGATGGGAGCGCCCAACATCGTCCGGGGAGGATCGCATTCCGGCAATATCGGCGCCGCCGGGCTTCTCGCCGCCGGCGTTCTCGACATCCTGTCGTCGGATTACGTGCCCTTCGGCCTGATGCAGGCGGCATTCCAGCTCGCCGACGAGGGACTGGCCGATTTGCCCCAAGCGATCCGTCTGGTCTCGACCAACCCCGCCGAGGCCACAAGGCTGGCGGACCGGGGCGAGATCGCCACGGGACGCCGGGGCGACCTCGTGAGAGTCGCGGCCGTTCCGGCCAAGCCGCCGATCGTCCGGTGCGTCTGGCGGGCGGGAAACCGCGTCGCCTGACGGGCGGTCGGATCGCCCTACCGGTATCCGCGTGAAATGTCAGCGGTCGTGGAATCTGGCGAAGGCGGCGACCGGTTCACGCTCCGCGGCCAACCGGTTGGTCGGCTCGTCAGGATCGGCGACACCGAGCGCCATGCCGCACAGCACGAGTTCGGTGTCGGGGATGCCGAGCTGGCGGCGGACCGCGGCGGGATAGTTGGCGAGGGCCGCCTGTGGGCACGTGTCGAGTCCATGCCCGCGCGCTGCAATCATGATGTTCTGCAGGAACGTTCCGAAGTCGAGCCAACTCCCCTGGCCGAGGTCCCGGTCGATGGTGAAGATCATCCCGACCGGCGCGCCGAAGAAGGCGTAGTTTCTGCCGCGCTGGCGCGCCGACCCCTCGCGGTCGCCCTTGGCCACCCCGGCGAGGGCGAACAGGTTCCAGCCGAGCGCACGGCGCCTGTCCAGATAGGGTGCGCGCCAGTCGCGCGGGTAGTAGTCGTATTCCCGAGCCTCCGGGGCTCCGCTCTCATGGAGGCCGAGCAGTTCCGCCTTCAGGCGCTCCAGTGCCGGTCCCGACAGCACATGCACTTTCCAGGGCTGCATGTTGCTGCCGCTCGGCGCGCGGCTGGCCACTTCCAGGAGCCGTTCGACCGTCTCGCGGCCGACCGGCGTGGGCAGGAAGCCGCGCACGCTGCGCCGGGTGACGATCGCCGTCTCGACCGCCGCCCGCATGATCTCCGGATCGATATCCCGCATAGTCCGTACCGTCGTTGCGAAAAGTTTCCCGAGGGATGCCACCAGCGGTGAAATAACACTGAATCATCAGAAAATCCTGCCAACCGACCGCCTGACGCTGTGGGTCAGCGATTAGGGCAGCGCCGCGGAGCTCCCGACCGCACGACGATCAGCCGGCGGGCGACATGCCTGACGCCGGCGCGGTGAAGTGCCCTGCCGGATAGCGCGGTCACCCCGCCGCGTGCAATCCGCCCCGGATCAGGGCCGCGAAAGTCTCGACGGCTTCCGCCTCCCCGCAACGACCCCGCACCACCGCGGCCGACATCGCTTCGCCCGCGCCGACCAGACCGACGCAGAGACGTTCCAGGTCGGCTGCCGGCAAGCTGCTGTGCGGCCGCAACACCGCCACGAACATCCGGACGCAGTTTTCGACCAGCTCCTGGAACACCGCCGCCTTGTCCTCGCTTCCCGCCAGCGCCGCCCCCACCGCGTGAAACTCCCCCTTCGTGTCGGCGGCGCATTTTATGTAGGCATCCGCGAGGACCCCGCTGGTTTCCCGCAGGTCGCGCCGGTTATCGGCCATCGCCTCCCGGAAAGCGTCGACCCGCTCGGTGTCGATCCACCTGTAGAGCTCGATCAACAGGCCCGACCGCGTTCCGAAGTGATCGTAGGCGACGGGCTTGGAAACGCCGGCACGCGCGGCCAGGTGCCCGAGCGTCAAGCGGTCGGCCCCCTCTTCGCGGATGATCAGGAGTGCCGTGTCGAGCAGCTGGCGCCGCCGCTCCTCCTTGCAGAGCCGCTGCGAAACCGGCCGGGGGGACTGACCATGCGCAGTATTCTTCACGTCATCGACCTCTTGCATAACCTACCATCGGTAACTAATCTCCTTCCTACGATTGGTAGGTTATACCCTGAGGCAAGGAGGCACAGCAATGTCATCGCATCCCATCCTGCTCGTCGGCGGTTCCGGAATCGCCGGCCGCTGGACCGCACGCTTCCTGCGCGCCGCCCATGCCGACGTGCCGTTGCTGATCGGCGGCCGGGATGTTGCCAAGGCTCGGGAGGCCGCCGCCCGGCTCGGCAACGCGGAAGGGGTGGCGCTCGATGCCACCGCCGACAATCTCGGCCTGGGCGACCGTCCGGTCGGTGCCGTCGCCGTCCTGTTCACGGACGAGAGGGTCGCCGGGCTGCGCTTCGCCCAGGCGCGCGGCGTGCCGTACATCAGCATCTCTCCCGGCATCGCCGAGCTCGCGCCCGAGGTCGCGGCCTACATCCATAAGCCCGATGCCGCGCCGGTCGTGCTCGGAACCGAATGGCTGGTCGGCGCCACGACCGTTCCGACGCTGGCGCTCGCCAAGGCGTTCGGCCGCGTCCATGACATCGCCATCGGCGCGCTGCTCGACGAGGAGGACGCCTTCGGCCCGGCAGCGGAAGCCGACCTGGAGCGTCAGACCAGGACCATGCCCGCAGCGCTTGCCCGTCGCGACGGCGCCTATGTCTGGCGCGTCGGCGACGACGCCAAGGGGAGCTTCCGCGCCGTGGACGGTACCGTGATGCAAGCGTCCGCCCTTTCCCCCAACGACGTCCTCGGCCTCGCGAACGCGACCGGTGCGCCGAACGTGCGCTTCGATCTCGCGGTCGGGGTGAGCTCCTCCCGCCGGCGCGGCGGACCGATGTCGACGGAGATCGTGATCGCGCTGGCCGGCGAGGACCATGCCGGCCGGCCGCTGCACACCCGTCACGCCGTCGTCCACCCGCAGGGGCAGATGCCGCTGACGGGGCTGGGCGTCGCGATGGTCCTCGAACGGCTCGCCGGGATCGATGGCAGGCCGCCGCCCCCGCCGGGGCTCTATTTCCCGCACCAGCTGCTCGAACCCGCCGCCTATCTCGCCCGCCTCGACGGGATCGGCGCGCGCATTCTCGAACTGGAGGCGCCGTGAACGGCACCCGGCCGGCCGCGGCCACCCGAAGCGACCGGGAAGCCGGCATGTCCGGGACATGCCTGTCCGTCACGGGCATCTTCGGGCCTTGAAAGCCAGCGCCCCTCCCAGCAAGGCCGCCACGGCCAAGGCGATGAAGCCCGCGGCATACCCGCCGAATGCGTCATGGGCGAAGGAAAGCGTCGGATGCCCGACGACGACGCCGAGGCACGTGAAGATGACCGCAACCACGGGAAGCGGCCACGCCGGGCCGACGGTGACCACCATGGCGCACGCCCCCGCCATGATCGCGGCCAGCAGGATCAGGACCGGGCTGGCATCCCCCGTCCGGTCGGCGACCTGCGAGGCCGCGAGGATGGATCCGGCCGCGAGCAGCCCGACTCCGACCTCCTCGACCAGGAGCACGACCATGAAGCTCATGACGCTGAGCTGGATCGCGGAGAAGCACAGGGATGCGCCGGCGAGCAAAGAGACAGGCGCCGACCCCCGGCGACGGCCCTGAGGCTTTCCAAGGGCATCCGCAGCACGGGCCTGCTTCGGGATGATCGGCGCAGCCCGGGTCTACGCCATGCCGCGGGACATGGCGTCGTCCATGGTGAGGACCAGGGGCGTGATGCCGGTTTCCGCGATCGGTGGAGAGCGATGAAGGAGGCCGGGATGTTCGGCCGTCGCGCCGCTGCCCCCGCGCATCATCGCGACCCAACCACGATCGAGCTGCCGTATGGCGCTTGTCGGCAGGACCTCTTCGGGCGCCAAGTGGGCAAGCGCCCGCGGCTCGACCCATTGCAGGCCGGGGCCGCGATAGGCGGTGACCAGGCGGAAGCGCACGTCGCCCGCGTGAAACCGCCGGCAGCCCTCGTCCGCGCCCGCCTGGAGCCGAACCAGCATGCGGCCCGACCCCAGCAGATCCTCGAACATCCGTGCCAGGAAATGGACGTCCTCGGCGAGCCAGTCGGACAGCCAAGGCGGGCCGAAGCCGTGCAGGTCCAGCGCTTGGCACAACTCGGTCCGGAGTTCCCGCACCGTGCCGGCGAAATGGATCCGGGGCAAGGAAGCGGCCGGAGCGGCATCGAGGGCTTCGGCGATGAAGGCCTCGAGGCTGCGCGGCATGATGCTGATGGGTCCGGCGGCAAGCGTCCGCCGCGACAGGCGTTCGGCCGTCGGGCAGGCTGTGCCTGGCCGGCGGGCGTTCCCGCCCCCATATGGCTCGGGCCGCATCCTAACGCTCCCAGGCCGGAAAAGGATCGGCGAGATACCGGCCGGCAGCCGGATCGAACCGTTCCGGATGCTCCGTGCCGATCAGGCAGGCGTCGAGATCGGCGCGGATGGCGGCTTCATCCAGGCCGGTCCCGATGAAGACCAGTTCCTGGCGGCGGTCGCCCCAGACCTCGTCCCAGTTGCGGTCCAGCGAACGCCGCCATTCCGGATCGTCCGGCCAGCGTGCCCTGGGAACCGCCGCCCACCAGAGCCCGAGCGGCCCGGAGCGGACGATCGCGCCGGCCAACGAGAACTCCGCCACCCAGTTCGGCCGCGTGGCGAGCCAGAAGTGCCCCTTGGCGCGGATCAGCCCCGGCCAGGTCCGCTTGGTGAAGGCGCTGAACCTTTCGGGATGGAAGGGCCGGCGGGCACGGTAGACGAAGCTCCGGATGCCGTACTCCTCCGTCTCCGGCACATGATCCTCGTGGCCGTACAGTTCCTTGAACCACAGCGGATGGCGCTCGGCCTTCTCCTCGCTGAAGAGTCCGGTGTCGAGGACCGCGTCGAGCGGCACGCGGCCGAAGTCGGTCTCCATGATCCGCGCATCCCCGTTGAGCGACATGACGACCTTGCGCACCAGCGAAAGCTGCTCGGCCGGGACCTCCGAAGCCTTGTTGATGAGGATCACGTCGGCGAACTCGATCTGCTCGACCAGAAGATCGACGAGCGTCCGGTCGTCCCCATCCCCTGCCGTCTCGCCGCGGTCGCGCAGCAGCTCGTGGGAGCCGTAATCCCTGAGCAGGCTCGCCGCATCCACCACCGTCACCATGGTGTCGAGGCGGGCAACGTCCGACAGGCTCATGCCGTTCCCGTCGCGAAAGGAAAACGTGCTGGCTACGGGAAGCGGCTCGGCGATGCCCGTCCCTTCGATCAGCAGGTAGTCGAAGCGCCCCTCTTCGCTCAGCCGCCGGGTCTCCAGGAGAAGGTCGTCGCGCAGCCTGCAGCAGATGCAGCCGTTGGTCATTTCCACCAGCTTCTCGTCGGTACGCGAGAGATCGGCCCCTCCGTCCCGCACGAGGTCGGCGTCGATGTTCACCTCGCTCATGTCGTTGACGATGACCGCGACGCGGCGCCCCTCGCGGTTGTTGAGGACATGGTTCAGGAGCGTGGTCTTGCCGGCCCCGAGGAAGCCCGAGAGGACGGTGACAGGAAGTCGCTTTCGAAGTTGCATATGAACCGCCGGCCCAAAGGGCTTTATGTCATGATGTCGGATTCGGGTGGCGCCGGGACTTCGATGTCAGGTATCGGCGATGCCGATGATCCGGCCCGGCAGGTCCCGGGTCATCGTTTCCTGGGCACGGTAATGGATCACCGACCGGATCGCCTCCCCCCGGTGCAGCAGGTCGAAGGCGGTATTGATGGCGTCGTGGGTCATGTTGTGGGTGATGTAAGGATCGATGTCGAGGTCTCCCCGCAACCACTCGTCGACCATGCCGGGAAGTTGGGTGCGGCCCCGGACACCGCCGAAGGCCGACCCGCGCCAAACCCGGCCGGTGACAAGCTGGAACGGGCGGGTGGATATCTCCTCCCCGGCACCCGCGACGCCGATCACGACGCACTCACCCCAGCCTTTGTGGCAGGACTCGAGCGCCGCGCGCATCAGCTGGACATTGCCGACGCACTCGAACGCATAATCCACGCCGCCGCCGGTCAGTTCCACCAGGACATCCTGGATCGGCCGGTCGAAGTCCCTGGGATTTATGCATCTGGTCGCTCCCAGGGCCGTTGCCAGCGGGAATTTCCCGGCGTTCACGTCGATGCCGATGATCTGTCCGGCCCGATTGAGAACAGAACCCTGGATCACCGCCATCCCGACGGCTCCCAGGCCGAAGACGGCGACGGTGGCTCCCGGCTCCACCTTGGCGGTGTTGCGGACGGAGCCGACGCCGGTCGGTATGGCGCACCCCATGATGCATGCCTTGGCGAGCGGAGCCGCGGGATTGATCTTCGCGACCGAGATCTCCGGAAGCACGGTGTATTCGCTGAAGCTGCTGGTCCCCATGTAATGGAAGATCGTCTTCCCCTTGTGGGAGAAACGGCTGGTGCCGTCCGGCATCAGGCCTTCGCCTTGGGTCTTGCGGATCGTCTGGCACAGATTGGTCTTGCCCGACCTGATGTAGGCGCATTCGGGATCTTCCGGGATATAGAGCGGAATCACGTGATCGCCGGGAACGACGGAGGTGACGCCACGGCCCACCTCCTCCACCACGCCGCACCCCTCATGGCCGAGGATGCAGGGGAACTTCCCCTCGGGATCGCGGCCCGAGAGGGTGAAGGTGTCGGTGTGGCACAGGCTGGTGGTGACGATCCTGACGAGCACCTCGCCGTCCCTGGGGCCTTGCAGGTCGATTTCCTCGATCTCCAGGGGCTGGTTCGGCCCCCAGGCAACGGCTGCACGGGTCTTCATGGGGATCCCTCCGTTTATGTAACATTATAACATTACATATCCGCGAAGGAGTGATCAACCCCGGAAACGCCGCCGGGCGGGTCCGTGACATCAGCGGTCTTGCCCTGTTTGCACCTTCGGGGGCCGAGACCCGCAGCCGCTATCCGGCCAGACCCGCATTTCCGCCTTCAACGAGGAGGACCGTCATGGGTGATGACAAGCAACCGGGCAAGCCGGAAGACAAGACCGGCGCCGCGAAGCAGCCGGACAGGGGACCGCGGGACGAAGCACCTCCGGGTACCCCGGGCACCGGAGAGAACATCGATCCCAAGACCGGCGAGAAGTACATCGAGGGCATCGGCGGCGGGTGACCGCTTCCCGCCGTGTTCCCGGAGGTGGGCGAGGAACGGGTCGATCCTTCGCCCACCCGCCGTCAAGGCCGGCCGCGCCGCCGCTCCTTCAGGAACTCGGTGAAGTCCCGCATTTCCTCTTGCCGGCTCGCTAGGATGGCGCCGAGCCGCCGCAGGTCCTCGCCGGCGAGGGCCCCGGCCTCGACCCGCCGCCTGACCCTTTCCAGCCCGTCATGATCGCCCCCCGCCTGGAGCCGCCCGTCTTCCCACCGGAGGCGGATATCGCCCGAGCTTTCCCGCGAACGGTAGAAATCGTCCAGAAGCCGCCGGATCCGCGGATCCGGCATCCCGTCTCCCCGGGGAGACAGGTCGATGTCCACCCAGGGGGACGGCAGACCGAAACCCCGCTCGTTCACATGGCCCTCGCAGGACTGGCGGGTCGTGGAACCCAGGAGGTTGAGGACGGCGACGGTTTCCCGTATGCCCGGATCGACGGCCTTGCCGAGCGCGTCGCGCACGCGGTCGACCGCGCGCAGCATCTCCTGCCATTCCGGATCGGATGCCGGGCTCCCTTGCGGGATCGTCGGGGCGCTTTCCCGCAGATGTGCGCTCACGCTGCTCACGTCTCTTCCCTTTCCGCTGCCGCTGTGTATGTTACGTTATATCATAACGGCAGGGAGCGGTCAGGGTGCGACGGGAAGCGATCGACGACGGGGAGAGTGGCGGAACCCCAGGGCCGCAGGCCGTCAACAGCCGGTTGCCGGGGGCCTGGTCGTGGCGCGAGGCGCGGCCGGTCGTGCTGCATCCCCTGTTCTACCGGGGATACCGGGACTTCCAGACCGGCCTGCCATTCGATTACCGGACGCTCGACGGCTGGGAATCGCTGGACCAGATCCGCTACGAGAACGGCCGCGAGATCGCCGCGGAATGCCGCGCCCTGGGCCTGTCGCTCCGCTGGCCCGACCGTCGGCGCGTCCCTCGGGAACTGAAGGCGGTGGTCGTCGACCGCGCCGGCGCGCGCCGGGCCGGGACCTGCCCGCGCCCTCCCTTCCAGCAGGAACCCGGGCGGCATCGCCCGGCATGATGCGCCGGGGGCGGAGCAGCCGCCCCGTTCCTCCGCCCGGAGGAGCGCGCCCGCGGAGACCGCATGGAAACGCACGGAAAAGCAATGATCGAGAAGGTTATGGAGGTGAACATGAAGGGCTTGTCATCCTTGACGAGGCTGCTGTGCGTCGGCGCGGCGGCGGGAGGACTCGCCGTCGGCCTGGGCCTTGACCGGCTGCACGCCCACGAGGAACCAGACGCCGGGAGTGAAGCCCACTACAGGCTGTTCATCGGCGACCATGCCGACGGCGTCGTCCGGGCGGTCGAGGTGGAGGACGGGTCGAGTGCCGGAACCTTCAGGATCGACCAGTCGCCGGCCCTGACGCCCAGCCTGAGCGGGCGCACGGTCTTCGCCGTGCAGGGAGACGCCGGAAAGGTCGCCGTGATCGGCACCGGAATCTCGCTCGAGGATCACGGCGACCATAGCGACCTGAAGGTCGAGGCCGCGAGGCTCCTGCCGACGGTGATCTCCGGCGCCAAGCCCGCGCACGTCGTCGAGGGCTCCGGCACGATCGCCGTCTTCGACGACGGGACCGGCGACCTCGCGCTGTTCCCGGAGAAACAGCTCCTCGAGGGGGGATTCGAGCCCCGCCTGATGAAGCCCGGCGCGGCGCATCACGGGCTTGCCGCGCCCATGGGGAGCCACGTCGTCGTCTCCGTTCCGCACGCAGATCCCCAAGAGCCGCGCGTCGGGCTCAAGGTGATCGACAAGGACGGCAACCAGGTCGGCGAGGTGGCGAACTGCCCGGGCGTCCACGGCCAGGCCCAGTCGGCCCGGACATTCGCGTTCGGCTGCCGGGACGGCATCGTCATCGCCACTCCCGGCAGGGGATCCGAACCGCCGGTGCTGGAGCATGTTTCCACCTCGGGTCTCGGCGAGGGTTACGTCTCGACCCTCAAGGGCGGGACGGCGATGCAGTTCTTCCTCGGCAACTACGGCCCGAACGCCGTGGTCATCATCGAGCCCGGCGCCGGGGAGAGCTTCCGCAAGATCGACCTGCCGACGCGCCGCGTGGACTTCGCGCTCGATCCGGCCAAGGCGCGCAACGCCTACATCCTCACCGAGGACGGCCGGATGCACCTCCTGGACATCCTTTCCGGCCGGATCGAGAAGAGCGTCCGGGTCACGGAGCCCTATTCCATGGACGGACACTGGCGCGACCCGCGTCCACGCCTGGCCGTCGCCGGCGGGCACGTCGCCGTGACGGACCCCCTGAAGGGCCTCGTGCGGCTCGTTTCCACCGAAACCCTGGAGGAGGAGCGGACGATCCCGGTGGAGGGCAAGCCCTACACCATCGTCGCCGTCGGCGGCTCCGGCGCCGTTCATTAAGGAGACCCTCCCGCAGGCGGGGGGCGATCTTCCGCCTTGCGGGTCATGCCATGCCGTGCCGCCCGGCGTCGCCGAGACCCAGGGGCGTGTCAGCAAACGACAGCGAACGTAATCATCCGTCCGGGCATCATCGGCCCAAGTCGGTGTCGCGGGCGGGCGGGTCGCCGCGCGATAAACCGGCGGAGGTCAGCCAAGGTCATCACGACCGGCCCTGGACGCCGGCCCGCCTGATGGCTTGGGCGAACCGATCCGCACCGGCAAGCGCGTGATTTGGTTGTCAAAGATCCCGCGCAAGCGCGGGCAGCACAGTAGCAGAAGAGCGTTAGGATTGCCATCCCAACGAGATGCCCGTCGAGCGGGACCTCCCTGGGAAAGCCGGCGGGGCTTACTGGTCCCGCGGCTGCGCCCGCCCGCTGATGCTATGGGAAGCCTCTTTGGCGACCTTGGCCGTCGCCTCGGCAATCCTGATGCTGCTGTTCAGCATCACGCGCATTTCCTGATTCAGCAGGGCGTTTTGCGCTGCCACGAGGTCCTGCGGGGTTCGTGCGCGCAGGATGCTGTTCATGCCGTCGATGTTGCATTGCATGGCCTGGCGCGTGTAGTCGGCCCATTCGCGCATGACCGTCTGGAAACCGTCGGCCAGCATGACGCCGGTCTGCATCATGACCCCCAGGTTCTGCTGGGTGCGGCCGGCCGCCTGCTTGAAAGCCTTGTCCTGCATCGCCGGCATCCGGCCGAGTTGGCCGGCCATCGTCGATTCGACCGCCCGGCCGCCTGCCTGGTGGACCGCATCGGCGGCATCGCGGGCATCGCGGGCCGGTTCATCCGAGCGCTCCATCGTGCCACGCAGTTCCTGGGCGGCGTTCTGGAGGTTCTGTCCCGCGGCCTCGGCATTCTTCCGGATCTCGGCGCGGCTGGTGGCTTCGACGACTTTCCGGACCGGCTGGGCAGCCGGCTGGGTATCCGGGTTGGACGCGTCGCGAGCGCTTTTCGCCATCTCGGCGCCGGCATCGCGAACGGTCTTGCCGGCATCGGCAGTCTTCACTACGGCTGACATGGATTGTTCCTCGGTTTGAAATTATTGCATCGCAAGCACTTGAAGCGGAATACGGGAGACAGGCATCACCGGCCGCCGGACATCGGATCGACGACCCGATGTCCGGCAGAACGACCTGCATCGCCCGGGTTCGGCATTCCGGATTAGGAGGCCTTGGAACCGGCCGGCTTACGGTCGATTTCCTCGACGGTCACATCCTGACGGCGAACAGTGCCGCTGACGGTGACGTCACGCTCGCCCGAGTGCTTGCTCAGCGCCACTTCCTCGACCACGTGGGCCTGCTTGGTGACGACCGGCTTTTCCGAAACCACGGTCATTTCGATCGTGCCCTGCTGGAACGCCTTGGCGGCCTCTTCCGGCTTCAGGACCCGATCGACCTTGGTATGCTCGACCTCGACGTTTTCCTCGTGGAGGGTCACGGTCTCCTGGACTTCGCGCTCGCTGACCTCGGTCTTCAGGCGCTTTCCGCCGGTCGTGCGGGATACGCCGACTTCCAGTTCTTCCTCGATCACCTGGGCGCTTTCGGTCGCCTCGTCGGTTCGATTGCCAAGCTTCTCCAACAGCGCTTCCGGCGTCAGGGCCTTGAAGCTGCGCATCGTGCTCAGGGCATCGTCGGCCTTGTCGTCGTCGGCTTCCGCCACGACCAGGGCGCCGCCCTTCTGCATCGCCTTGCCGTAGCTGTCGGCCTTGTCCTTTTCATAACCGGCTTCGACCAGCCGGCTGGAGATCTGGGAAACGGCGACGTCCTGCAGGATCTCGACCGCACTCTTCTTGAAGCCGGCCTTGGTCAGTTCGCCAAGAACCTTGCTCGCAATGCTACCGTTCTCGAAAAGGCCAATGATGGAAGTGGTCATGCTAAATTCCTTGATGATCTGTGCTTGGGAAACTGGGTTATCAGCGCCCATCTCGCAACTGCGATATAGTACTTTGCGGTGCAATAACCTAGTGAAATATCTGTCCAGCCCAAATTTTATTTATTGCTTACAATAAAGTATGGCGTTGAATTTCTACGGGTTTCCTGCACATCAGAATTAATAGAAGAGAATTCACGACATTCACTATATCGATCATGCGGCTCGGAAGGCGCTATTATTTCTCCTTCCGCATCGCTGAGTTGGACAGCATGACTCCGCGTGCCTCAAGACCTCTTCCGGATCGATCCGGCCAGGGCGGCCGCCGACTTCGAGACCACGGCCCGCCTGTTCGGGCGATACGCATCCTCCCTCGGGATCGACCTCGCCTGCCGGGGCTTCGCCGGGGAATTGGCGACCCTTCCGGGCAACTACGCGGCGCCGGGGGAGAGCCGCTGGGCTGCGTGGCGCTCCGGCCCATGGCACCCGCCGGCTGCCCTGAGGGCGGCTGCTGCGAGATGAAGCGGCTCTACGTCCTGCCGCAGGGGCGCAACCTCGGTCTTGGCCGGGCGCTGGTGGACGCCCTCGTCGCGGAGGCGGTGCGGATCGGCGACCATAAAGACTCAGATTGAAAAAATCCCTCTGGGCCTGTCATCAAGGCTTATATACGCTAACGGTTTCATATCATCCTCTGAGACATTTCCATGAACTCAACCTGCGATGATCGCGAACGCGCAATTCGCAAAAAAATAGATGAAGGCGCAACAAGGGCGCGTGCTGATACCAAATTCAGGAAGTTCTGACTGGTGCGGCCCAGGGGTAACCGCATGTAGACCGTATCCGTCCAGGCTGGCCGATGAGGGTATTCCAGGTTGCGCAGCAGACTTCGATGATGTGGTTGAGATCGGTGAAGAGTCGGTGTGAAAGCAGGGTGTCGCGCATGACTTGCCACAGACGCTCGATGGCATTGAGCTCCGGGCTGTAGGGCGGCAGCGGGACGAGAGTGATGTTGGCCGGCACCTCGAGATCGTTAGCGATGTGCCAGCCGGCGCCATCGATCAGCACGGCGGCATGTGCGGCCTTGCCGACGGCCTGGCTGATCTCGGCGAGCATGAGGTTCATCGCCTCGGTGCTGACCCGACTGACCACCAGGGCCACCCCGGTGTCGCGCTCCGGACAAACCGCGCCGAAGATGTAGGCGGATTTGAAGCGATGGTCGCGCACCGCTCGAGGCCGCGTGCCGGTCGGTGCCCACAGGTGGGTCAGCGAGCCTTTCTGGCCGACCCTGGCATGGGGCCCCTCCGCCCCATCCTGGAACCAGACCTCCACCCGCTCGACTTCGGGATGCTGATCACGGATGCATGCCAGCGTCTGGCCGAAGTTTTTTTAAATGTCTCCTGGGCCGCAAGGTCGGTCTTGGGGTGGATCGGCCGGGGCTTCAGCCAGGAAAAGCCCATCCGGCGCAGCACGGCGTGCATGCCGCCCTGGCTGTAGTCGGCGCCGAAGTGCCGCAGCGACAACGCGCGGATATGGGACAGCCGGAACTCGACCACACCGTCGCGCTCGACCTGCGGACCGTCCGCGATCAGGGCGGCCAGTTCCGGGAGCAGTTCCTCGGCCACCAGGCAGGGCCGCCCAGGCCGGGCACGGTCGCGCAGGCCCGAAACACCCGCTTCGTTGAAGCGGTGAACCCAGTCGCGCAGGGTCTGCCGATCCATTCCCCCGATGCGAGCGGCCTGTTCGCGGCTGACACCATCGAGCACCGCCGCCAGAGCCAGAAGCCGGCTGGATACCCGACCATCCCGCTCCAGACGGGCAAGGCGTCGCAACTCGCTGGCCTCGATGTCTCGTCGGATCGCAACAGCCACCATCATGTCCCTCCGCAGATCAATGCGGTGAAACCGAATCACAAACTGCCCGATCCCACAAGCCCCGGTAGAAGCCTCTCGCCAGAACGGTGCGGCCTCCTCAAGAGTCATCATTTACTGAATTCGGTATGAGACCGCTGCCTTTGGCCGGACGGCGGTCGTGGAGCGCCTGCTCCAGGGCATCCAGCACGAAACCGGCTTGGGGGGTGCTTGAGACCCGCCAGCCGAAGATCCGCCGGGCCAAAGGCGTCGATGACGAAGGCCACGTAGACGAAGCCCTGCCACGTCGCGACATACGTGATATCCGCGACCTACAAGGCGTTCGGGCGGGACGCCTGGAACTGGCGGTTCACCCGGTCTGCGGGGCACGGTGCCGCCCGGTCGCTGACCGTCGTCCGTACCGTCTTGCCGCGTGTCACACCCTTCAGACCCATACGCCGCATCAGGCGGGCCACCGTGCAACGCGCCACGCCAAAGCCTTCCCGCCGCAACTGCAGCCAGACCTTCAGGACCCCGTAAACCTGGAAATTCTCATCCCAGATCCGCCGGATAGCCAAGCTGAGTTCCGCATCGCTTCGCCAGCGGGCCGGCACCTTTGACGGGTCAGTCCGCCGGGCGGCATGGGCGCGGTAGGTCGACGGGGCGATCGGCAGCACTTTGCAGATCGGCTCGACCCCTTGGACGGCGTGCTGCTCGTCGATGAAGGCGATTATTTCCGGAATGGGCGGTCGAGTTCCGCCTGGGCAAAATACGCCGATGCCTTGCGAAGGATCTCGTTCGCTCAGGTGCTGCTCGCGGTTCTCGCGCTCCAGCGCCTTGATCCGCTCCTGCTCGTCCGTTGTCGGACCATGGCGCCTTCCCTGATCACGCTCGGCCTGCCGGACCCAGCCCCGCAGCGTCTCCGCCGTGCAGCCGATCTTCGCCGAAATCGAGCTGATCGCCGCCCACTGCGAGGCGTGCTCCCCTTCGTGATCGAACGCCATCCGAACCGCGCGTTCGCGGACTTCAGGGGCGTACTTGGGTGATGCCTGTTTCGTCATGATGACCCCAGTCTCTCAAGAGATGGGGCCTCCGGTAACCCCGGCGCGGTTCATTTCTTACGATCACGATGCTCTTGGGTCCACATACCCTTTAGGTAGGTGGATTTATCCCAGTTCTACAACCCGCCCATCTCCCAAACGGGCGCAAGGAGTGTCCTCATCACGTACGGTCGCATGTTAGGCCACCTGGCTGCTTCCATTGCGCGGCTCGCCGCGCCGTTCAGACCGACCATACGGGTTCTCAAACGACCGTTCCGCGGCTGCGGGCTAGGCACACATCCCCGTGCCGTAGCTACGAAAACCGCTTGCCCATCCCAGTTATCGTAGCTACGATAACTGGGATGAACACCTGGGATGAAGCCAAACACGTGGCGAACCTTGCCAAGCATGGGCTGGACTTCGCCGTCGCCGAAGGGTTCGACTGGGATACCGCGCTGACCGCCGTGGACGAGCGCCGGGATTACGGCGAGGGCCGCTTCATTTCCATCGGCTATATCGGTCCCCGCCTGCACGTGATGGTATGGACGCCGCGCGGTGACGACACGCGCATCATCGGATTGAGGAAGGCCAATGACCGGGAAGAACGCCGCTACCACGCCGCCCAAGCCTGATCAGGTCAGCCAGGAGGACTGGGACGCCGTCGATGTGCCGGAGCTGACGGACGAATGGTTCGCCAAGGCGCGGCGTGGCGGCCGCCCGAAGGCTGCGGCGCCCAAGGAGTTGACGACGCTTCGCCTCGACCCCGACGTGCTGGCACACTTCCGCGCGACGGGTCCGGGTTGGCAGACCAGGATCAACGAGGCGCTGCGCAAGGCAGCCGGCCTGCGCCCCTGACCGTTCCCCGGGCCGTGCAAGATGGGCTAGCCGCGATGACGGCGCGGAGCGGCCTGCCGATGCCGCTGGACCGGGGTTGGGCGCAACATGGATTGCATTGCCACATCGCCACGGAGCGCCGGCCGGTAAACTCTCCTGGTCCGCGGCTCCCGCCCGGCGGACCGGCGACTCCCGCGGTCCCGATGCCCGGACGAGGAGCCTTGCCCCCCTTCCCGCCGCCTTCTATTATCGCGCCGAATTGGGGACGGAACGTTCCGGGACCAGGGGTTCGACGACGACTTCCGCCGGCCTCGCGCGGTTCCGTCCGCAGCCCCCGACGATCAAAGGCCGCCCGCGACCCGGGCGGTTGCGCAGAGGACCCGATGCCCCAACTCCGCTCCAGGACTTCCACCCACGGCCGCAACATGGCGGGAGCACGCGGCCTGTGGCGCGCGACCGGCATGAAGGACGGCGATTTCGGCAAGCCGATCGTCGCGATCGCCAACTCCTTCACCCAGTTCGTGCCCGGCCATGTCCACCTGAAGGACCTGGGCCAGCTGGTCGCGCGGGAGATCGAGGCCGCGGGCGCCGTCGCGAAGGAGTTCAACACCATCGCGGTGGACGACGGCATCGCCATGGGCCATTCCGGCATGCTCTACAGCCTGCCCTCGCGCGAGATCATCGCCGACAGCGTCGAGTACATGGTCAACGCCCACTGCGCCGACGCCCTGGTCTGCATCTCCAACTGCGACAAGATCACGCCCGGCATGCTGATGGCGGCCCTGCGGCTGAACATCCCGACCGTCTTCGTCTCCGGCGGCCCGATGGAGGCCGGCAAGGTCAAGCTGCACGGCAAGACCCGGGCGGTTGACCTGGTGGACGCCATGGTGGCCGCGGCCGATCCCGGCCTGGACGACGCCGAGGTGCTGGAAATGGAGCGGTCCGCCTGCCCGACCTGCGGGTCGTGCTCGGGCATGTTCACCGCCAACTCCATGAACTGCCTGACCGAGGCGCTGGGCCTGGCGCTGCCGGGCAACGGTTCCGTGCTGGCGACCCATGCCGACCGCAAGGGCCTGTTCCTCCAGGCGGCGCGGACGGTGGTCGAGATCGCGCGCCGCTACTACGAGCAGGACGACGCCAGCGTGCTGCCCCGCTCGGTCGCGAGCTTCGAGGCGTTCGAGAACGCGATGATGCTCGACATCGCCATGGGCGGCTCGACCAACACCGTGCTGCACCTGCTGGCCGCCGCCCACGAGGCGGAGGTGGACTTCACCATGGCGGACATCGACCGGCTGTCCCGCCGCATCCCGCAGCTCTGCAAGGTCGCCCCCTCGGTCCCCGACGTCCACATGGAGGACGTCCACCGCGCCGGCGGCATCATGGCGATCCTGGGCGAGCTGGACCGGGCCGGCCACCTGCACCGCGACCTTCCGGTGGTCCACGCCCCGACCCTGGGTGCCGCGCTCGACCGCTGGGACGTCAAGCGGACCGACGATCCCGACGTCCTGCGCTTCTACTCGGCGGCGCCCGGCGGCATCCCGACGGTGGTGGCCTTCAGCCAGGAGCGGCGCTACCAGACCATCGACGTGGACCGGGCCGCCGGCGTGGTCCGCGACGCCGAGCACGCCTTCAGCAAGGACGGCGGCCTGGCGGTCCTCTACGGCAACCTGGCGGAGGACGGCTGCATCGTGAAGACGGCCGGCGTCGATGCCTCGATCCTGAAATTCTCCGGCCCGGCGCGCATCTTCGAGAGCCAGGACGCGGCGGTCGAGGCGATCCTGAACGGCGGCATCCGGGCCGGCGACGTGGTGCTGATCCGCTACGAGGGCCCGCGCGGCGGACCGGGCATGCAGGAGATGCTGTACCCGACCAGCTACCTGAAATCCAAGGGCCTGGGCAAGGCGTGCGCCCTGGTCACCGACGGGCGCTTCTCCGGCGGCACCTCCGGCCTGTCGATCGGCCATGTCTCGCCGGAAGCGGCCGAGGGCGGGGCGATCGGGCTGGTCGAGGAAGGCGACCTGATCGAGATCGACATCCCGAACCGCTCGATCCGGGTGGCCCTGACCGACCAGGAACTGGCCTCCCGCCGCGCCGCCATGGAGGCGCTGGGCGCCGGCGCCTGGAAGCCGCGCGACCGCCACCGGCCCGTCTCCGTTGCGCTGCAGGCCTATGCCGCGCTGACGACCAGCGCCGCCCGCGGCGCCGTCAGGGACGTCTCGGCGGCGACGCGGGCGCCGCGGCCGTAGGCTTCCGGTCCACGGACCGCCCGCCGGCCCGCCATGGCCGGCGGTTTCCATCTCGGCGGGTGCATGAAGTCGTAGAGGCACGGGCCTATCCGCGATGGCCGAGTGATCGGACCGTCACCCATGTGCCGGCATGGCCCAGGTAGGTTCCGGTGGCGGCACCGATGAGGTGGGCGCAGATCCGCAGTTGCCCGCCCTGCCGGCGGGCGCTGCCTTCCACGATGAACCTCGCCCGGGCGGCGCTGTCGAGACCTCGGATGTCGGCGGCGTCGCCGTGCATCACGAAGGGCGGCAAGGCAACCGGCGGACGGCGGTCCGGGGAGTTCTCGCCCGCCGGCGGCGGATCCGCGATCCAGCGCGACGCATGGCCGAGGTTTCCCATCACTCCCGCGGACAGGACCGCGAGGAGCGCCGCCGCAGACCCGGTCAGGAACAGGGGCCGACGAGCGGGCAGCCACGGGAAACGGGGCCGCTGCCCGGCCGGGGCCGCCGCGACGACTTCGTACACATCGATCCCCAGGGACATGTTCTTCGCCGTCTTGCGGCCCAGAGGCCGGAAGGCCCAGGCGGCCGACGGCTCCGCGCTGCGGCGAACGGCATCGCTGACATAGATCGACCCCGGTCTCGCCATGGATTCCAGCCGCGCCGCGACGTTGACGCTGTTGCCATAGGTGTCGTCATCCTCTTCGATGACGTCGCCGACATTGACGCCGATGCGCAGGTCGAAACGGCGGGACGCCAAGGCGGACTGGATCTTCCCGGCCGCCTCCAAGGCTTCGTGCGCGCTGGCGAAGGACGCCAGGAACCCGTCGCCGGTCTGCTTGAAGATGCGGCCCCGGTTCCGCGCGACGGCCGGGCCGACGATATCGTCGAACAGCGAGCGGAGATCCCGATAGGTCGCGGTCTCGTCCTTCGCCATCATCCGGCTGTAACCGACGACGTCCCCTGCCAGAATGGCCGCGAGCCTGCGTCTCATCTCCGGAACTCCGAGCCGCGACCGGGGGCCTCGGCGGGATCGCCGGCAAGGTTCGCCGACACGGCGGACGCGGCGGAGAGGATCCTGGGGCATGTCATGGCGTCTGGTTTCCGGTTCCGTGGTGGAAAGACGGAAGCGGGAGGATGTCTCGCGCCATCTCCGCCCCCGCTTCGAGGATCACCCTAACCGCCGCCTGTCGCACTCCTGTGCCGGGACTGTCCGCCCTTGTACCGAATTGTATCAGCGTCGCGGCCAAAGCCCCGGCGTACAAGGCTCCTGGAATATCTTGATACAATTCCGTCCAGCCATATCGCGGCGGGCGCAGTATAAGGTTGGCTGTGTTCAGCGTCCGGGACCGATCATGGACTCCGTGCCCCACATCGCCGTCGTCGACGACCATCGCGACATCCGCGACCTTGTCGGCAAGTATCTCCAGCAGCAGGGCTACCGCGTCAGCACCGTGGAGCATGGCGCGGCGCTGCGCCGCCTCATGGAGCGGAAGGCGCCGGATCTCATCGTCCTCGACATCATGATGCCGGGCGAAGACGGGCTCACCCTCTGCCGCGAGCTGCGGGCCGGCCCCGGCGGAGGGGTCCCGATCATCTTCCTGACCGCCCGGACGGACGAGACCGACCGCGTGATCGGCCTGGAGCTCGGGGCGGACGACTACCTGGTCAAGCCGTTCTCCTCGCGCGAGCTCCTGGCGCGCATCAAGGCGGTGCTGCGCCGCGCCAACAGCCTGCCGCACCAGCGGACCGCCCGCAGGGCCGGGATGGTGCGCTTCGACCGCTGGGTCCTCGACCTCGGCCGTCGGGAGCTCCAGGGCGAGGACGGGGTGGGCGTGCCGCTTTCGACCGCCGAGTTCCGGCTGCTCAAGGTGTTCGTCGAGCATCCCGGCATGGTCCTCAGCCGCGACCAGCTCCTCGACCTCACCGTCGGGCGCGAGGCCGATCCCTTCGACCGCTCCATCGACAACCAGGTCAGCCGCCTGCGCCGCAAGGTGGAGGCCGACCCGAAGTCCCCGACCATCATCCAGACCCATTGGGGCGGCGGCTACAGCTTCATGCCGGAGGTCTTCTCGTCGTGACGCGCCTTCTCACCTGGTGGCGCAAGCGCCTGTCGGTCCAGCTTCTCGCCTCCATGCTGGTCGCGCTTTTCGCCTCCCAGACGGTCGGGATGTGCATTTCGTGGGATCAGTTCATCTCGGACCTGCGCGCAGCCGCGCGCACGGAGCTCAGCAGCCGCGCGGCGGCCGTGGCCCGGCTGGTCGAAACCCTGCCGCCGGCGCTTCAATCCGATATCGCCCGCGTCAACAGCACGGACTACACCCGTTTCTGGATCTCCGAGGACCCGACGCCCGACCCCGAACCGTGGGTCGGCGAGGCGTTCGACCGCTTCAAGGTACCTCTGCGGACGCTCCTGAACGGATCGGGCCAAGCCATGCCGGCGGGCAGCCCGGCCGGGAGAACGCCGCTGCCAGAGGGGACGACCGCTGCGCACCTCCTCGAGGGAATGGCCTGGACGGCGGCGCCAGCCGATCGGGCGGACCTGCCGGCGCGGGCGCTCTATCTCGACTTTGCGGAACGCAACGGCGCCGGGGTTATCGTTCCGCTCAACGACGGCCGCGTTCTCAACGTCGCCTTCTACAAGCATTTCATGCCGTCGATCTGGGACACCCACCTCCCGGTGTCGCTCGCATTGACCGCGGTCCTCGTCTCCCTGGTGGGCGTCCTTACCGTACGGCGCATCGTGCAGCCCCTGCGCCAACTCACCAGGGCCGCGGAGATGCTCGGGCGCGGCGAGGCGGTGACGCCGTTGCGCGAATGCGGCCCCGACGACATCCGCCGCACGGCCGAGGGATTCAACCGCATGCAGGAGCGCCTGCACCGCTTCGTGGAGGACCGGACGCGCATGCTGGCGGCGATCGGCCACGACCTGAGGACGCCCCTGACCACGCTGCGCCTGCGCGCCGAGCTGGTGGAGGATCCCGACCTCCAGGAGCGGATGCTCGACACCATCGACGAGATGCAGGCGATGACAGAGGCGACGCTGTCGCTCGCGCGCCAGGAGACCAGCGCCGAGCCGACCCGAACGATAGACCTCTCGGCCCTGGTCGAGAGCGTCTGCGACGACCTGGCCGAGATCGGCCAGTCCGTCGTCTTCATCGGCGGCGAGCGGGTGAACTACCGCTGCCGGCCGGAGGGCTTGCGGCGCACGATCCGCAACCTCATCGAGAACGCCGTGCGCTATGCGGGCCGGGCCGAGGTGCGGCTGATCACCACGCGCTCGACGGTCGAGATCGTGGTCGAGGACGACGGACCGGGCATTCCGCTCGACAGGATGGAGGAGGTCTTCGCGCCCTTCTTCCGCCTGGAAGCGTCGCGCTCGCGCGAGACGGGGGGCGTCGGCCTCGGCCTGTCGATCGCCCGCGCCATCGCCCGCCAGCATGGCGGCGACGTCGTCCTGTCGCTGCGCCAGCCCGGCTTGAAGGCCGCCGTCGTCCTGCCGGCCTGAGCGCGGCGGGGAAAGCGGCGGCGCCGCCTAGAGCAGTACCCGATCAGGTCGATCCGCCCGAGACGGCTGATCCGGTGCGTTGCGCCATGGGCGCAACCTACGACCTTCGGCCCGCATCGAGCCGTAGGTTGCGCCCATGGCGCAACACAGTGCGGCGAGTGGAGCGGCGGGCTACGAGGACCGGAGCGATTCAACCCGGTCGGAAACCGCTCTAGCCTCCGAGCGCCGCCAGGACGCGGTCCGGCAGGAACGGGTAATGGCGAAGCCTCACGCCGCCGGTGAGCCGGGCTATCGCGTTGGCGATCGCCGGGCCGGTGGGCGGAAGGCCGGCCTGGCCGATGCCGCCGACCGGACTGCCCGGCGTCGGCACCACGGCGACCTCGATCTCGGGAGCCTCGGACATGCGGATCACCCGGTAGGTGTCGAAATTCGATTCCTGCACCGCGCCATCGACGACGTTGATCTGTTCGAACAGCGCATGGCCGGTCCCGTTCGTTATCCCGACGATCATCATGGCCTCGATATGGAGCGGCTGGATCGCCACGCCAGGGTCGATCGCGCACCAGACCCTGTGCACCCGGATCCGTCCGGTTTCCCGGTCAAGCGACACCTCGGCGACCTGGGCGCAATGCGAGTCGAAGGCGTCGGAATAGGCCAGCCCTATTCCCCGGCCCTCGCGCTTGCGATCCCACTCCGCCATCCGGGCGACGGTCTCGATGACCTTGCGCGCACGGGGCTGGTCGCTCAGGAGCTCCAGCCTGAACGCCACGGGATCGACCCCCCTGGCGGCCGCGATCTCGTCGACGACGCACTCGATCGCGAACCTCGTATAGCCGACCCCGACCGCGAACCAGAACCCCACGTCCAGCCCGTTCTCCTGGCGCAGATACTCGATCCGGTGGGCCGGCACCGCGTAGTTGAAATGAGCGCCTTCGGTCACGACGTCGTCGTGCCCTCCCTTGCTCTCGAACAGTTCCGGCAGAGTGCGGGCAAATACGGAGTCCGCCACGATGCGGTGGCGCCAGCCGACGATGCGCCCGTCGGCGTCCAGCCCGACCCGGATGTTCTGGGCTTCCAGCGGCCGGAACTTGTCGTGCCGGATGTCGTCCTCCCGGCTCCAGATGACCTTGACCGGCCGACCCTCCGCGGCCTTGGCCAGGGACACCGCATCGGTGATGAAATCCCTCTCGGCCTTGCGTCCGAAGCCGCCGCCGAGAAGGGTCGTGTTCACCTTGACCTTTTCGGGCGTGGTGCCGACCACATCCGCCGCGAACCCCTGCGTACCCGTCGGACCCTGGGTCGGCGCCCAGATCTCCACCGTATCGCCGGTCACGAGCGCCGTGGCGTTCATCGGCTCCATGGCCGCGTGGGCGACATGGTCGCTCATATAGTCCACGTCGATCACCGTCGCGGCCCCGGAGATCGCGGCCTGCGCGTCGCCGGCCGCATGGGCGGGAACGCCCTGCCTTGCCGGATCGCGGCCGATGGCGCGGTACTCGTCGAGCAGGCGCCGGCTCGTGTAGTCGCGGACCCGTGACCCGGTGCTCCAGGCGACCTTGAGCAGCTCCTTCGCCCGCCTGGTCGCCTCGACCGTCTCGCCGATGATGCCGACGCCATAGGGCAGCGGAACGATATGGGTGACGCCCGGCACGGCCCTCGCCTCGGCGTCGTCGATGGCCTCGGGCCGCTCGCCCTGGACCGGCGCCCGCAGCACCGCACCGTGGAGCATGTCCGGAAGCTGGACGTCGATGCCGAAGATGGCGGTGCCGTCGACCTTCGAGGGCACGTCGACCCGCCGGACCGTCCGCTTTCCGACATAGCGCCAGCTGTCGCTCGGCTTCAGGTCGGCCTCGCCCGCCTGCGGAAGCGGGTCCGGAAGCGTTCCGTTCACGGCGATCTCACCGTAATCGAGCGCGCGGCCCGAAGCCGGGTGGACGACCCTGTTGGGCTCGGTCGCAAGCTCGCTCACCGGCACGTCCAGCATGCCGGCGGCGGCCGCCAGCAGGACCATGCGGGTCTGGGCACCGGCCAGCCGGAGCAGCCCGTGGTAGCCGCGGGTGGACGCGCTCCCGCCGGTGAGCTGGATGCCGTAGAAGCCCGGATTGCCGTAGGTCTCCGCGTCGGAGGGGGCCTGGACGATGCGCACGCGGTCCCAATCGGCATCCATTTCCTCGGCGATGAGCAGCGGAAGCGTGGTCATGATCCCCTGCCCCATCTCGACGGCCGGCGAGACGATGGTCACCGAACCGTCGGCCGCGACCGTCACCCAGGCGTTCGGACGGAAGGCGCCCTCGGCGGCCCGGGCGATCGCAGCGCCGTGGGCCAGGTCGGGCAGGCTCCCGAACGCGACCGCGACGCCGAGGCCGCCGGCCGTGACGAGGAAGCTGCGCCGCGACAGCGCGCGGCTCCTGGTCTGCATGGTGCGGTCCATGGCTCAACCCTCCCGTGCGGCGCGCTGAATGGCGGCGAGGATGCGGACATAGGTCCCGCAGCGGCAGATGTTGCCGTCCATATGCTCGATGATCTGCTCGCGGGTGGGCAGCGGCGTGCGCCCGAGGAGCGCCGCCGCCTGCATGATCTGACCGGACTGGCAATAGCCGCATTGCGGCACCTGCTCGGCGATCCAGGCTTTCTGCAGCGGATGCCCGCCATCGGGCGAGAGGCCCTCGATGGTCGTGACCGCGCGTCCCTCGACATCCTCGAGCCAGGTAACGCAGGAGCGCACCGGCGCTCCATCGACATGGACGGTGCACGCACCGCACTGCGCGATGCCGCAGCCGTATTTCGTGCCGGTGAGCTTGAGGTGTTCGCGGATGACCCACAGCAGCGGGGTATCGGGCCCGGCGGCGATATCCACCGCGCGCCCGTTGATCGTGAACGCCGTCATGAACGCTTCTCCTCTGGCTGATGGCTTCCGAGACGGTGCGGAGCGCCGGCACCCGGGAAGCCGGAGCGGATTGCCCCCAGGATAGGCAGGCGCCGGAATACGGTCTATGCTGCGGGGTCCGAGTTATCTTCGAGATCGTCCAGGGAAGGTCCATGGATCCGCTGTCAGATGTGCTGGCCCTGCTGAAGCCGCAAAGCTACGTGTCCGCGGGGTTCGACGCCGGCGGCGACTGGTCGATCCGGTTCTCGAACCAGCAGAACCGCATGAAATGCTACGCCGTCCTGTCGGGAGAGTGCTGGTTGTCCGTCGAGGACGTCGCCGAGCCGGTGAGGCTGAGATCGGGCGAGTGTTTCGTGCTGCCGAGCGGGCGGGACTTCCGTCTCGCCAGCGACGTCGCGCTGCCGCCGGTCGAGTCCGGCGCGTTCTTTCCGCCGGCCCGGCCGGGGGGCGTCGTGACGGTCAAGGGCGGCGGCGATTTCTATCTGGTCGGCAGCCGCTTCGCGGTCAGCGGCAGGAACTCGGGCAGCCTCCTCCGAATGCTTCCGCCCATCGTGCATGTGCGCAGAGCATCCGAGCAGGCGGCGCTCCGCTGGTCGGTCGAGCGGATGCGGGAGGAGTTGCGCGAGCAGCGGCCGGGCAGCGCGCTCATCGCGCAGCATCTCGCGCACATGATGCTGGTCCAGGCCCTGCGTCTGCACCTCGACGACGGGCCGGCCGGCGGCGTCGGATGGTTCTTCGCGCTCGCGGACAAACAACTCGGCGCGGCGATCGCCGCCATCCACGCCGACCCGGCGTATCGCTGGACGTTGAAGGAACTGGCCGAACGCGCCGGCATGTCCCGGTCGAGCTTCGCCCTGAAGTTCAGGGAGATGGCCGGGGAGACCGCGATGGAGTACCTGGCGCGCTGGCGCATGCTGCTTGCCGGCGACAGGTTCGAGAATACCAGCCAGTCCGTATCGGCCGTCGCCCTGTCGCTCGGCTACGAGTCCGAAAGCGCCTTCAGTACGGCCTTCAAGAGGGTCATGGGCTGCACGCCCCGGCAGTATGGCCGCGATCCGGCGCCGACCCCTGTCCCCCGCGGGCAGGGGAACGGTCATTCACCGATGATGCGCGCCTCCCGCACGTAACCGAAGTCGCCGTGGCCCGGCCAGGCTCGCCCGTCGGGATAGCGCAGCTCGCTCCCGGCAAGATCGCCCTCGTCCGCGAGCCTCATGTTGACGCCCATCATGGTGTTTCCGAACTTCGCGACGGCGCCTTCGGTCAGCGTGAAATGCGTCGTCGATCCGCACCTAGGGCAGAAACGGATTTCAGCCCCCGGCTCCGCCTTGTCCTCCCGGATGTAACTGCTTGCCGTCCCCTCGACCCCGACCTGGGATGGATGGAAATAGGCCCAGCGGACGCCCGCCTTGCTACAGAGCGTGCAGTTGCACTCGTTGATGTAGTCCGGCCGCCTGTCCAGTTCGATGCGGACCTGGCCGCAATGGCAGGAGAGCTTCAGCATAAGGGATCTACCTCGGGGTTGGTGAAAAACGGGCGGCTGAAACGCAGGGAGTCCGCCGGCGGTTGCCCGGACGGACTTGTATCAGAATGTTCCAGGGTGCCGTGCGTCGGCGTTTCGGCCGCCGCGGCTGATACAAATCGGTACAAGGGCGGACAATCCCGGCACAGGGCTGCGACAGGCAGCCGTTACGGTGATCCTCGAACCGCGGGGAAGACTGAAGGGAATGTTCTCGCGGTTTCGCAGGGCAGAATCGGCGATGTCCGCGGCGCCTGCGTCTTGCAACATCGTTTCTCGGCAACATGGTCCCCTCGATCCCGGAAAGGAGCATGGCCGCTCCCTGGGATCACCGGACGGATCGGCACATCCAGTGGAGACTGCATGGTATCCCTCATCGTCACCGGCTTGATCGACGACATCGAAGCGATGGACGGCAAGCCTCTGCCGTGGCACCTGCGCGAGGATCCCGGCCGTCCCGCCGTCGCCAACCGGATGTTCGACGCCGCCGGCGAGCGGCGCACCCGGACGGCCGTGCCGGGAAGCGAGGCATGATGATCCCGAAATGCATCCATCCGCTCCCCGATCCGTGCGGCGGCGACCCGATCCCCCGGCAAGCCCGATGGTCGGATCGGGTGCGCTTCTTGCGATCCTGGATCACGGAGCCGTTGCGGGTCGCCGCCGTCACGCCGTCCAGCGCATCGCTCGCCCGGCTGATCACGTCGGAGATCGGCGCCGCGCAGTCGCCGGTCCTGGAGCTTGGCCCCGGGACCGGTGTCTTCACCAAGGCGCTGCTCGACCGCGGTTTGAACCAGACCGACCTGACGCTGGTCGAGTATGGGGCCGAGTTCGTGACGGTTCTGCGCGAGCGGTTTCCGCAGGCGAGGATCCTGCACCAGGATGCATCCAGGCTTTCGGCTCCCGATCTGTTTCCGGGTGCGACGGCCGGAGCAGTCGTAAGCGGCCTCGGCCTCGTCTCGATGCCGCCCCGGACCGTCATCGCCATACTCACGGGCGCGTTCGCCTGCCTGCGGCCCCGCGGGGCCTTCTACCAGTTTACCTATGGCCCGCGCTGCCCGGTTCCGCGGCCGATCCTCGACCGGCTCGGACTGAAGGCGCAGCGCATCGGCAGCACCGTCAGCAATCTGCCGCCCGCGGCCGTCTACCGCATAAGCCGGCGCGGACCGCATCTGCCGGAATGGAGGAAACCGTCACCATGACCGGCTGCCCCAACCGAAGAAAAAGGCCATGCGACCCATGACGAAATGGACCACGGACAGCATGCCCGCCCAGAACGGGCGCTCGGTCGTCGTCACCGGGACCGGCGGCCTGGGCTATGAATGCGCCCGGGTACTGGCGCGGGCCGGCGCGGACGTCGTCCTGGCCGGCAGGAACCCGGCCAAGGGCGACGAGGCGGTGCAGCGGATCCGAGCAGCCGACCGCGACGCCAGGATCAGCTTCGAACCGCTCGATCTGGCGGATCTGGCTTCGGTCGCCGCCTTCGGCGAAAGGATGCGGTCGGCCCGCACGGGCCTCGACCTGCTGATCAACAATGCCGGCATCATGATACCGCCGAAACGGCAGGAAACGGCCGACGGGTTCGAACTCCAACTCGGCACCAACTATCTCGGGCACTTCGCCCTGACCGCACAGCTCCTTCCCTTGCTGCGGCAGGGAAGGAGCCCCCGCATCGTCCCGATAAGCAGCGTCGCCGCCCGGAGCGGGACGATCGACTTCGACGATCTGAATGCCGGACGGAACTACGACCCGATGTCCGTCTACAGCCAGTCGAAGCTCGCCTGCCTCATCTTCGCCTTCGAACTGCAACGCCGCAGCGACGCCGGAGGGTGGGGCATCGAGAGCATCGCCGCGCATCCGGGAATAGCGCGAACCGACCTTCTTTACAATTCCACGAGCCGGTGGGACATCGGCCGCCTGGTGCGATCGACCCTCCCGTTCCTGTTCCAGCCGGCGGCGAAAGGGGCCTTGCCGGCGCTCTACGCCGCGACGTCGCCCGACGCCAAGCCGGGCGGATACTACGGTCCCGACAGGTTCAGCGAGACGCGCGGACATCCCGCTCCGTCCCGGGTCCCGCCGCGGGCCGAAGACAAGGCGGTGGCCGCACGGCTCTGGCAAGTTTCCGAGGCGCTGACCGGCGTGACCTTCGGTGGAATGGCGTCGGGCATCGGTCCGGGCGGCAGGGAGTTTTCCGCACCATGAACCCGCCGTCGGAGGACACCCCTGACGGTCCGTCGGACAGGAGGATCGCCGTGCTCCGGGGCTGCCGGCGCCTCGGCACCGCCCCGGCTGCGCACAGTGGACGGCGAAACCCCGAACACCGCCCGGAACTGGCGGGACAGGTGCGCGCAATCGGCGAAGCCGGCTTCCAGCGCGATGTCGGTGATCGTATCGTCGGTATTGACGAGCCTCCAGCGGACATAGCTGAGCCTCAACCGGCGGTAACAGGTGAGCGTCGGCATGCCGGTTTCCATCCGGAACAGACGGTCGAGATGGCGGATGCTCAGTTGCACCCGTCCGGCGATCTCGGCGGCCGAAAGGGGGAAGCTTAGGTTCTGTTCCATCAGGAGCATGGCCCTGCGGACGCGTTCGTTGGTCACGGGCGACGCGCTCGGCGGCTGGGGCTGGGGCTGACCCGGCTGCCGCATCCTGTCGGCCAGCAGGATATGCATGGCCTTCTGCGCCGCGGCATTGCCGACGTGCCGCTCGATCAGCCACGCGGCCAGGTCGGCCGCCGCCGTGCCGCCGGGACAGGTGATCCTGTCGCCATCGACCAGGAACAGCTGGTCGGCCACGAAAGGCTGGCCGGGGAACCGCTCCGCGAAATCGCGGTGATGGTACCAGCTCACGCAGCATCTGCGCCCCGCCATCAGGCCGGCCTCCACCAGCGCGAAGGTCCCCGTGCACAGGCCGATCAGCGTGACGCCCCTGGCGGCCGCCTCCCGAAGGTAGGCCAGCGTCATCGTGTCGAGCTGCGGCCCGTCGTCCAGCAGCCCGCCGACGACGACGATGCAATCGAAGTCGCGCACGTCCCGCAGGTCGTCCCAAGGAAGGATGTCCAGGCCGCAACTCGACCGGACCGGCTCCCGTCCCAGTCCCATGACGGTCCAGCGGCAGCGGATCTGGCGGCTGCCGTCGCCCTCGTCCGCGGCGAGGCGCAGCACATCCAGGAAGCTCGACAGCGGCGTCAGGGTGAAATTGCGGGCGAGCAGGAAACCGACCGACAGCCGCGGCCGGACCCCGTCCCACGACCGGGTGCCCCATGACCGGCTGCCGGTCCGGCGCGGCGCCGTCCCGCCGCTCGATACCGGCCGATAGGCGGGCGTGCCCATGTTCATGCCTCAGGTCCCTCCCCTTCCGCCGCCCCGGATGGGCGTCCCGGGGCCAAGCTGCCCCGGTCCGCAATCGGCTTCCAGCGTGTTTGCGACATGTTTCCGCGTTGGAGCGCACCGCGCGGCTGCCGAGGCTCCGCATGAGGCGGCCGATGGGCGTGGTCAGGCCTTTCCCGCGCCGCCGTCCCTGCCGAGCACGCTGCCCGCCGAGGCGCATACGATGAACGCGATGGCGGTCCACTGCACCCAGCTGAGCCGCTCGCCCAGCATGAAGAGGCCGATCAGCGACGCCACGGCGGGCGAGGCGCTGACGACCAGCCCGAACACGTGGCTGGGCAGGCGCCGAAGCGCCAGCATCTCCAGCGAATAGGGCGCCATGCTCGACAGGATCGCGACCGCGAGTCCGCCGAGCAGCACGCCCGGCGCCAGCAGGGCGCCGCCCGCATGAAGGATCCCCAGAGGCACCGTGAAGGTCGAGGCGACCAGCATGCCCCAGGCGACCGCCTGCCCGCCGGGCAGGGAGGAGGCACGTTTCCCGAAGACGATGTAGAGCGCCCAGCAGAGCGCGGCCCCCGCGGCGAAGGCCACTCCCAGCGGGTCGAGCGCAGCCCCGGTCCCCTCCACCGGCAGCAGCATCGCGAGCCCGGCCGCCGCGCAGGCGATCCACAGGAAATCCCTGAGCCGCCGGGAGCCGAACAGCGCCACCGCGAGAGGCCCCGTCACCTCGATGGCGATGGCGATGCCGATCGGGATCAGTTCCATCGCGCGGTAGATGCTGAGGTTCATCGCCCCCAGCGTCACGCCGTACACGAGCACGTTGCGCAGGTCCCGCCGGCCCAGACGGCTGCGCCAGGGCCGCCAGACGGCAGTCAGCAGCACGGCGGACAGCCCCACCCGCAGGGCAGTGACCCCCTCGGCCCCGACCAGGGGGAACAGCGATTTCGCCGAGGCCGCCCCGATATACTGCGACAGCAGCGAGGCCAGCAGGAACAGCAGCGGCAGTGCCGTGGACTCTTCCCTGCGGACGGGGTCGGGCTTGGAGGATGCGTCGGCCACGCGCTTGGCTCCGGATGCGGGCCGCGTCGGGCCCGGAAAGGTTCTGGAAGAAGGATAGTCCGGCAGAGCCGGGTCGGGCGGTCAATTCGACATCATCGCGTGCAAGGAGGCGCCGGATCGGCGCCCATGGCCGATTGCTCCTGCCGGAATGGCCGAACCGAACAAGCGCCGTCCGGTCCGTTGCCGCATGCTGGGAAGAAATGGAGGATCGCCATGGCGAACGATCATGCCCCCGTCCCGCTCTCCTGGCAGGAAGCCGGAATTCCCCGGATCCTGTGGGAGCAGCTTTCCCTCGCGTCCGCTCCGGTGCGCCTGCATCTCCATCCGCCCGTGCTCACCGTTCAGGACGCGGAGGAGCATTGGCGCGGCATCGACGGCGTCCATACGAAGAACCTCTTCCTCAAGGACGCGAAGAAGGTGTTCTGGCTGGTGACCCTGCCGCACGACCGCGCGGTGAACCTGAAGGACCTCGCCGGAATCATCGGCTCCGCCAAGCTGTCGTTCGCCTCGCCGGACGCCCTGGCCCAGGTGATGGGCGTGATGCCGGGCGGCGTCAGTCCGCTTGCCCTGGTCGCGGACGAGCGGCGCGTCGTCCGGCCGGTGCTCGACCGGCGCGTCCTGGCGGGCGACCGGATCAACCTGCATCCCATGACCAACCGGGCCACGCTGTCGATGCACCCGGACGACCTCTCGGCCCTCCTCGGCCGGCTCGGCTACCGTCCGGCAGTCGTGGACATCGCCTGATCCTCCCGTCACAGACCATTCCCATGGAGTTCCCGATGCGTCCGGACCAGAAGCATTTCTTCATGAACGTCGCCTGCCCCAGCCGGCCGGGCATCATTTCCGCCATCTCCACGCATCTGTCGGACCGTGATTGCGATATCGTGGAAAGCGCGCAGTTCGTCGATCCCGACGGGCAGCGATTCTTCCAGCGGATCGCCTTCGACGCCCCCGACGCCATCGGCGGGGAAGCGGAACTGGCCGAAGGCCTGCGGCCGATCATGCGCCGCTTCGACATGGACCTCGCCATCCGGGACGCGCGGCGACGCCCGAAGGTCCTGATCATGGTGTCCAGGATCGGCCATTGCCTGAACGACCTGCTTTACCGGCACAGCATCGGCGCGCTGCCGGTGGACATCGTCGGCGTGGGGTCGAACCACGACATGTTCCGGCCGCTGGTCGAGCGCGCCGGCATCCCGTTCTTCCGCCTGGACGTGAACCCTGCGACCAAGGCGGAGGCGGAAGCGGCCCTGCTCGATTTCATCAAGGGCAACAGCGTGGAACTGATGATCCTCGCCCGCTACATGCAGGTGCTGTCGGAGGAGTTCTGCGCCAGGCTGGCGGGCCGGATCATCAACATCCATCACTCGTTCCTGCCCAGCTTCAAGGGCGCCAAGCCCTACCACCAAGCGCACGAGCGGGGCGTCAAGCTGATCGGGGCCACCGCGCACTACGTCACCGAGGATCTCGACGAGGGACCGATCATCGAGCAGGAGGTCTCGCGGGTGGACCACGCCATGAGCCCGGACGACCTCGTGGCGATCGGCCGCGACGTGGAGAGCGTGGTCCTGGCCCGGGCGGTCCGCCTGCACATCGAGATGCGGACGATGGTGCATGGCCGCCGGGTCATCGTGTTCCGCTGAGCGCCCGCCCGATGTCGAACGCCTTGATGGTTCCGATCGACATCGGGATCACCGCCGCCTGGGCGGGATCGAAGCCGGTCGGAACCGCACACCGGATCGGTCCGGGACACTGTCGGAACCAAGGCGCCGGGCTGGATCGGCACCGACTCGGACGACGGTTTCATCGAGAGCGTGCCGGACCCGGAAACGTTCCGCCACGGCATCGCCCGCCTGGAAGGCCGTGCCGACCCGAGCGGGGCCGGATCAGTTCGCGGCGCGGACCTTCTCCAGCTGGGCGTTGATGTCCCGCACAAGGGCCTCGTCGGTCTCCTTGGTGAACTTGGCGATGACCGGCTGCAGCTTCTCCGCCATGCGGGCCCGCTCCGCGTCCGAAACCTCGGTCACGGTCATGCCCGATGCCTTCAGCTCTTCCAGCGCCGCCGCGTTCATGTCGCGGGACACCTTGCGCTGGTAGGGCTTCACCTCCTCCGCCGCGTCGAGCAGCAGCTTCTGCTCGTCCGCCGTCAATTTGTCCCAGAACCTCTTGCTGCTCAGGACGATCAGCGGATTGTAGGTGTGGTTGGTGGTGGAGACGTGCTTCTGCACCTCGTTGAACTTGGAGGAAAGGATCGAGGCGAGCGGGTTCTCCTGTCCATCCACGGTCCCCGTCTCCAGCGCCGTGTAGAGCTCCGGCAGGGGCAGCGGCACGGCGTTGGCGCCCATGGCGTTGAACGCGTCGATATAGAGCGGCACCTGGATCACCCGGATCTTCAGGCCCTGGATGTCTTCCCACTTTGCGACGGGATGCCGGTTGTTGGTCAGGTTCCGGAAGCCATGCTCCCAGTAGGACAGGCCGACGATCCCCTTGGCCTGGAGCTTGTCGATCAGCGACCGGCCGGCCGGGCCGTCCAGGATCGCGTCGCTCTCCTGGGCGTTCCGGAACAGGAAGGGGAAGTCGAACACGGAGAATTCCTTGACCAGGCCGACCAGCAGGGACGGCCCCATCATGGCCATCTCGACCGTGCCGCCCTGGAGCGCCGAGACGGTCTGGACGTCGCCGCCCAGGACACCGCCCGGGAACAGCTTGATCTTGATCTTGCCGCCGCTCTTCTCCTTGACGATCTCTGCGAACTTCTCGGCCCCCGCGCCCCAGTGGTTGTCGATGTTCTGCACGAAGGCGAACTTGACGGTGCGGTCGCGGATGTCGGCGGCGTGGGTCGTGCCGGCGATCAGCAGGGCTCCGGTCGCGAGCAGTCCCGCGCACAGGCTTTTCAGCGTGTTGCTCATGTCTTACCTGGTCTGTTCTGAAGGGGGAATGGCGCCTGGGCCGTCAGTAGGTCGTGCGGCCGCCGCTCAGGTCGAACACCGCGGCGGTCGTGAAGGAGTTTTCCTCCGACAGCAGCCAGGCCACCATGGCGGCGATCTCGGTCAGCTCGACGAAGCGGTCGCGCGGGATGCGGACCCGCATGTACTCGATGAATTCCGGCGTCAGCTGATCCAGGATCGGCGTCTTGGCCGTCGTCGGCGTGATGCAGTTGACCGCGATGCCCGTCTTGGCCAGTTCCTTGCCGAGCGACTTGGTCAGGCCGATGACGCCCGCCTTGGCCGCGCTGTAGGCGGCGAGGTTCGGGTTGCCCTCCTTGCCGGCGACGGAGGCGATGTTGACGATCCGGCCGTAGTCGTTCTCCTGCATGATCGGCACGACCGACCGGCAGCAGTTGAAGGTACCGGTCAGGTTCACCTCGACCACGCTCCGCCATTCCTCGGCGGAATAGCCCGTCAGCGGCTTGACCGGGCCGGTGACGCCGGCGCCGTTGACCAGCCCGTCGATGCGCCCGAAGGCCTCGCGGGTGCGCCGGGCCGCCGCCTCGACCGAGGCGACGTCGGCGACGTCCACGGCGCAGGCGATCGTGCCGTTCGCCAGTTCGCCGGCGCTCGCCTCGGCCTCGTCGCCCAGCCGATCCCACAGGGCGACCCTGGCGCCCGACCGCACGAGGCGGTCGGCGATCGCGTAGCCGATGCCGCGGGCGCCGCCGGTGACGACCATGCACTTGCCGGCCAGATCGATCTTGTTCATCGCTTGGCTCCCATTGTTCTTTCGCGGGCTCGTCTTTCCCGGCCGCTGGATCAGGCGGCGGCGACCTTCTGCCGCTGCACGCCCAGGCCCTGGATCTCCACGCGCATGGTGTCGCCGTCCTTCAGGTAGCGCGGCGGCTTCATGCCCAGCCCGACGCCCGGCGGCGTGCCGGTGGTGATCACGTCGCCCGGCATCAGGGTCATGAACTGCGAGATGTAGGACACCAGGAAGGGAACCTTGAAGATCATGGTCCGGGTCGAGCCGTCCTGGACCACCTCGCCGTTGACGGCCAGCGTCATGGCCAGGTCGTCGACGTTCTCCACCTCGTCCCGGGTCACCATCCAGGGTCCCAGCGGGCCGAAGGTCGGGCAGCCCTTGCCCTTGGTCCACTGGCCGCCGCGCTCCAGCTGGTACGAGCGCTCGGACACGTCGTTGCAGACGCAATAGCCCGCGACATGGTCCAGCGCGTCGGCCTCGGCGATGTAGCTGCCCTGCCTGCCGATCACGATGGCCAGCTCGACCTCCCAGTCGGTCTTCTCCGAGCCGGGCGGGATGAGCACGGTGTCGTCCGGCCCGACGATGCAGGACGGCGCCTTGTTGAACAGGACGGGCTCCTCCGGAACGGGCATGCCGCTCTCGGCCGCGTGGTCGGCGTAGTTCAGGCCGACGGCGATGAAGTTGCCGACGCCGGTGACGCAGGAGCCGAGCCGGGTGCCTTCCGGCACCGCGGGAAGCTGCGCGGGGTCGAGTGCGCGCAGGCGATCCAGGCTGTCCGGGGCGAGGGCCTTGCCATCGATGTCCGCCACGACGGACGAGAGGTCGCGCAGGCGGCCGTCGGCATCGATCAGGCCGGGCTTTTCCGCGCCCGGGGCACCAAAGCGAACCAGCTTCAAAACGTAACCTCCTGATCACGGACGCCGAAAGGCGTCGTGTTTTTGAATATGTTTCGTTATCATACTGATCACATGGTTTTTGTATGCAGTCAACATTTTTCGATGAATAGCAGGATTTTCGAAAATCCGGCCACCGAGGCGCGAGAGGGCAGCCATGACGGACCGTGACGAGCCGCGCACCCTGGCGGGCGATGCGTACGCGACGATCCACCAGGCGATCAGGACGGGCTCGCTCCGGCCGGGCCAGCGCCTGCGTTTCGCGGAGCTGCAGAGCCTGTGCAGGATGAGCGTCAGCCCCGTGCGCGAGGCGCTGGCGCGTCTCACCGCGGAAGGCTTCACCATCTCGGACGACCACCGAGGCTTTCGGGTGGCTCCCCTGTCCCGGGCCGAACTCCGGGACATCGTCGAGAACCGCAAGCTGCTGGAAGGCGAGGCCCTGCGCCTGTCCATCCTGCACGGTGATGCCGAGTGGGAGAGCCGCGTCCTGGCGACCCATCACCTGATGTCCCGCGTCCCGCGGGAGCGCGACGACATCCCCTCGGCCGTCCGGGAGGAGTGGGAGCAGAAGCACGCGGCCTTCCACAAGGCCCTCGTCTCGGCCTGCGGTTCCCCGATCCTCACGGACCTGTGCGGGAAGCTCTTCGGCAAGGCGGACCGCTACCGCCGGATGTCGATCAGCATCCCCGGGCAGACCCGCGACGCCGCCCAGGAGCACAGGGAGATCATGGAGCTGTCGATCGCGCGGAAATCCGACCAGGCGGTCGAAGCGCTGCGCGACCACTACCAGAACACGGCGGACGCCGTTGAGAAGCTGTTCGAGACCGACGCCGATTTCACGTCGGCCCTATGACCGCGTAGGCGCCGGACGGCAGCAGCGTCATGCGAATCCAGGTAACTTTCGGATTAACTCCGGCAAGAGGCCGAAACGTTACTTACAGTTGAGAATAACGTTATTACGGCCAGCGAGTTCGTTATTTGATATCCTGCGGCCGACTTCTGGCCAGGCGGGGGGTGTATAGTCACACGTTCATTTTATTCTCAAGTTACTCCCTGCGAGAACATCAGCCATACCAGTCCAGGTGGTAGGGTTTCCTTCAGCGGCAACCCACCGAAACAAATCCAAGAAAAGAGGCTGACATGGGATTTTCAGTTCGACAGGGCCGGCGGGCTTTCCCCGCCGCCTCGGCCGCCCTCGCCCTGGTGCCGCTGGCCGGCATCCTGCTGACCGGATGCGTCGAACCGGGAGTCCGGGAACCCCTGGTCGTCTCCCCGCCATCGGCCATAGCCCCCCTGCCCTCCGACGCCGGCTCCGGCGTCCCGTCCGCCGAGGCGGGCATGAAGCTCGTCCAGCCGTCCTTCGAGATGCGGACGGTGCAAGCGCTGGTCGGACAGGCAGAAAACACGGCGGCGTCGCGCCCGCCCCTGGACCATGGCGCGGTCGCGCTCCCCGCCAGGGCGTTCGAAACCCCGTCCGTCGCGCAGGCCAACCTGATCCAATCGCCGTCGATGCCGAGCTTGACGATGGCCGACCGGGTCGTGGCCCTGCAGACCCAGACCATGCTCGCGGGCCTGGCCTGCGGCCGGGTCTGGGCGGACCCGTCGGCGTTCCAGAGATACGCCGATTTCACCGTCCGCAACTCGTCCCTGCTCCGTCGCTCCCAGTCGGAGGTCGCCGGGCGACTGGGCGGCGTGGAAGCCTTCGACAGGATGCACACCCGCATATCGAACGGCGAGTCCAGGCGCCTGATCGACCTCGGCGACGCGGTCTATTGCGCGGAGATGAGAAAGCCGTTCTACGTCGTCGTGGCGCTCGACGAGCCCCGCCTCGCCGGGATGGCCATGGACCATGAAACCGTGATCGCGTCGCTGCAGTAGGGCGGAGCGGCCGGGGGCACGCACCCGGACGGTGCGGCCCGGGTGCGAGGCCACCATCTCCCGCCGCCGGCGGTCTCCGGCCAAGCTGACCCGACCCGCGGTCCGGCGCCCGCGCGACGGCACGCGGGGTATCGAGGTTCAGGACTGGGTCGCCGTCGTAGGCTTCGGCAACCAGGACTTCGCCGAGCACGCGCTGCCGAGGCGGCGGCGGGGCACCCCTCATCCGGCGGAGGAATAGGGCGGCCTGGTGAATCGCGCGGGTGAGAGGGTGAAGATCTCGCAGCCCGTCTCCGTGACGCCGACGCTGTGCTCGAATTGCGCGGAGAGGCTCCGGTCCCGGCTCACGGCCGTCCACCCGTCGCTGAGAACCTTCACGTCCGGCCGGCCCGCGTTCACCATCGGCTCGACCGTCAGGAACATACCCGGCAGCAGTTCCGGGCCTTCGCCGGCCCGTCCGTAATTCAGGATGTTCGGCGCGTCGTGGTAAACGCGCCCAAGGCCGTGGCCGCAGAAATCACGGACGACGGTGAAGCGCTCCGCCTCCACGCACCGCTGGATCGCAAAGCCGATGTCGCCGACCGTCCCGCCGGGCCGGATCGCCCCGATGCCGCGCATCATCGCCTCGTAGGTCACGTCGATGAGGCGCTGGGCGCGCAGGCCGATCTTGCCGACCCCGTACATGCGGCTGCTGTCGCCATGCCACCCGTCGAGGATCACCGCCAGGTCGATGTTGAGGATGTCGCCTTCCGCCAGCCTCCGTTCGCCGGGAATGCCGTGGCAGACGACATGGTTGAGCGAGATGCAGGTCGCGTGGGCGTAGCCGCGGTAGCCCAGCGAAGCCGGCTTGGCTCCGTGGTCGAGGATGTATTCGTGGCAGAGCCGGTCAAGCTCCGCCGTGGCGATGCCCGCCCCGACATGATCGGTGATCATGTCCAAAGTGGACGCGGCGAGCCGGCCGGCGGCCCGCATCCCGGCGAAATCCTCCGCGGTGTGCAGCTTTATGCTTCGGTGAACGGCAAGACGGGTCATCAGCGGTCCCGGATCAGCGGAGAGAGGGCGGCTGCGCCGCGCGACGGCCGGCTGCCCGCGTCCTGCGTGACGGCGACGGGCATCCCGGCATGGAGTTCGGCGATCATCCGCTCCGCGAAGGATGGCAGCGCAGCCCCCCTGGAGAGGTGGGGGCGCAGGATGGCGATAGGCGCGTCGAAGATCAGGAACCTGGCCCTCGCCAGTTCCTCGTCACGGACGGTGCCATCCCCGCACGCCACAACGCAGGCCCGGAAGGCGCCGTCCAACTCGTCCTCCAGCGTCTCGAGCGCCTCCCGCAGCGGCGCCGGGGGTGGGCTGTCCTCGAACAGGGTGACCGGCTCGTTCAGGAGCAGGAAGCGGGCGCGGTGCCCGTTCTCCCTGGACCAGGGCAGGATGGCCAGGGCCGCCTCCCGCGGACGCCCCTCGCGGAGCAGAGGAGCCAGGACCCCGACGAAGGAAGCGTAGGCCGTGTTCCAGGCCATGCCGATGACGGCCGCGCGGGACTCGAAGCGATGATAGATCGACCCCGTCGGCGCCCCCACCCGCCGGGCGATCGCCTGCATGGTGGCGGCAGCGGGGCCGCCCTCGGCCACCAGGGCCGTCGCGGCGTCGACGAAGTCCTTCTCGGAAAAGCGTGCGGTCCTGACCATGACAATTAGAATAATCGTTTTAGAATGTTCCGTCTACTTGATTCCGCGGCCGGGACGACAGTTCCTCCCGGCCGCCCGGCGGTCGAAGGGGCCGGTGGCGCGCGGAAGGTCGCCGCCGGTACCGGCCTGGATCCGATCGAACAGAAATGCCATCGTATCGTCGGTCATCATGCCTCTCCGGAATCCTGATCTCACCCCAGCGGAAGGACAATGGCACCGTGAAGGGAGGAAAGTACGACATGAGACCGATCTCGATCATGGTGGCGCCGAACGGCGCCCGGCGGACCAGGGGCGACCACCCGGCCCTGCCGATGACCGCCCGGGAGTTGGCCGACGCGGCGGCCCGCTGCCTGTCGGCGGGCGCCGCGATGATCCACGTGCATGTCCGGGACGACGCCGGCCGCCACGTGCTCGACGCGCCGCGCTATCGCGACACCTTCGCGGCGATCCGGGACGCGGTCGGCGACGGCCTGGTCCTGCAGGCCACGACCGAGGCGGTGGGACGCTACGCACCGCGGCAGCAGATGGCCCTGGTCCGCGACCTGCGGCCGGAGGCCGTGTCGATCGCCCTCCGGGAACTCGTTCCCGACGCCGCCGCCGAGCCGGCCGCGGCCGCCTTCCTCGGCTGGCTGGCCGAAGAGCCGATCGCCCCCCAGTTCATCCTCTACTCTCCGGACGAGATCGGCCGGTTCGACGACCTGCGGCGGCGCGGCGTGATGCCCGACCAGTTCCGGGACCTGCTGTTCGTGCTCGGCCGGTACGCCGAGAACCAGCAGTCCGATCCGGCGGACCTGCTGCCCTTCGTCGCGGCCAACGTGGAGCGCCACTCCTGGACCGTCTGCGCCTTCGGGCGCAACGAACTCGCCTGCGCGGCGGCGGCGATGGTTCTGGGAGGCGATGTCCGCGTCGGGTTCGAGAACAATCTGCACCTGAGGGACGGAACCCCGGCACCGGACAACGCGGCCCTGGTCGCCCAGGCCGTCCGGGCGGCCGAGGCGGTCGGAGTGGCCTGCCTCGACGGCCCCGCCGCGCGGGACCGGCTGCGGCGTCCTCCGTCCTGACGGCGGGCGCCAGAGGCGCCCGTGCACCGGCTTCGGCGATGGGAAAGCAGGGCACGGACGCCGGGGATGTCACCGATTCCCTCCCCGGGGTGCCCGGAAGCGCCTTCGGGTCCTTTCCCGCAGGCCGGCCGGGCCTCAGCGGCGGCAGGGCTTGACCGGCAGCAGGCTGCCCCGAAGATACGGGCCGGCTTGCTTCAGGGCCGGCTTACTTCAGGATCGTCCTGATTTTCTCGGCAACACCGTTGCCGATCGCCGCGTGGGCGGTCGCGGTGAAATGGATGCCGTCCACCCCGTCGGTCGCGGTCAACTTGCCGACGTCGAGGAAGTCGGCCCCGGCCGCCGTCGCGATCGCCTCGTAGTAGGCCGGCAATGCCTTCGACTTCTCGACCCCGCCCGCGAACCTCTCGGCCCGCTCCGGCGGCGCCACCGTGCCGAGCGGGGGCGGACAGAGGATCAGGACCTTGGGTGCGGGATAGGAGGTGCCGACCCCGCCCTTGGTCTGGGCCACGATGTCGGCCAGCTTTCCCACCCCGAGCGCGATCCGCAGGGGCGACCGGTTGAACATCTTCTTCACGTCGTTGGTGCCGAGCATGATCACGACGAGATCGAGCGGCAGGTGCGTCGCGATGGCGGCCGGCAGATAGGCCGACCCGTCGAGACCGGCCCCGGAGATCTGCGGCAGCGTCGGGTCGGGCAGGTCGGTCGTGCGCGCGCTCAGCCCCTCGTCGATGACCTCGTAATCCGGCCCGAGCGCCGCCTGGAGGACACCCGGCCACCGGACGTCCGCCGGATAGCGGGTGGTCGGGCCGCTTTCGACGGGAACATAGCCCCAGGTGTTGGAATCGCCGTAGACCATGATGCGCTTGGTCGCCCCTTCTGCCGCCTGCGCGGCGTTCCCGCCGAGCAGCACCAGGGCCGTCATGGCCCCGATCAGGCCGCGTCGGATGGTCGATATGAACCGCCGGCGTGTGATATGCATGATCCCCCCTTGTTGTCAGCATCGAACAGTTGCGGACCATTACTACCGCCCAATCACAGGTTTGACCATTTCAGATGTTCGCACGATGCCGGTTCCGCCTCAGCCGGCCCTGCATCCCCTCTCCCAAGGAGGAAGGATCGGGCCGCGGCCCGCCGATCCGGCGCACGCCCCTCACAGCACGGATCCGGCCATGACGACCGCCGATGCTCTCGACGCCCTGCCCACCCCGGCCCTCATCCTCGGCGTCTGCTCGCGCGACGACATCGCCCTGTCGGTGCTGACCACGGTGATCGGGCACCGGCGCGACCGCGGCTGGTGACGGAACCGGGACAGGCGGCCTGCCGCTTGGCCGGCCCCTCATCGGCGATCAGGGGGGATCCTGCTGAGCAGGAACACCGCGGAGGTTTCGCCATAGGCAGGCAGCGGCGTCGCCGCGATCCGCGGATTGCGCCGGAGGAATTCGTCGAAGGCGCGTTTTTCCCCAAGGTTCTGCGTAGCGAGCCCGCCCGCGTGCCAGTCATCGAACAGGACCACCGCATGGTCGGCGATCATCGGTTCGCAGAATGCCAGCGCGTCCCGGGCCGAAGTGTAGATGTCGCAGTCGATCATGATGATGCCGACGCGGCCGATCCGGTGCCTGCGGATCAGGTCCGGGACCAGGGTGTCCTTGAACCAGCCTTTGATCAGGAACGTCCGTTCCCAGTCCACGCCACGCCGGGCGAGCAGTTTTCGGGCGAACCGCATCGATGACTTGAGCTGGCCGCTGCTCCAGAGCTGGTTATCCTGATGATCCGCTTCGGGCGGCAAACCCTCGAAGCTGTCGAAGCCGAAGAGACGGACCGTCCCGGTTCCCGTTCGCACCAGGGCATCATGCATGCAGGCCATGGAGGATCCGTAGCAGACACCGAATTCCAGGTAATCTCCGGGGAACCCGCCGTCGTTGAGATCGTGCAAGCGCCGGAGGGCATCGACGTAGCAGGCGGTGAGATCCCCTTCAGGCACCAGCCCCTTGCCAGCCAGCGCGCACCGCTGGCTTCTCAGGCGATAGAACCATCTGTGGACCGCGCGCGCGGGATGGAACAGTCCGAGGCGCATCAGCAACCGGTATCGCGGCTTGTCGAAACGTCCGGGTCCCAAAGGCCGGGCGAACTGGTCGAAGTCGATCATCGTGCGAGAACCCCCAGTCGATGAACCATCGATCGATCCCGTTCCAGCTCACGATACCGGCACCACGGTCATCCAGGCGCGACACTCGGTCGACCTGCCGCGCATCGGGCGGTCCCGGGAATTCCCATCCGCAAAAGGTCCGTCAGCGGATCGCCGACCGCAGGGAAGGGAAACAAGGATGGTTCAGCGTAAAAACCCGCCCGATCCCGTAGAATTCCAAATCCACCACAGTCGAATGGGACGTATCATGATCGGATCAACGAAGACGGTATGCATCACGACCCGGCGTGTCAATGAACCTCTCGCCCTCTGATTGTATACTCTCCGCGGCAGCGCAGTATGGCTGAAGGTAATAGTTACCGGATCGACTTAAGAGTATCGCGATTACGGCATAGTACATGGATAGACATGATCCAGGAGATACCCGCGGGAGCCATGCTGGCGGCTCGGGTCCTCCAGGCTCATCATCGCCGGCCCTGGGACCGGACGACAAGGTCGATCAGTCCGTCGCTCCGGTCATCGTACCGCCGGATGCGCGTGGCCGCCCGTGCCGTCCACGCGCCTTCGGCGGCCTCGACCGCGGCCAGCCACTCGGAAACAAGAGGGCGAATGCCGTGCAGCCATGTCCACTCGTCCGGTCGTACCGCCACGAAGGTCCCGTCGTCCCGCTCGGAATACAGCCGGCCGGAGGTCGAAGCCGTATCCCAGGCAGCGGAGCAGCCGGTGCCGTGGCTGTGGATCCTGATCAGATCATCCGTGGTGGAGAACACGACCTCCAGAATATCCCGCACCGGCCGCTCGCGGCGGCCTGATACCGGGCAAGGCGGAGCGGCGGTCGGGACAGTGACCCGGCATGGCAACGGCATCATTCCTCCCTTCAGGATACTTGGCGGTTTTCCGTTCAAGCTTCTTGTTGATGGGGAATTTTTAAATGCCCGTCCTTCCGCTTTCCAGGCATAAACCTGCCTTGCCCGCGAGTCTTTCGGCAGAGGGAGTAGGACGTTGCGGAAGTCTATGCTCAAGACGCCTGTGCTATTGAGATATAGCGGCCGAGACAACTGTAATCTGTCCCTGATCTTGTGCTAAGGATGCAATCCTTGACTACACTTCGACCTCTGGAAGGGTCGGAAGGACCTCGGAAAAAGGCGTTCCGGCAATCCGTGGCGCAGGTCCCCGGGGGGCGCGCCCGCAACATCGATACCGGCCCGGCGCGTACCGCCAGGCCCTGTCCGGAAACCTTGCGCGATGCAGACAGGCGACACCGAAGGCGGCAGGGACATGGGAGATCGACGGTCCGAATTCCTGGGCAGTCTTCCGGACGGACTCGCCAGGCCTCCGGTGCCGCTCGATGAGCCGCAGCGGCTCATCGCGCTGAACCGGTACGATCTGCTCGACACGCCACCGGAGCGGGCCTTCGACCACATCACGCGACTGGCCGCGCGCGTGCTCGGCACGCCGATCTCGCTGGTCACGCTGATCGACGAAAACCGGCAATGGTTCAAGTCCCGATACGGCCTCGACGCTCCCTGGACCCGGCGGGAACTGGCCTTCTGCTCCTATACGATCCTCGATACCGAAACCCTGGTCGTTCCGGACGCCATGGCGGATGACCGCTTCGCCGCAAATCCCCTGGTGACCGGGGACCCGAACATCCGGTTCTACGCCGGGGCTCCGCTGGTCACGCCGGAGGGACATGCGCTGGGCACCCTGTGCGTGATCGACCGTTCGCCCCATCCGGAGTTCGGGGGCGAGCAGCGGCGGCTCCTGCGGGATTTCGCCGACCTCGTGATGACCGAGATCGAGGCCCGCTCAGCCGCGCTGGCCTTGCGGCGGAAGGTTCGCGAGCACCAGGAGACCGAGCGGCAGCGACAGCGGTCCCTGGCCGAGAAGGAAACCCTGCTGCGCGAGGTCCACCACCGGGTCAAGAACAATCTCCAGGTGGTCGACGCGCTGCTCGCCCTCCAGATCCGCCATACTCCGGTGATCGCCGAGAACCTGCGGGAACTGCGCTGTCGGGTGTACTCCCTCGGCCTGGTCCATCAAGAGCTTATGCAGTCGGGGGATCTGGAGACGATCAACCCAGGGGAGTTCCTCCGCGACCTGACCCGGACCCTGGCCATCCATCACGCAGCGCCGGGGAGCGGCCCGACGCTGGATGTCGCGGTCGAGTCCGGGAACGCCGCCATCAGGATCGACCTCGCGATCCCTTTGGGGTTGCTGGTCACCGAACTGGTCTCCGATGCGTACAAGCATGCCTTCGCGCCCGACCGACACGGCGCCATCGGTGTTTCGCTGACTTTCACGGGCGGAGGGAAGGCCCGCCTGATCGTCTCCGACGACGGTTCCGCCCTGCCGGACACGGTCTCTCCTTCCGCGATCGGTCAGCGGATCGTCACCGAGCTGGTGGATCAGCTGGATGGTGACGTCGCCAAGGACGAGGCCCATGGCACCCGGATCATCGTGACGTTCCCCTGCCTTACGGAACCGTCGTGCTGACCGGCGATGGCCCGGATCGCGCGCTTCCTCGCCCCGAAGTCCGGCCTGAGCATCAGCCCGGCCCCGTGGAACTTCCGGCGGTCGCCGCCTCGCTCTTCCGGGCGGGTCCCGATCATCGCGAAACCCGGACGAGCGCCTGCATTCCGTTGGTCCAGGCAAGCGTTCCGCAGGAACCGATCACGGGGAGCGTCTCCGGCCGCAGAACCAGGATGTACCGGGCCGGGATGCCTTCGCCATCGCACCCCTTCCGAAACAGGGCTTCGCGCCATTGCACGAGACCCCACCAGCGGTGGATTTCGTCCGCATTCGTGGGGACGAACTTCCAGCTCACCAAGGTCGGACGATCGAGCAGGCGGTGAAGGCCCACGAACTTGATGTCTATGTCGCCGATCGGCTCGACTACCACGACGTCCCGGGGCTCCGTGAGCGCCTGAACGGCCGCTATCGTTTCCAGGCCGCTCGGGGAGAGTCCGCTCCTCACTTTCAAAACGAACTGCAAGGCGACATTGCCAAGGAACAGGCCGATGATGCCGAAGATCAGGATCCGCTTTATCTGAACCATGTCCGGCTGCCGAACCGTCCGTACCAGCAACACTGAAGCCAGGCAGGCCAGCAACAGGGTCAGCGCCGCGGGACGAAACAGGTAGAACTTGCCGAACGAACCGGTATGGCGGTCGGCCCAGCTGATCGCCATCGCCAGCAGAAGATAGATGCCCAGCCCGGTCAGCATCAGCGCGAACACGCGCAGGGGCCGGGGCGCCATCTGCGCCGTGTAGTAACCGCAAACGCATATCACTGCCGTGGAAACGGCCCCCCTCGCCCACCGGTACAGGCCATTGGGATCAGCGAACGGGGCAACATGATGGGGATTGCGTATGATGGAGTATATGTAGTCCGCCGTCGGTCCATCCGTCCCGGCGGGCGGGGCCGCGGGGCCGATCTGGTCCCGCACGAGGATTACCAGCAAAGGCGCGATCAGGATCCCATAGAGGGCCATCGCCGACGCCGCCGTCCGCCACCGCCCATGCAGCGCGGCATACAAGGCGCCGGCAACCACCATCCAGAAGCCGCCGATCAGGAAGTGAAGGTATGTCGCGAGCACGCCGGCGGCGACGACGGACTTCCACCGGCCGGACACCGCCGCAGCGAACGCCAGGAACACGAAGCCATAGGCGAACGTCTTGGCCTCCACGCCCTCGAACAGCCATTCGCTGCCCATCAGGTCCGGGCCGAGCAGGTTGAACAAGGCCAGGACCAGGAGGCCGTCGAGCAGGGTCAAACCCAGGCTCCGCAGCAGGGCGGCGAAGCCAAGCGCATAGAGCGCCGCGCAAAGGACCCGCAGAACACCGTGGGCGGCGTCGTAGCCGAGCCAGGCAACCGCCTGTCCGGTCAGGAACATGTTGAGGAACCGCGCGTTCGACCGGTCGAAGATGGCGCTGTATTCGGAAAATGCCGTCGGAGCTACCCACTGATACGCCAGCATGAAATAATTTTCTTCGTTGCTGTGCCAGGAGACAGGCAGGAGCAGCACCGCGAAGACCATGAACATACCCGCCAGCAGGATCGGTAGCCGGTCCTGCCGGTCGGACCAGGCCATGGCTCGGGAGATCCAATATGCTGGCCATGCCGGACGCAGTGACCGGGCGGCAGCTCCCGGCCGAGCTTTCGACTTGTCGTCAAGAGCGAGCTCCGAGGGCATGCTTCCTTTTTCCTTCCTGATGCATCCTGGAGCCTTCTCCTGGTCGCGCCTTTTCAAAGAATACAAAATGCTTGTTGAGCAAGAAGCCGGCAGAGAACGTCACCAGAACCGAGCATAGCTTTGCGGCCAGGCTTGACATCGCGAACAAAGCCGCATGCAGGGCTAAAGTCGACAAACCAAGGCATAGGGCTGTCACACCTGCAAATCTGACGAAGCGATCCAGGCGAACGAATTCACTCCCGCTTCGTCGAAAAGTGAAAAGCCCGTTCATCCAGAAGCTGTTCACTGAGCCGAGCGAGAAACTGACCACGTTGGCCGTCAGCGGGTGGATTTGCAGAGCAACTGTCAACACAGTATAGACCAGCAGGTCGATCGCCGTGTTCATAACCCCGATGGCCGCGAAGGAGACAACCTTCAGGAATTGTCCCGACGCAACAGGTCTCAAGGCGGCGGCGTCACGGAAACGGGCATAAACCCTATGCATGCCGACGAATTTCATTGTGTCCGCCAGTTTCCTGGCCGTGCTCGCGGCGGTCCTGGATATCCGAGACCTGCCTGTACAAAGCAAGGATATGCCTTTGTTCGGAGGGTCTGAGGGAAGAGAAGTCGGCCGGCAAACCGTAAGGAACGCCGCCAATGAGCACTGTATCCACAAGGAAAAGGGGGCGGCCCTTTATTTCCTGGAACAAGCGGCCCAAATACTCTCCCAGGATCCCCAGCACCAGAAGCTGAGCTCCGGAGAATATCGCGATCGCGGTGACGACGCTGGCCCAGCCTGTGACCGTTGCACCCTGCCACCATTGCCAGACCGTATAGATCACCAGGAAGAATGCTATGATGGCGGTTCCCGCGCCGAGCCAGGACGCCAAGCGGAGCGGCACCGTCGAGAAGCTGGTGATGGCGTCGACCGCAAAGCGGACCATCTTCTGCAGAGGGTATTTCGTGGTGCCCGCAAACCGCGCATTCCGCTCGTAAGGCAATGCTACCTGTCGACCGCCGATCCAGCTTACCATGCCGCGGATGAATCTCTGGCGCTCCGGCATGGCCAGGAGCGCCTCGACCACCCGCCGGTTCATAAGTCGGAAATCACCCGCGTCGCGAGGAATGGGGACGGTCGTCAGGTGGGTCAGGAAGCGGTAGAACGTTGCAGCCGTGAGAAGCTTGAACCACGTTTCTCCTTCCCGCGATGTCCGCTTTCCGTACACGACGTCCGCGCCCAGGTCCATGGTGCCCATCATCGGCTTCAGCAGTTCGGGCGGGTCCTGAAGATCAGCATCGATAAGCATCACTCGGTCACCGCGGGCAACCGAAAGACCTGCAGTGGCGGCCAGCTGATGACCGTGATTTCTGAAGAGGCGGACCCCGACGACCCGGGGATCGCATTCGGACAGTGCCTTGATGATCGACCAGGTGCCGTCCTTGGATCCATCGTCAACCAGGATGATTTCGTAGTCCTGATCGACCGTGTCCTGGCATGCCGCGGTGACGCGCCCCCAGAATTCGCGAAGCCCCTCTTCCTCATTGTAACACGGAGCCACGACGGATACGGACGGCGGTCCGCTGGATACCCCATGAAGTTCCATGCCCAACATCTCATCAGCATACTCGCGCTGGCAGCCGATCGAAGCCCGGCGAGCGGAACATTTCGAAAATCTTTCAGAAGTCCTGAATGATCGTCTGGACGATCAAGACGATCAACATCTCAACGTGATAAGAACCGTCTCCGATAAGGCCACCTAATCGCAGCATAATTCCGGGCGTTCGGCCAATAACCTTCGAGATATGGGGGAGTGTACATAAGGTGAGTATTGCGTTCTCAAGCCATCGTTGTTCCATTTACCCGGGTTCACACCTCCAGCACTGAGCGGCTGTGCGCAAACGCGCAATGCGTATTTGGCTCGAAGGCTGCGGATCTGGCTTCGTCGCGGCGCTCCCGTGGTAGTCCGCCGGCCGATGTGGACTGCCCGGCCGTTGAGCGCTGGTCAGGACCTGTCGATGCCCGGGATGCCGCCAATCCCCTCGGTCAGGAATTCCACCAGCATCCGGACCCGCGATATGCCGGCACGCTCCGGCACGATAAGCATGCTCAGGGGCACGGACGGCGGTGCATGACCGCGCAGGACGATCTCGAGCCGGCCATCTGCCAGAAGATCGTCGACGAGCCATCGATGCGCGGGCGCGATGCCACGTCCGGCGACGAGAGCTTCTCGTGCGGCGAGCCCATGATCCACGCGGAGACGTCCCCTGAAAGACGCCTCGCCGTGCGAGCCATCCGAACCCCGCAGAACGAGCCTGTCGCTGCCTGCGATGTTCGACATGCGGATGCCTTCATGGCTTGACAGATCTTCGGGCACCGACGGCCTCCCTCGCTTCGCGAGATATGCAGGCGCCGCCACCAGAAGGCGCCGGGACTCTCCAAGGCTCCGGACTTTCATCGAGCTGTCGCTGAGCGGGCCCAGGCGCAGCGCAATATCGACGCCTTCCCGCACCAGGTCGATTCGTTCGTCGGTGAGGCTGAGATCGACGCCGATCTCGGGATAGCGATCCTGAAAGGCGAAGATCAGCCGGCTGACGTGCAAGACGCCCAGGGCCGCCGTACAGGAGATCCTGATCGTTCCGGCCGGAGCACCGCGAGCGCCAAGCGCCTCGTCGCCGGCCTGCTCCACCAGCCGCAGGATCTGGACGCAGTTGGCATAGTAGCCGCCACCTTCCTCAGTCAGCGTGACGCGCCGCGTGGTCCTGCTGAGCAACGGCACGCCCAGAGCGTCCTCGAGTTCCCTTAGATGCCGCGTCACCGTGGACTGTCCGACTCCCAGCTCGCGGGCGACTGCGGAGAGACTCGCCCGCTCGGCCACACGGACAAAGGTGCGCATGCGTTCGAGCGTGACTTCCGATTTATCCATTTTCCGGCTGGATGTTATCCATTCTTCACATCTACCGGATTATTCGGCCCGCGTCCATCCTGCGTCGGCGTCCCAAATCGGAGAACCGACCATGAAAACACTGTTCGTCTTTGCTCATCCTGACCCGCGCTCGCTCAACGCAGCGCTTCGCGACGTCGCCGTGGGCGAGCTTAGGTCGCGCGGGCACGAGGTGCTCGTTTCCGACCTTTACGCACAAGGCTGGAAGCCGCAGATCGACCGGGCGGACTTTCCGTCGCTTCCGCCGGATCGGCGGCTGAAGGTGCCCGCGGCGTCGGGAGAAGCGTTCGCGGCAGGCGCGCTTACGCCGGACGTCGAGGCGGAGCAGGAAAGGCTCCTGTGGGCCGACGCGCTGATCCTCCAGTTTCCGCTCTGGTGGTTCACCATGCCTGCGATCCTGAAGGGATGGGTCGATCGAGTTTACTCCTACGGCTTCGCCTATGGCGTCGGGGAGCACAATGATCGGCGCTGGGGAGATCGCTACGGAGAAGGCACATTGGCCGGCAGGCGGGCGATGCTGATCGTGACCGCCGGCGGCTGGGAGGAGCATTACTCCGCGCGAGGGATCAACGGGCCGATCGAAGACCTGCTGTTCCCGATCAACCACGGCATCCTCCACTATCCTGGCTACGACGTCCTCCCGCCCTTCGTTGTCTATCAGGCGGACCGGGTGGACCAGGAGCGCTTCTCGCTCACCGCCGAGCGCCTGCGCGAGAGGATGCGCACCCTCGCCGCGACGCCGCCGATCCCCTACCGGCAGCAGAACGGCGGCGATTATCTTATCCCGGGCATGCAACTGCGGCACGGCCTGGGCGATCCGGACGCCACGGGATTCGCCCTGCACCTGGACGATCGGGACATGGTCGCTTCGGCAGCCTCGGAACCCGGCGTCGTGCGGCGGCAGACTTCATCGGGTGAATCCGCCTTATCTCCAGCGGAGCCACGGAAGCGATGAACTCATGTCAGCGGACATGGCGGCGCGGCTGTCGGCGGAACGTCGTCGATGGCGTTCGGCGTCGCTTCGCCGGCATCAGGCGGCGGGAAGACCGCGCACCCCGGCCAGGAGTTCGTCGAAGAACGCCGCGTGCGGGTCCGGCAGGGTACCCGCCGCCCAATAGGCGAAGGCATCGCAGTACCACTCCTCGGCCACGGAGTTGTGGTCGGACAGGAGCTTCCGCGACACCGGATCGGCCAGCCAGCCGAGACGCCGCATGCGGCTCAGGAAGTCGGCGTGTTCGGCCGCGATACGTCGGCGCACTGCGCCGGCGCCGGTCTCCCGGGCCTCGAGAAGATCAAGGACGAAGTGGGCGTATTCGTGCAGGACGACGAAGGCGACCTCCCACTCGGGGTCTGCGGCCCGCTGCGCCAGGTCAGCGAGCCAGGCCAGGTTCAGCCGGATCTCGGCCGTGCCCTTGGTGTGCAGGCCGATCGCCGCGCCCGGCCGATGAAGCTCCTCGACGAAGTAGGAGACGCTGCACGGCGGCAGGCGGTCCAGGCCCCTGGCACCCAGCAAGCGGTTGGCCAGCGCCGCCGAGGGCGCGACGAACTCGTCGGCCACCTGCGACCGCTCGATGAACTGGGCCGATGACAAGAACCGCATGATGCCTCTCCGCTTCCCAGGGAATCCGCCTCCCCTGGGAACAGGTGGGGGCGAGGTACGGTCCTCCCTATGGGTCCTCTCCGTTCGAGGGTCCACGCGCCCCGGTACCGGACGCTCACGGGAGCTTGGCGCGCCACCAGCCGGAGCTTGCCTCCGCCCGCAGGATGTCGACCGCGATGCGTTCGACTTCCCGCGCGGCGCGGGTCAGGGGTCGGCTGTTGGCATGGGCGATGTGGACCGAGCGTTCGACGACGGGTTCCACGATGCGCGCGACCGAGAGGGCGGCGGCGGGCTCGTCGCTTTCCAACGCCGCGAGCGACAGGATGGTGTGGCCGGCGCCGCGGCGGACGAGGCGCTTGATCTGGCTGAAGGCGTCGATCTCGATCGTCACGTTCAGGCTGATGCCGGCACGCCGCGCCGATTGTTCGACCAGCGAGCGGAGGCCGTGCTCCCGTCCCGGCAGGACGAACTTGAGCGGCTCCAGCCGGTGGAACGGCGCCTCGCCTCCTTCCGCGACGCCGCGGAGGGAGGCTTCGTCACGGCCGGCGAGGTAAAGCTCCTCGGTCAGGAGCCTGGTGCTCTCGATGCCGGAATTGGGTTGCGCGCCGTAGAGCAGGCCGACATCGACCTGCCCCTCGAGCAGCCAGTGCGCGATGTAGCCGCTCATGCTTTCGACGACGCGCAATGTCACGTTGGGCAGCGCCGCCTGGGTCCGCTCGATCAGGGGAACGGCCAGGATGGTCACGAGCGAGGTCGGAATCGCGAAGGTCACGCGGCCGACCGGGCTGTCGGAGCGTGACCGGAGGCTTTCCCGGGCGTCGTCGGCGGACTTGAGGATCAGCCGGGCATGGCGGATGAGTTCCTGCCCCTCGCTGGTCGCCACGACGCCGCGGGCCGAGCGCTCGAAGAGGACGACGCCGAGCTCCTCCTCCAGGTTCCGCAAGTGGGTGCTGATCGAGGGCTGCGCCACGTGCAGCGCCTGGGACGCCTTGAGGATGGAGCCATGTTCCGCGATCGCGAGAAAATACCTGAGCTGGCGGAGATCCATCTGCGGCGGCGTCGTCCTTCGGGTAGCCGGTCAAGTCCGGCCTAATCTGGCGAGCGGGCGGAACCCCTGTCCACGGCGCATGCGGATATCGCTTCGTGCCGGATCAGCACCGCCCGCGCCTGGTCGACCACGGGAAGGTCGAGCATCCGGCCCTTGTGGCGGACGGCGCCCCTGCCCTCGCGCAGGCCGGCCTCGAAGGCGGCGATGATCTCCTCCGCGTCCCGGACTTCCTTGGCGGAGGGGGCGAAGGCCTCGTTGAGGATCGCCACCTGGTCGGGATGGATGCAGAAGCCGCCCTCGAAACCCAGCCGGCGCGCCTCCTGGATGACGCGGCGGAAGCGGTCCAGGTCGGTGTAGTCGGCCACCGATCCGACGTAGCCGATCGGCAGGCAGCCGGCCGCCCGCGCCGCCGCCACCGCCATGACGTTGGGGACGTAAAGGCTTCGGTCGTCGGGTACCATGCCCATGGACACCGCCAGATCCTCGGCGCCCACCGTGATGCCGAGGACGCGCGGGGATGCTGCGATGGCCCGCATCTCGCCGAGGCCGTCGGCGGTCTCGATCATCGCGACGAGGCCGGTGTGGCCGCGGGGCAGACCCTGCTCGAACTCCAACTCGTCCAGGATCTCGCCGACCGCGCGGATGTGGCTGGCGTCCGGCACCTTGGGCAGCGTCAGCGCCATGACCTCGGCGCAGACGCTGGACTCGATGTCGGCGACGGCCTGGCGCCACGGCCGGTTGATCCGGACGACGACCTGGACGCCCTCGCGGGCCAGGCGGGCCGCGGCGGCGCGGACCATGCCGCGGGCCTCGGCCTTCTGGTCGGGCGGGATGCTGTCCTCCAGGTCCAGCTGGATGACGTCGGCGCCCCGCTTGGGAGCGCCGGCGAGGAACCGTTCGTTGTTGACGGGAACGAACAGCATCGAGCGCCAGATCGGCAGCTTCTTGGTGGCCCAGGTCCGGGTCATACCGGCATCTCCCGTTCGCGCGGCGCCATCGCGGCCCCGAGTTCCGCCAGGATCTCGGCGTTGTGCTGGCCGAGGCGCGGCGCCGGGCGGCGCATGCCGCCGGGCGTGCCGGACATCCGGGGAATGACGTTGTGCATGGGAAGCGTTCCCATGTCCTCGTCCGGCAGCTCGACGATGACCTCGCGGCCGCGGACGAAGGGATGGTCGACCAGGTCGGCGATCGAGCAGACGGGACCGACGGTGACGCCCGCCGCCTCGAACAGGTCCAGGTTCTGCTCCTGGGTGCGCGTGGCGATGACGGCGCCGATGATCAGGTCCAGCTCGTCCCGGTGCCGGACGCGGTCGTCGTTGGTCCGGAACCGCGGATCGGCGATCAGCTCGGGGCGGCCGATGGTGGTGAAGATCCGCTCGGCCATGGATTGCATGGAGCCGGACATCGCCACGTACTTGCCGTCGGAGCAGAGATAGACGTTGCGCGGCGCCGTGTGGGTGGACTGGTTGCCGGCCCGGTTGGACGGCACGCCGGTCAGCCGGTACTGCGCGGCCTCCGCCCCGATCATGGAGAAGATCGGCTCGAACAGGGACAGGTCGATCACCTGCCCGCCCTTCTCGCCCCGGACGGCGTGGCGGAGTGCGGCCAGCACGGCCGACGAGCCGTAGAGCCCCGCGACCATGTCGGCCATCGCCAGCGGCGGCAGGACCGGCGGACGGTCGGGAAAGCCGTTGAGGTGGGCGTAGCCCGACATCGCCTCGACCAGCGTCCCGAAGCCGGGCCGCCTGGCGTAGGGGCCGGTCTGGCCCCAGCCGGAGATGCGGAGGATGACCAGGCCCGGATTGCGCCGATGCAGCGCGTCCGGCCCGAGGCCCCAGCGCTCCAGCGTGCCGGGAACGAAGTTCTCCACGACGACGTCGGCGGTCTCGACCAGGCGCAGCAGGATGTCCTTGCCGCCGTCGGTCTTGATGTCGAGCGCCATGCTGCGCTTGTTGCGGGAATAGACCTTCCAGTAGATCTCGACGCCCTCGACCCGCCAGTTGCGCAGGTCGTCGCCCTTCTGCGGGTGCTCCACCTTGATCACGTCGGCCCCCTGGTCGGCCAGCACGTGGGTCACCATGTTGCCGGCGACCAGCCTGGACAGGTCGAGTATCCTCACCCCATCCAAGGGGCCGCGGCTGTTCTCGTCATAATGCGGCATATGTCGCGTTCCAGTAGGGTGGGTGGTCAGATCTCGATGACGGGCTTGATTTCCTCGAACTTCCGCATCCGCTCCAGCGCGGTGTTGACCTCGTCCAGGCGAAAGCGGCCGGTGATCATGCGGTCGAACGGGATCGTCTCCTGGTGGCGTTGGACGAACTGCAGCGCCTTCCAATAGCTGGCGGCGTCGCCCGAGAACGAGCCGATGACCTGGAGGTTCTTCTTGACGATCATCGACGGCTTGATCTCGGTGCCGGCGTCGCCCAATTGGCCGACGACCAGATAGCGGCCTCCCTTGCGGGCGATTTCCAACCCTTCGGAGAAGGCGGCGGGGTGGCCGGTGAACTCCATGACGATGTCGGCGCCGCGCCCGCCGGACAGCTCGCGCACCCTGTCGGCGCGTTCCGCCGCGGAGGTCGTCTCGACCGGGATGACCTCGTCCGCGCCGAAGGCCAGCGCCATGTCGAGCCGGGCCGAGGGCCCGCCGATCACGATGACGCGCCTCGCGCCGCCGACCTTGGCGACCGCCGCCGCCAGCAGGCCCAGCGGACCGGCTCCCTGGATCGCCACCGTGTCGGTGGGGGCGATCGGCCCGATCTGCGAGGTGGCGTTCATGACCGAGCGGAAGGCGCAGCTGCACAGGCTGGCGAGGTCGTTGGGAACGTCGTCCGGCACGCGGATGCGGCCCGATTCCGGCAGGACGTAGCCGTATTCCGAAAATCCGCCCATCAGGAACGGCGGCTTCTCCATCGACTCGTACATATAGGCCTTGCGGTTGTCGCACAGCGTCGGCTGGCGGGCGACGGTGCAGTAGAAGCACGAGCCGCAGGCGGTGTGGGTGTAGACGATGCGGTCGCCGACCCGGAGCGGGTTGCCGATGCTGTCGCGGTCCGAGCCGGAGCCGAGCGCCACGATCCGGCCGACCATCTCGTGGCCGATGATGATGGGCAGATCGACCTTGAGCGACAGCGTGCCGCGCGACAGGTGGACGTCGGTGCCGCAGACGGAGCAGGTCTCGATCCGGGCCAGGATCGCGCCGGGCTCGATCTCGCGCGGGACCGGCACGTCCTCGATCCGGAGCGGCTCGCCGAACCGGCGCAGGACGGCGGCGCGGGAGCTGGTGGGAAGGGCTGTCATGAGGTGTCTCCGGATCAGAAAACGCGGTACCAGAGGGGCAGCGCGGGAATGTAGGTGATGGCGGCCAGCGTCAGCAGCGTCGCCAGCAGGAACCAGCCGAAATACGGCGCCATCTCGAACAGGCCGGCCCCGGTCGTCCGCGCCGCCACGTAGAGGTTGGCGGCGAGCGGCGGCGTCAGCAGGCCGATCTCGATGTTGGTCACCAAGATGATGCCGAAATGGACCGGGTCGATGCCGAACCGGTCGGCGGCGGGCGCCAGCAGCGGCCCCATCAGGAGCACGGCGGCGTTGGTCTCCATGAACATGCCGACCAGCAGCAGGACCAGGTTGACCATCGCCAGGAAGACCAGCGGACTGTCGGTCACGCTCACCGCGAAGCTGGCGATGTCCTGCGGGATCTGGGCCAAGACCAGCGCCCGGTTGAAGATGGCGGTGAAGGCGATGATCGTCAGGATCGCGGCGGCGGTCCGCGCCGTGGTGCCGAACACGCCCGGCAGCTCGTCCGCCCTCAGCGTCCGCTGGAGCAGCGTCACGGCGATGGTGTAGAGCGCCGCGACGGCCGCCGCTTCCGTCGGGGTGAACAGGCCGCTGTAGATTCCGCCGAGCACGAGGACCGGCAGCAACAGCGACGAGGCGGTGCGGAGATTGTGGCGGTTCCGCGAGAGCGCCCGCCCGGCCTCGGGGGCGGGACCTTCCCGGCCGCCGGCCAGGGCGCGGCGGGCCAGCATCGCGTGGGTCGCGAAGAAGGCGCAGGCCATCACCAAGCCCGGCAGGAGCGTCGCCAGGAACAGTTCCGTGATCGACACGCCGACGATCGAGCCGTAGAGGATCAGCGGGATCGACGGCGGGATCAGCACGCCGAGCAGGCCGGCCGCCGCGACGAGGGAGGCGATATAGCCGCGCCGGTAGCCGCGCCGTTCCATCTCCGGCCCGACCGTGCCGCCGATGGCGGCGACCGTCGCGACCGACGACCCGGTGATGGCGCCCATCAGGGCGCTGGCGCCGATCGCGATATGGCCGAGCCGGGCCGGCAGGCGCCGAAGCAGCAGGTCGCAGAATGCCGTCAGGCTCTCCGCCAGGCCGCCCCGGTTCATGACCTCGCCGACCAGCAGGAACAGCGGAATCGCCAGCAGCGGGAAGCTCATGACGCTGTCGTAGGGAACCGAGCCGAGGCTATCCAGCCACAGGTCGAAGGTCTCGACGTTCAGCAGCACGACCAGCGCGAAGGCGACGCCGATCGGCGTGCCGATCAGCAGGAGCATCGCAAGGCCGAAGATGATCGGCGTCATGACGATCCTCCGGAATTGGGCAGTCCTGGATGGGGCAGTCCTGGATGGGGCTGGCCGGTGACCAGGCGGTAGAGGTCGGCCAGCGCGTGGAGGATCATCAGGGCGCTGCCCAGGACCATGAACCCGGCCGGCACCGCCACGGGCGTGCCCAGGTCGATCAGGTTCTCGTTGGATTCATAGGCGTAGGCGAAGAATTCCCACGCGACGTAGAGGAAGATGCCGGCGAACAGGAGCTGCGACAGCATGGCGCCCGCGTGGGCGATCGACCGCAACAGCTTCGAGGGAAGCTGCTGGGCGATCTCGACGCTGATATGGGCGCGGGCGTAGGTGCAGAGCGCAGCACCTACGAAGGTCAGCGGCGCCATGGCGACGATGCCCAGTTCGCTGACGTTCGGGACCGGCAGTTCGAAATAGCGCGCGACGACGCTGAACACGATGGTGACGAGCATCACCACGAGGGATGCCCCGGCGATGAATGCCTCCACCCGGTAGATCCCGCGTTCGACCCGGTCGAGCGCCGAGGACCCGGGACCCGGCGCCACCGCGACGCCGGGTTCCATCTGGGTTTGGTCCATCTGGATTGGCTCCGCCATGGACATCAGTCCAGGTCCGCGATCTCGGCGCGCAGCAGCTTGACGCGCTCCTCCCCATAGATCTTGCCCAGGCCGTCCCACTGCGCCCGGCCGAACTCGGCGAACTCCTTCAGGGTCTCGGGGGACAGCTCGGTGACCTGGACGCCGCCGGCCGCGATCCTGGCGAGGAATTCCTTGTTGAGCGCCCGGTTGTTCTCGATCTGCTTGCGGCTGACCTCCGCCGCGGTGTCGCGGATCATGGCGCGCTGCTCGTCGCCGAGGCGGCTCCAGAACCGGTCGCCGGCGACGATGGTGCCCATGGCGTAGACGTGGTTGGTCGTCGTCATGAACTTCTGGGCTTCGAACAGGCGCGAGTTGTAGGTGATGCTCGGCCCGTTGTCCTGGCCGTCGACCGTGCCCTGCTGGAGGCCGGTGAACAGTTCCGGGAACGGCATCGTGACCGGCTGGGCCCCCGCGGCGGCGAAGAAGCCCTTGATGCCGGCGGAACCGGGCACCCGCAGCTTGAGGCCCTGGAGATCGGCGATCTTCTCGACCGGCCGGCGGGAGTTGGTGACCGAGCGGAACTCCAGCTCGAAGAAGCCCAGCGGCTCCATCCTGTGCTTGCGCAGCGTTTCCCGCAGAGTCTTCTGGAGGATGCCGTCCTCGTTGTAGAAGACTTTGTCGGCCTGCGCGAAGTCGTCGACGATGTACGGCAGGTAGTGGATGTCGAGCAAGGGATCCAGGCCGGTCAGCGAGCCGGGATTGAGGAACGCCAGTTCCAGCGAGCCCCGCGCCAGCTCGCGGCCCAGCGTCTCGTCGCCGCCGAGCTGGCTGTTGGGGAACACCGAGATGTCGATCTCGCCGTTCGACCGCTCCTTGATCAGGCGGGCGAATTCCTGGCTGGCCTGATCGACCGGGCTGTTGGTGGCGAAGACGTGGCCCAGGCGGCCCCGCATCTCGCGGGCCTCCGCCGGCATGGCGTCGAGGGCCGCGAAGGCAAGCGCGCAGGCACAGGCACCGAACAGGGCGCGACGGGACAACATGGGCGATCCTCCCCTTGGGATTTACGGTTGATTATCGTTGATTGGTCCAGGCTGGGCTTGGTTTAGGCTGGCGGCCTGACGGGCGGTCAGCCGTGCTTGAGGACGACCGTCTTCGCCACGGTGAACTCGCGCAGCGCCTCGAACCCCTTCTCGCGGCCATGGCCGCTCTTCTTGACGCCGCCGAACGGCAGTTCGATGCCGCCGCCGGCGCCGTAAGCGTTGACGAAGACCTGCCCGGCCCGCACCGCGCGCGCCAGGCGCAGCTGACGGGCGCCGTCCCTGGTCCAGATGCCGGCCACCAGCCCGAAGTCGGTCCCGTTGGCGATCCGGATCGCGTCGGCCTCGTCGTCGAACGGGATGGCGGACAGCACCGGCCCGAAGACCTCCTCGCAGGCCAGCGGGTGCTTGAGCGGCACGGGGCCGAACAGCGTCGGCTTGACGTAGAAGCCGCCTTCGGGAGCGCCCTCGGTGATGACGCCCTCGGCGAGGACCGGCACGCCGTCGGACTTGGCCTGGGCCAGGAAGCCCCGGACGCGGTCGAGCTGACCGGCGCTGATCACGGGACCGCAATCCAGGTCGTCGCCATGGGGACCGACGCGCACCGCCGCGACCCGACGGGCGAGATCGGCGATGAAGGTGTCGAAGATCGAGCGCTGCACCAGCACGCGGCTGCCGGCGGAGCAGGTCTGCCCGGCGTTCTGGACGATGGCGTTGACGATGCTGTCGATCGCCAGACGCTGGTCCGCGTCCTCGAACACGATCTGCGGCGACTTGCCGCCAAGTTCCAGGACGCAGGGAACATGGTGCTCCGCCGCCGCCTTCTGGACCAGCGTGCCGACCTCGGGCGAGCCGGTGAACGACAGGAAGTCGATGCCGGGATGGGCGGCCAGCGCCGCGCCGGCTTCCTCGCCGTAGCCGGTCACGACGTTGATGGTACCGGGCGGAAAGCCGATCTCCATGGCGATCTCGGCGAGCCGGATGCAGGACAGGCAGGCCTCCTCGGCCGGCTTGAGCACGGCGGCGTTGCCGGCGGCGAGGCTGGGGCCGAGCGTGCGGCCGAACATCTGGGCGGGGTAGTTCCAGGGGATGATGTGGCCGGTCACGCCGCGCGGTTCGCGCAGGATCATGACGGTGTAGCCGTCCAGGAACGGGATGGTGTCGCCGTGGATCTTGTCGGCGGCGCCGCCGTAGAATTCGAAGTACCGGGCGGCGTTGACGATGTCGGCGCGGGCCTGCTTGAGCGGCTTGCCGGTGTCGCTCGCCTCGATTTGGGCCAGTTCCTCGGCGTTCTCCAGGATCCGCTGGCCGAGACGGGTCAAGAGGCGGCCCCGCTCCAGCGCCGGGGTCTGGCCCCAGCCGCCCTCAAAGGCGCGGCGGGCGGCGCGGACCGCCTTGTCGACATCCTCGGCGGTGCCGCGGGCGATGCGGGAAATCTCTTTTCCGTCGCTCGGGCTCAGCATCGGAATTGTCTGGCCACTCGACCCCGAAGACCAATTGTTATTGATGAGAATCTGGTCGAAAGGCATGCGTCCTCACTCTCGTGGTGTGCGGTCCAGAGATTTTCTTTGAGCTCTGACGGAGGTTTTCGGTGTTTTTACTGATTGTGCTCAGTCGCACCGCTGGAGATGACGTATCGATACAACTCCATCTTCCCCCCTGCCGCATTTTTTTTCTTGTCGGCTTCGAGAATAGACGTGTCCGGAATATGTGGGAAATACCAATTAACGAACGTGGCTATCGGAATAAGCTATAACCAGCGGCAAGGGGCGCGGATGAGCCTATATCCGCAGCGGCGGTTGCTCGCCCGCGATCCCGGGAGTCATGGCGGGCGGAACGCTTTCGGGAGCGGCAACGCGCTGCGGCGTGCCGGGAAGTCGGGATGTTCGTGATGACGTCGGAACGGAAATGCCGCTCCCGGCCCGGATCACGGGGCCGCGTCTCCGGCCTTCCGGACGGAATAATGTATGGGCTTGAAGCTGCCGCCGTTGCTCGCCGGCGCCGAACAGGCCGTGAGGCCGATCACCAGATCCATCCGCGCCCTGAAGACGATGCGGTCTCCCGCCTTGCTCAAGGGCGGCAGCACCTTGAACCTGCCGGTCTCGCCGTCCACCGGCACGTTCATGAAGCAGTTGAACGCGACGGGGATGGCATCTTCCCCGATCCCGTAGGGACGCAGGGCCCCGGCGAGGTTGCCGTGGCAGCCCTGGTGGGGCGGCTCGTCGTCGTAGCAGAGCCGGAAGGTCGCTTCGCTGCAGGGGGTGAGCAGGAAATCGTGGCGCCCCACGGTATCCTCGACGATATCGAGCATGACGTTCGAGCGGTTCGAATAGAGTTTGTCGCCCGTCGTCAGATAGATCCGCTCGGCGTAATCGAGCGTCCTGCCCGAAGAGATCATTTCGCGGGTATCCGCCCGGGAGACGGCGAGAAGGTCGGCGACCTGGCCGCCTTCCGGATCGATCACCGCCAGCGTGTCCCCGGCATCCAGTTCGAATGCCGTGCCGCTGCGCGGCGGGATGGCGACGATTGTTCCGTATGCGGTTCCGTATGCCTCAGGCATCGCGTTTCCCCAGGAAATCATGCAGGGTGTCGATCGGGTGGGGGTGTACCGGCGGGGCAAGCTTCCGGCTGTAGGGACAGGCCCAGTCCGGTTCGATGATCCGGCCGCTGTACTGCCTTGCCTCCGAACTTTCACCGTGCCGGGCAAGCATCGGATTGACGTCGCCGGCAAGCTTCACGTCCCGGTCGAGGATGGCCGCGCGCAGCTTCTCATAGCGATTTTGATCGCGCAGCATCTGGAACTGGTCATGAAGGTTGAAGATCATGGCCGGATGGGAGAAACGGCGCGCCGGCCGGCTGGCTTGCGGATGGAGCCCGACGACGAAGAAGGCCTGTCCGCCGAAGCTGAGCGCGAAATGAGGGTCGTCGGGGTCGGCGCTCACACGGGGATCGTGTTGCTGGCCCCGCCAGGCATCCTTGTCGGTCAGGGATTGGACCCGATCCCACAGGTTGCGTTCGAAATCCTCCTCGGCAAGGCGGGCCGGCCCCTGGAAGATGACGGCGAAACTGGTGAAGAGCGTCGGGTCCTGGGTGTATTCCCAGGCGAAACGCATCAGCCGCTCCTGGATGGCGACGTCGTCCCAGGAGCTATCGATGCTCCGTGCGGTGTAGACCGTCATTCTTCCCTTCTGGACGGCCGACTTCGCGCCGACGCAGGGAAACCCCTGGTCCAGGATGAACTCCCTGATGTCCGCCTCCGGATTGAATTGCTCGCCCTTCGTGGCCGCGCTTGCGTCCGTCAACTTCGAGGTCCTCGATCGTGAACCACGTAAACCCATGTGTTCGCGAAAGGTTCCGCGAGGAGGGGCGGCGGCTCGGGAACGGGCGATCAAGGACCGGCAGGCACGGGCGCCCCCTCCGCGGCGCAGATCCGGATGACCCGGGGCGGCCCGCCCACGGCTCGCATTCCTTCGGCGCGTGGGCCGCATGCCGCGGCCGGTCAGTCGTTTCGGGGGCGGGGCGGCTCCTTTTCCAGCAGGGTCCGGATCTCGGCCAGTTCGGTCCGAAGTGCCGCCACCTCCCCTGCCACGGTCATGGCTTCCTCATGTATCATCGCCTTCTCGGCCTTGGTCTGGTCTTCCTGCAAGGTCTGCATCGAGTTGACGATGATCGCGATCACCAGATTGAGCACGGCGAAGCTGGTGACGATGATGAACGGCACGAAGAACAGCCAGGACCAGGGATAGACCTCCATCACGGGACGGACGATGCCCATCGACCAGCTTTCGAGCGTCATGAGCTGGAAGAGCGTGTACATCGAGGCGCCGATCGAGCCGAACCAGTCGGGGAAGCTGGCGGCGAACAGTTTCGTCGCCAGCACGGCCGACACGTAATAGATCAGCGCCAGCACGAGGCCGATCGACCCCATGCCGGGCATGGCGTGCATCAGCGCCTCGATGACGCGCCGAAGCTGGGGCATGACCGACAGCAGGCGCAGGACGCGAAGGATGCGCAGGGCGCGCAGGATCGAGAAATTGCCGGTCGCGGGAATGACCGAGACGCCGATGACCGCAAGGTCGAAGAGATTCCAGCCGCTGGCGAAGAAGCGGCGGCGATAGACCACCAGCTTGGCAGCCAGTTCCGCGACGAAGATGCCGAGGATGATGCGGTCGATGACGTACAGCGCCGCGCCGGCCCGGGCCATGGCCGTTTCCGAAGTTTCCAGGCCGAGCGTCACGGCGTTGATCAGGATGATCACGACGATGAACCGCTGGAATGACTCGGCTTCGACGACGCGCTTGAGGTGCTCGATTGACATTAGGACATCGGAAATTGTTCGACCTGTCATCAGGGGCGGTGGATACCTATCGATATGCACCGGCAAGCGCAGGACATACATCGGGAACTCTGCGGTTGTCCACCGTTCGCGACAGCCGCCGGATCCCGTCCCGGGCGCGGATCGGGGCTTTCGGGTCGTGGATGCGGCGGCGAAAGCCAACCTTTCCCGGCGCCCGAGCCGAGACTTCCAGGCATCCCGCGGGATAAGTCAGCCGACTATCGAAGCCCGTTTCGGGCCACGGCTGTCCGGCACGATGATTGCTGATCAACCCTAAGCTGATGCTCAGGATGCTTCATCTTCCCTTTTTCGTCATGCCCGGACTTGATCCGGGCATCGTTCACGGGAAGCATCGGAGCCTCCGTGCCTTGAGATCCGCGGGTCAAGCCCGCGGATGACGAACCGAAGGAGAAAACGGTCACTAGAAATGTTCTCAATGGTTGATTAGCAAGTACCGTGCCGGACAGTCGTGGTTTCGGGCCGTCCATGACGCCTGCCGGCCGGCCCAAGCTCTGGTCAGCCCTCCTTCAGGATTAAAACACGTCTCGGTTTGAACAGATGAGAATAAATTTGTTAAAATCATGTATATCGCGGCTGTGAATGAGGCGAAATTCCATATTCTTGAATGTTCTTCACCGATGATGCCTGCGGTTCGGGGGCTATCCGTCGTCGCCTGATACCGCGGCGCAGTGGGTGGAGCTTCTCCACATCGCCCTGACGCTGCCGGTGTCCTTCCGCCGACTGCTGCGTGCCCCTTCGGTCGGGCGAGCTTTTTGCCGATCCGGGAGAGCCTGCCATTCCTCGGTGCCGGCACCCTGGAAATCCGGGAAATCCCGACTGCGATCCTGATCCGGTCCACCAACTCGAAGCCGCTGGAGAAAATCATGGCGACTGTATACTTCTACGCGCCGCCCGTCGAACCCGACCCTCAGCAGACCATGTATCCCCACACCGCCATCGCGCTTTGCGAGGGCTTGGCCATGCTGGGCTTTTCACTTTACGCGCCGCGCCCCTACTGGCGGACCTCCGCGCAGACGAACGAAACCCTGTTCAGGCACGATCCGGACGTAACGCCCGACGATTGCGACATCGTGATCTTCGACTCAGGAATGATCCAGTTCCACGATGGGCTGGAATTCATCCTGAACCTGAAGCCGAACTCCACCCAAGTTCGGGTTCTTACGCACCACACCGACCAGAGCAGCCTTGACCAGCACAGGCTGGTGACGCTCTATCCGAAGCGGTTCGACCTGATCCTCAGCGCACATCGCTGCGTGGACCAGAAGTTGCCCTCCAACGTCAAGCCGTGGGCACTGGGGCTGTCGAAGCGCCAGCTTCGCGAACTCTCCCACATCCCGCCGTTCGACCAGCGTGAACGGACCCTGCGCTATAATTTCCGCCATGTCGGCAAGATGCAGTCGGTTCGAAAGGCGGCACAGGACCTCTTCTATCCGATTTCCGATGCGGCGCTCCCGGCATCCTTTTCCGCGATGGGCATGCCCGAAGAGGCTTACCATCATCTGATGTGGAAGCAGACAGGCCGGCGACATACCCCGGTCTTCTACGAAGAGTTGATGTCCGTGATGGCGACGGCGTCCTTCTGTGGCTGGTTCATTCCGTCCTGGCCCCGCAGTCAGGCCAATCCGCTGTTCGTCCTGATGTGGCGCCTGATGCGCCGGTACGACCTGAAGGGCAGGCGCATCACCCAGTGGGACAGCTGGCGCTTCTGGGAGGCCATGGCGGCCGGTTGCGTCAGCATCCACGCCGATTTCGACAAGTACGGCATGGCCCTGCCGGTGCGTCCGACCAACTGGGAACATTATATCGGCATTGATTTCGACCGCGCCCAGGACGCCATAGACCGGATCGTCGCCGAACCGGCGGTGCTCGAACGTATCTCGGTCCAAGGTCGCGCCTGGGTTCTCGATCATTACAGCCCGGTACCCGTCGCGGAACGGTTCCTCCGTCTGATCGGGCGCGAGGCACCCCGCATCGCCGATTCCGCGCCCCTGGAACGACGCATGGTATCAGCCGGCCGGTAGGGCGGGAACCCGTCCGCGGACGGGCATGCCAGCGAGGCCGCGCGCCGGCGGAAGGGGGCCTCGATCTTCCCTCGACATGGCGGCTCCGGCGCACTTCGCGGACTGCGAGGGTGTCAGGTCCGCCTGTCGGCAGGTCTCCACCGGCGGCGTGCGTCCGCACTGCGGGACCCGGTATCCGCCGTTTGATGGGGTCCATCATGGTCGGCGGCTTGTCTGCTGCTCGACTCGCCCCGGACGCCGACGGAGCCGGCCGGAGAGGTGGTTGCGGTTCGGACGGCGGCAACCATATGCTGCTGGCCCGGCAGCCGTTGACCGCAGCTCCGGACATGGCTCGCCGCCCTTTCGTCCTTCAGCCCAAGATCAGTTCGAAGTCACGCCCGGCTCGCCATAACGGTGATGGACTGTCCGTGAACCGCGTTCGAAGGAACTTCGGAGGAAACCGCCAAATGACCGTGATCGTCCATCCGACCCGACCGGCCGCGCCGGCGGAAGACCTGCTCGCCCGCTGGCGCAGGATTCCCGTTTCGGTCATCGTGGACCTCGTACCGGATCGCCAGATCGATCCGGCGATCGCGGCCCTGCGTCCGGCGGGCCAGCAGCCCGCCCTCTTCGGCAGGGCCGTCACCGCGCGCTGCGCCCCGCCCGATTTCGGCGCGGTGCTGCACGCTCTGGAACATGTCGAACCGGGCAACGTGCTGGTGATCGCAGCGGGGGGACACCCGGCGCATGCGATGATCGGCGACGTGCTCGGGGGACACCTCCATCGCAAGGGTGCCGCAGGCGTCGTCTGCGACGGCGCTGTCCGCGACACTGCGGTCCTGGCGACGATGACCGGGTTCGCGGTCTATTCTCGCGCCGTCAATCCCCGCGGACCGACCGCGGCTGCCGAAGGCGAGGTCAACGGAACGGTCGAGGTCGGAGGCTGCCCCGTCGATCCCGGAGACCTGATCATCGGCGACGGCGACGGGTTGGCGGCGCTCGCGCCGGCGCACCTGGAGAGCCTGATCGACGCGGCGGAGGCCAAGCTGACGCTCGAGGCGGAATGGACGGAGCGACTGGCGGCGGGCGACAAGGTCCGCGATATCTTCGGGCTGGCCTGAATCTGAACCGCGCCGGGATTTCCGGAGGCCGATTTGGTCGGGTCGCGCCGCCATGGCGACATCCTCGGTTTCAGCATGGTGCCGTGGCATCGATTCATCAATCGAATGGCGAACTTGGAGGGAATGGCTATAATCCCCACTTGATAGCCGATCCAGTCGATCCGAGGAGACAAGGCATGACAGCGCACGCTTACATCGTCGATGCCGAGAGCTTGCCGGCCCGCAGCTCCACGGAGGTGCAGGACAAGTGGGGCACGGTCGCCCGGGAAGTTCGTGCCAAGGGCCGCATCGCGGTCACGAGCCGCGGTCATGCGGATATGGTCATCATGTCCAGGGAGGAATACGACCGGGTGATGCAAGCCTTGTCCGTTCCAGGTGCAGCCGCGGAAGATCCCGTTGCCGATCTGACCCGGCGTTTCGATGAGCGTATCGCTCGGATGAAAGACGGGACAATGGCAGACAAGATCAAAAGGCTGCGCGCCATGACCGGCCAGGTCCCAAACCCGCCGATCGCCGGCGAGAGCTTCTGAGCGTTGCCGGAAATCCTGGTCCTGGCCGGTGTCAACGGTGCCGGGAAGAGCTCGGTCGTCGGAGCACGGCTGGCGGCGAACGATATCGATTGGTTCAATCCGGATGAGTATACCCGTGGCCTGATCGCCCATGGGTCCAGTCCGGGCGAGGCGAATGCCCGTGCCTGGGAGTATGGCAGGGAGCGCCTTGAGGAGGCTATCCGGACCAGGATGGATTTCGCGTTCGAGACGACCCTGGGCGGCAAGACGATTTTGTCGCTTCTCCGTCGGGCGGCGGCCACCCACGATGTTCATGTGCTGTATGTCGGATTGGCGAGCATCGATCTTCATCTCCAGCGCGTGGCCCTTCGGGTCTCCAGGGGTGGCCACCCGATTCCGGAGCAGAAGGTTCGTGAACGCTGGCAGGCGTCCCGGGCCAACCTCTGTCGACTGGTCCCGGTGCTGGCATCTCTCCAGGTTTTCGACAACAGCGTCACGGTACTGCCCGGAGCCGAAGTGCCTCCTCCGATCCTGGTGATCGACCACGAGCGCGGCAAACCTCCCTACCCCGCTCCCGATGATCTGGATCGCCTTGCGCCGGTTCCGGAGTGGTCGAAGTGTATTCTCGAAGCGGTTTTCCAGGTATCGCCCTGATTGCCCGGAGCGGGCACCGGCGAGCCGATGGGCGCAGTGCTCTCCCCCGTGTTCGCACACCATCCGCACGGCGCGCTCGCAATCTTCAGGAGAGTATCTCGGTGGGACGGGGCGGCAGCACGCCGCCCCTGGCATTCAAAGCTTGCGGGATCGGATCATGAAGGTCTGGTAGCTGTACTCGGCGATCTGGTGCCACAGATTCTGCTCGTTGCGGAACCCCGTCAGATGGTCATGGAGGCGCTTGAACATTTCGTTCTCGCCGCCGATCTCCGCGAACACTTCGTTGGCGGACTTGTAGCAGGCATCCATCACGTCCTGCGGAAAAGACCGCAACTGCGCGCCACCTGCCACAAGGCGCCGGATGGCGACCGAATTGAGCTGGTCGTACTTGGCGATCGTCAGGGTCATGGCATCTTGGGCGGCGACCCGCATCAAAGCCTGGTCGAACGGCGTCAGCGCGTCCCACCGGCCCTTGTTGATCAGGAGGAAGATCGTGGATGATGCCTCCCACCAGCCCGGATAATAGTAGTACGGCGCGATCTTGTAGAGCCCCAGCCGTTCGTCGTCGTAGGGGCCGACCCACTCGGCCGCATCGATCGCTCCCCGTTCCAGCGCCGGGTAGATGTCACCGGCGGCGATCTGCTGGGGCACCACCCCGAGCTTGGCGACGATGCGGCCCGCCAGCCCGCCAACCCGCATCTTCAGACCGCGCAGGTCCTCGACCGACTTGATCTCCTTGCGGAACCAGCCGGCCATCTGGGCATTGGTGTTGCCGATCGGCAGGCCGAACACGTTGTACCTGCCGAACAGCTCGTTCAGCAGGTTCAGCCCGCCGGCCTGGAACAGCCAGGAGTTCTGCTGGCGCGTCGTCAGGCCGAACGGCATGGCGGACCCGAAGGTGAAGGCCGGGTCCTTGCCGACATAGTAGAACGGGGAAGTGTCGCAGCATTCCACGGTGCCGTTCTGGACGGCGTCGAGGGCCTGCAGCCCGCCCACGATCTCGCCGGAGGCGAAGTGCTGGATCTGCATCCGCCCCTGCGACAGCTCACCGAGTACCTGGATGAAGATCTCCCCGGCTCCGTAGACGGCATCGAGCGAAGCAGGATAGCTCGACGTCATGCGCCAGCGCAGTTCCGTGGCGGCGGTCTGGGCCGATGCGGCACCGGCAGCCGCCAGGGTCGCGGCTGCGGAAACGCCGGCGATACTGCCGGCCAAGATGTCTCGGCGATTGATCACGGGGTGCCTCCTCCTGTTGTCTTGTTTTTGTACGTAAGCAACCTCTTTTTCCAACCCACACGCCCGAATTCGATAGCGGCACGACTACGGCATGCCAAGCATCGGTGTAGTCACGGATTTGCTCGCTGAGCCGACGGCATGGACTTGCCCGGGTTTTCGCCCCTCGGATCCCGTCACCTGCTCAGAATTTCGGTTCGTAACCGTTCTCCCCGACGGCGATCATTTCAGCTTCCAGGGTGCCTCCGCTACCTCTCTCGGCAGACGGAACGTAAACATGCGCACCTTCTCGAAGCGCTTCCATGTCGGTCTGGGAAGCCGTCAATATCGTGGCATCCGGCGGAATCACGACGGTAGCTCCCCCCTGAGGATATGATAATCCAACGACCCGGCCGCCGGGTTCGTCATGGATCTCCCTGACCACACCGTTTCGCATCATGCTGTCCGGCGTCAGGTTCCAGGTCAGGTAGGTTCCGCTTTCTCCGGATGAGCCTTGAGGATAGATAACCACGACCTTGGCCATGATCTTCTCTTCCTGCGCAGCCGGTCCCGCGACCGCGATCGACGCCTCGGTCGTCACCGAGTCCGGACTTGCGGGAGACAGGCTGTAGAAAGTCACGTCAGGCGCCAGCGTAAGGTCAGTTTCGCCGTGGGAAGTCGTGATGGTGATCCGGTTTTCGTCGATGCTTGAGATTCGGCCCTGCACGTGAACCGGTTTCTCATCCTTGTCGGTCATGGTCTGCGCCAGCGCGCCTGTCCCGAGCGCGAGAATGATGGCAATGGCTGGGGAGGTGATGCTGATACGGGCGATCATGGTCAATCCTCTGTGGCTCGATGATCTGCAGCCGGGATTTGGTGCTGCAGTGGCGCGTAACGGGGCTCGACACTCCGGTCGGGCCATTGCCCGACCGGAGTGTCCGCGAGATGAAGATCACGATCTCCCGCGGGGCCGGTATCATAAGGACGTCCCGGCAGATTACGCCGGCCGCAGATCCTGCCGACCGATCGGCAAGGTGCGGATGCGTTTACCGGTCGCTGCGAAGATCGCGTTGCAGAGGGCCGGCGCGAAGGGCGGAACGCCCGGCTCGCCGACCCCGCTCGCCGGCACATCGTAGCCGTGCGGAATGATGTGGGTCCGCACGACGAGCGGGGAGGTGTCCATCCGCGCGACCTCGAAGGTATCGTAGTTGCCCTGGACCGCCCTGCCCTCCTCGAAGGTGATCTCGCTGAACATGGTGGAACTCATCCCCATGACCGCAGCGCCCTCGATTTGCGACCGGATGCGTTCCGGATTGACCGCGAAGCCGCAGTCGATCGCAGTGTCGACCTGGGGAATAGTCAGATTGCCCTGATCATCGATCGCCACCTCCATCGCCGTCGCCACGTAAGTCAGGAAGCTGCGATGCACGGCGATGCCGAGACCATGCCCCTTGGGCATCTGGCGACCCCAGCCGATCTGCTCCGCCGCGACCCTGACGACGTTCGCAAGGCGCCCGGTGTCGATCGGATAGGTGTCGTAGGGATCGCCGTAGTTCCAGAAATCGTCCACCACGCCGGCTGCCTTGATGTCGATCTTCCTGGATGGGCCGATCAACTCCAGGAGAAAGTCCTTGGGGTCCCTGCCCAACTCGTGCGCGATCTCGGCCACGAAGGACTGGACGGCGAAGGCGTGCGGGATGTTCGATACCGACCTGAACCAGCCGATCCTGGTATGCGCCTCGGCCTCCCCGTTCTCGCACCTGATGTTGGGGATCGCGAACGGCACGTCGACGACGCCCATCGCGAGTTCGAGAGAGTGCTCGTACTTCGGGTCCGGCATGAAGGTGGACATCAGGCTGGGCGCCACGGTGCGGTGCAGCCAGCCCGTCACTTTACCGTTGCCGTCCAGGGCGGCTTCCAACCGATTGAAGCAGACAGTGTGATAGAAGCTGTGCTGGATATCGTCCTCCCGTGTCCAGTTCAGCTTGACCGGGGTTCCGCCGAGCGCCTTCGATATCAGGACCGCCTCCTGGGCGTAGTCGGACTGGGACTTGCGGCCGAAGCCGCCGCCCAGCAAGGTGACGTGCACCGTCACCTTCTCGATCGGCAGGTCGAGCAACTTCGCCAGATCCTCCCGGCAGCCGTAGGGATACTGCAGCGGCGCCCATACCTCGCACTGGCCGTCACCCGCCACGGCCGTCGCGACCATCGGCTCCATCGGGGCACAGGCGAGGTGCGGGACATAATATTCAGCCGACATCTTCTTCGCGGCACCGGCAAAGGCCTTTTCAGGATCGCCCTCATCCCGGACGATCTTGGCGGGGCCTCGGGCGGTTCGCTCCATCGCCGCCTTGTACGCCGCGCTGTCGTAGGACGCATTCGACCCGTTGTCCCACTCGATCTTGAGCGCCTCGCGCCCCTTGATGGCAGCCCAGGTGCTGTTGGCGACCACGGCGATACCACCCAGCGGGGTGTACTTGACCCTGGGATCCTGTGTCGGGATCTCGATGATCCTCTCGACTCCAGGAACCTCGAGGGCCTCCTTGTCGTCGAACGTCTTGACCCTCCCGCCGACGACAGGCGGCCGGGCGACGACGGCATACTTCATGCCGGGCCGTACGACATCCTGCCCGTACTGCGCCTTGCCGGTCGTGATGTCGTGCAGGTCGTAGATCCCGATGTTTCCCTTGCCCATATACCGGAACTCGGCATCCGGCTTCAGGTTGAGCTGCTCGATCGGCGGCACGGGAATGTCCATGGCGGCCTGGGCGAGGTCCCCGTAGCCCAGCTTGCGGCCGGATGCCTGGTGCAGGACCTCGTGGTTTCTGGCCCGGACCTCGCCGACCGGCACTTTCCACTGGTTGGCCGCTGCCTGTTCGAGCATCTGGCGCATGGCTGCGCCGCACTGCCGCATCGGCTGGATGAAATGGCGCATGCTGCGCGAGCCGTCGGTGTCCTGATTGCCGTAACGCGGCTCATCGGCAAGCGCCTGGACAAGCTTCACCCGAGTCCATTCGGCTTCCAACTCATCCGCGACCACCATGGGCAGACTGGTCCGGATGCCGGTTCCCATCTCCGACCGGTGCGTCACGATCGTGACCGTGCCCGAAGGATCTATGCTGATGAAGACATGCGGGTCGTTGACCGTTCCGTGCGGCATCTCGCCGGCGCCGGTGGCATAGGCCGCTGCCGCCGATGCCCGACCGATCGGCAGGAACTGCAGGGCCACGATCAGGCCGGCCGCGGAGCCGGCACCCTTGAGAAAGCTGCGGCGGCTGACATTCTGGATGAGCGCTCGTGCGGGCATGGCTCAGGCTCCCGTTCCGGCCGCTTTGACGGCGGCGTGGATCCGCTGGTAGCAGCCGCAGCGGCATAGGTTTCCCGCCATGGCCGTGGTGATCTGCTTGTCGTCCGGATTCGGCGTCGAGGCGATGAAGGCGGCGGCCTGCATGATCTGCCCCGACTGGCAGAACCCGCATTGCGGCACGTTGGCTTCGCGCCAGGCGCGCTGGACCGGATGGTCGCCTCGCGGGTCCAGCCCCTCGATCGTGGTCACCGGCCCCTGGACATCGCCGACGAAAGTGACGCAGGAGCGCACGGCCTCGCCGCCGACATGGACGGTGCAGGCGCCGCACGCGGCGATGCCGCAACCATATTTGGTGCCGGTCAACCCGATCGTGTCCCGGATGACCCATAGCAAGGGGGTGTCGGGCGGAACATCCACCTGGTGTTGCTGCCCGTTAACGGTCAACGTAATGGCCATCGAGCCTCTCCCTTCCAGCTTGTGGCTTGCCAGTTTCTCGGTTCCTGTTTCATTCAGTGCCGGCCCTGACGGATCGTTTTTCGGTAGGGAGGCCGCACTGTTCCCAGAGTTCCCTTACTGCTTCGGCGATCCGCCCGACGCGGTTTCATTGCCAAGGAGCGGCTCGGCGATGGATTGCGCTTTCTCCAGGTGCTGCCTCAGGACCGGCAGCTGCTGCGTTGCGAAAGCGCGGAGCCGGTCGTCCTCACTGACTGCGGCCTGGGCCTCGTAGAGCCTGACCGCCTCGACGTGACTCTTCACCTGGCCTGCCATGTACTCACGGTCGAACTCCTGGCCGGAGAGGTTCGAGAGGTTGCTCTCCTGCTGCCGGGCAGCCGCCTGCTCCGCACTCAGCGGCGTGCCGCCCTTGCTGCCTCCGGGCGGAAAGCCCTGCTCCTCGGCAATCCTCAGAAGTTCGGCATTCGCTTTCTCATGATCGCGTACCATGCTCTCGGCGAAAGCCTTGACGTCGGAGCCGTCCGCCTTGCTCGCCGCGAGCTTCCCAGCCTCGACCTCGGCCATTCCGGCGGCGGTGGCCTCCTCGACGAATTTGGCGTCGGATATCGCGGGCGTATCCGCGCCGGTGGTGACCGTTGTCTGGGCCTGGGAGGCGGAGCCGCAGAATGCGAGGACCAGCGCGCAGAAGGCCGCGGCTGTCGTGACACGGATATGGATGGACATGAGTCCTCCCCGAGGTTGTCTTGTTGATCCGGAGCGAGCCGTCATCTCTTTTCCATCACGTTCGCGAACACCTCGATCTCCAGCGAGGAGCCGGCACCCCGGACAGCCATGAGGCGGATGGTGTCCGCCCTGATCAGGGGCGTGGCCTTGCCGTGATGGACGTCGGTCGCCACCGTCTTGCCATCGGCCTCGACGTCGAAACGAACGTCATCGGGTCTGTCCGCGACGACCTTCCAGAGGATCTCGACGGTACGGGGTGGAAGCTTGAGCTGGAAGGGTTCGCTGCTCACGGGGCCGCCATCGGCCGCCGGTGCGATCGGAACGGTGCGGACGAGGGTTTCCTTCATACTCGGATTGTTGTGGGCAAGCGCCGTCTGGCCGAGGAGGCCGAGAAATGCCGCGCACAGAAGGCTTCGGCGCACTGCCGGGATGCCGGCCCCGGTCATGACGCGGAGGCCCGCGTCACCAGGACGCTTACGGAATCCTCATAGGTCTTTCCTTCCTGGCCGGCTCCCCGGAACAGGTTCGTCTGCATCCGGAGAGTGCGGCCGTCGATGGACTTGGTGCATTCCTGCTTGACGAACATGCCCCCTATCTCCGTCTCGCCGGCTTGCCGCGGGAGATCCCTGCACGTCCAGTCCCGGGGTCCGTAGTGATCCCGGACTTTCAGGGACAGGAGAAACGCCTTCTTCCTCAGGTACGGGCTGGCCTTCGAGTCCGTCACGATGCGCAGGTCCTCGATCATGCCGTTGTCCGCGACGGACATGGTGAGGATTACCGGGTGTCCGGCAATCTTGGTTCCCTCCCACCGGTCGGCGAACCTGGCCAGCTGCTTGTCCTCCTCGAACTCGAAGTGGATCCGGCGCAGTCCCCCGGCGTCGGCAGGACAGCTCCTGTACTCGGTCCAGTCCGAGAGAGGCGGCCCGGCCCGGTCCGCACAGGCGAACCCGGTCAAGCCGACCGCGGAATTCCCGTCGAGCATGGTGCCGACCGTGATCCGACGCACATCGGTCTGGTGCATATCCACGGCGCGGGCAGTGACAGGAGCCGCCGCCACAAGGCACGCGACCACCGCCGAAAGACATGATGTCATTTGTAGCTTCGGCATTGTTTCGCCTCTTCTCCCCAGAAGGCAACGCAATCCGCACGGTCGGGCTTGCCTTTGCCCTTCATGTTGGCGGTGACGTAGTCGGACACGGCTACGATCTCCTCCGGCGACAGGAACTCCGCGGCCTGCGGCGGTTGTTCGACGCCGGCCTCCTTCGGGTTCATCCCGTAGCACCCTTCCGATGACCAGGAATGCCTGTCGTGGAAAGGCATTCTGGTTCCCGGACGACCGCAACGGACCACTTCGATGAGCTGATCCCGGTCCATTCGAGTGTCGCGGAGGGAGAGTGCCGCGCCGCCGTATCCGCCGCCTCCACCACCGTGCCATTTGTGGCAGCCGACACAGTTCGCCTTCTCGTATATCGCCTTGCCTTGATCGGCACCAAGGACCGGGCCGGCCAGGAAAGCCGACGCCATGATCGCAGCGGTCAGAACCAAGCTGAAATTCTTCATTTTCTTGCCGAAACCCCCTGGATACTCCCCTGCTCTCCGATTGTTCCTTCAAGGCTCGAATGTTCTCCCAGCCGGAAAAGGTCCGGGCGGCGTTCGACCGCCGCCCGGCGGGAGATCAAAGGGAGAAGACGTAGAGCATGCTGCTGGGCTGAACCTTCTCCAGGCCCTTGGTTCCGTCGACGAACCACTTCGGCCAAGCTCCGCCCAGGCCCACCAGGATCGCGACATACTGCTTGCCGTTCACCGAATAGGTCATGGGAGGGGCATTGACCCCCGATCCCGTATTGAAGGTCCACAACGGCTCGAGGGTCTTCGCATCCAGGCCGTAGATCTCCCCGGAGGGATGACCCGTGAGGACCACGCCGCCCGCGGTGCTGAGCATGCCGCCAAGCAGGGGATAATGCGTCTTGAACTTGCCCGCGACCTCGCCGGTCGTGACGTCTATCGCCGTCACGCTGCCGTGGATCTGCTCGTGCTGCCGAGGCCCGCCACCGGTGAACCACTCTCGGGGCTGGTAGCTCTCACCGGGAATGATCTCCTCGTTGATCATTTGGTTGCAGCTCTCGATGACCGGGATGTACCAGAGCTTCAGTTGAGGATTGTAGGCGGTCGGCGGCCAGTTCTTGCCGCCCATGTTCCCGGGACAGGAGGTACCGACCGGATTCTCGCGGCTCGGCGCCGTCCCCTCGGCGTACTGCTGGACCTGCGTGGAAGGATCGTAGTTGAGAGGCTTGCCGGTCTTCTCGTCGAGCCCCGGCGTCCAGGTCACCTTCTCGACGAACTTGGCTCCCCACATGAAGTCCCCGGACTCGCGGTCGAGCGCGTAGCCGAATCCATTCCTGTTGGCGTGCAGGGCAAGCTTGCGCGGGGCGCCCCGGATGGTCTCCTCGACGAGCACGTGCTCGGAAACGGCATCGTAGTCATACGGGTCGTTCGGAGTGTACTGATAGTGCCACTTGATCTGGCCGGTGGCAGGATCGAGCGCCAGGGCGCTGTTGGTGTACAGATTGTCGCCCGGCCTGTATTGGCTGTCCCAGTCGGGACCGGGATTGCCGACGCCCCAGTAGATGACGTCCAGTTCCGGATCGTAAGTGCCGGTTACCCAGGTGGAGCCGCCCCCGGTCTTCCAGGCCTCGTAATCGTCCTTCCAGGTATCGTGACCGGGCTCACCCGGTGCGGGGATGGTATGCCGCCGCCAAACCTCCTTGCCGTCGTTCAGGTCGGTGGCCGCGATCCAGCCTCGGATCCCGTATTCCGCTCCGCCGACACCCGTGATGGCCATGTCCTTGACGATGAGGGGGGCACCGGTGATGGTCTCGGCGACGCCGGGATCGGCGATCTTACTCTCCCAGGCGACCTCGCCGGTCTCCTTGTCCGTGGCGATCAGCCGGCCGTCCAAGGTATGCGAAACGACCTTGTCGCGCCAGAGTGCCACCCCGCGATTGTTGACGCCGCAGCACGCCACGGCGCCGGACCATTCCTTGTCCGTCTTGGGGTCCATCTTCCAGACGAGCTTGCCGGAACCGTCACGGACATCGAGTTTGTAGACGCTGCCCCAGCCGTCGGTGACGTACATCATGCCGTCCTCGACGATGGGCGTGCCTTCCAGCCCGCCATGGGGCCATATGCCGCCTTTTTCGATGCCGCCCAAGGCGAAGGTCCAGGCGACCTTCATGTCCTTGATGTTGCTTGCGTTGATCTGGTCGAGCTTGGAATGGCGCTGACCGCTGTAGGATTGGTGATGATGCAGCCAGTTCTGCGGCTCGGCGTCCGGCGCCTTCAGCAGGCGGTCTTGCGTGATGTCCCCGGCCCGTGCCGACGGGGGGATCACCGTGCCCAGCAGAAGGGTCAGGGCCAGGACACTTGCCGCCGACGCTGAACGCCGGACAGCATTGAGCGAATGCTTCATAACTTCCTCCCAGGTAGACTTGGTTTTGTTTTTTATATCCCGAGGCTTGATCTGGAGTTGCGCAGGAGGCCGGCGAGCCGGGCGGTCCTGCAGGCGTCTGTGCGGATTACTTGCTGGAAAAGCGTTGCGGCGCTTCGAGGATCAGACTTCCGCGAGGCGATCGCGGAGATGCCCGAACCAGGGGCGGCACGGGAAATGCGGCGTCGGAAGCGGGGTGTCTCCCGTCTTTCGGAAGTTCAGGCATGATCCGTGCGAGCCTGCCGTGCGAGAGGCGTGCGGCCGGACTCCGCCCCATGGAGGAGACCCGCGGAAAGTTGTGCCGCCGTCAGAGACGACAGGCTCTTTCGGAATACAAGTCGCCGCCATTGTCTTTCCCCGGAATACAGGCTTTGCCGTTTCCATTGGAGCATAGCCTTGTTGATTATACCTACGGTGTCACTTGCCCCCTATTCTCAGGCATGCCTCAACCAGACCGTTCGATTTGCAATCAAAGCATGGTCCAGTCCTGGTGTTCAAGCGGCGAATATGGCGAAGGATGCCTTATTTGGTGACAAAGTCAAATTTCGCAGCGCAATATGAAATCGCTGCATTGCGATAAGGTGCCGCGCCGCGGAATACAGATGAATGGATGCATTCTTGCCCTAAATAACTTAAATAATTACGCGAAACTTGCGCCCCAAATGTGGCAGCTTTTCCGACGTATACCAACCGGGTTGATAGCTGTCCGATGGCAATGAAACTTTATTTGTCTAAAAAGTCGAGAGCCTTCGATGGGGAGCGTCACGAAGTCGAACGACCCAAGCTGGAACCGGCAGTGCCGCCGCCCGTGCCCTTCCGGCCTGCGTCAGGCGAAAACAGCAACCGACCGCCGCAACGACGCTGGCGCGTTGCCCGCATCTCCGCAGTCGCAACCACAGGTGAGGGTAGCGTGATTTTAGTTCAGGAGCGGCCTCCTCCAACCAGGCAGCCGGTCTCCGCGGCCCTCGCGGGAGGGTCCACCTCGGTGACGCCGTGTCGGTCTGGTTCCTGCACCTTCAGGAGTTTACGCCGCCAGCCAATCTCCTATCGACCAAGCGACGCGACCGGTTCAATAACGTGCCTTCAGTTCAAGGGATCGGGAAGGGAAGCCATGCTCAGGGAAAGACATATCCAAGCTGCGTCGGATTTGCTGTATCAATGCTGGCAGGACGGTCGCCGCATAACCGCCCTGCCTGACGAAGTGCGCCCGTCCACCCGTGCGGAAGGCTACGCCATCCAGGCCTTGCTGGATCATAGGACCGCCGGGCCCTTGTTCGGTTGGAAGATCGCCGCGACCAGTCTGGCGGGGCAAGCCCATATCGCTGTCGACGGTCCGCTGGCTGGCCGGCTGCTGTCGGAAAGGGTGTTCGGCGACGGCGCCCGGCTCTCGCTGGCGGGAAACCGGATGCGAGTGGCGGAGCCGGAATTCGCCTTCCGCATGGGCCATGACCTCGTCCCGCGAACATCCGCCTATGGCACGGATGAGGTATTGGACGCAGTGGAAACCCTGCATCCCGCGATCGAGGTGCCGGATTCCCGGTTCGAGGATTTCGTCCGTGCCGGCGCGCCGCAACTCCTCGCCGACGATGCCTGCGCCCATCTCTTCGTGCTTGGGGCCGCCACCGAGGCGCCCTGGCGGTCTATCGATATTGCGCGCCATCCCGTTCAGGCCATGGTCAACGGCGGCGCTCCCTTGACCGGCGGTGGCGAGAACGTGCTCGGTGATCCGCGGATCGCCCTGACATGGCTCGTCAACGAGGTGTCAGCGCTGGGTATCGTGCTGAAGGCGGGTCAGATCGTGACCACCGGCACATGCATGACCCCGATTCCGCTGGCTCCCGGTGACGCGGTCGAGGCGGATTTTGGTGCCCTGGGACGGGTTGCGGTCCAATTCGAGTCCTGAAGGACCTCGCAGCACTCCGGGCAAGTTGCTCAACCGAGAGGCGCCTGTCGCGCTGAAGCGCTTTCCGAACCCGCTTCACGCGGTGGCCTTCCGTCCTCGCCGATGGAGGGTCATCCCGGGGTCTGATTTCCTTGAGAAATCAGCAGTTTGAGCCGTCGCAGCCGTGGCCTGGGCTTGGACGCCGATCCTCATACGGGAAGTCCCGCGGTATAAGGCGACTTCGGATGCCCTGGCGTATGATTGCCCAAAATGTCGCCAGCCCTGGTGCCCACGTGGGCAGAATCTCGCCGCCCGCCCGGCGCGGGCCGGCGCGGTTGCCGCATTCCCAGGTATTCGGCGCTTGGCACGCCCTTTGAATAGCTCTTGGCCTCAGCAGCTAGGGTTCCGGCCGGAAGGGGTTCACATTCCTCCGGTGTTACTGGTCCGAGAGCAGCGACCCGTCCGGTGAACAGCGGACGGGCACACGGCGGGACAAAAGCCCGGGAGGTCTCAAACACGGAGGATGTTGCTCCGATGGGACGTCCCATTGCCCGGCACTCCTCCTATACCCGAGGTGTGACCATGGCGACCGTTCGCCCCGACCTGTTGTATCAAGACCAAATCGATGGCGGCAAACACTGGTCGTTCACGCTCCGGCGCGGCACGATCCTGCGCCTGATCGACCGCGAGGGCGGCGCCAATGTCGGCATGCTGTTCTACAATCCCGCCAACCTGCTGGAGCGATACAACGCGCCCGACACGCTGAAGTGCCAGCACACCTTCAAGCTGACCGCCGGACACTGCCTCTATTCCGACATGGGGCGGGTCTTCTGCTCCATCGTCGAGGACACCGCCGGCTGGCACGACACCGTCTGCGGCAATTCCACCAAGTCCCTGGTGGCGGAGCGCTGGGGCCGCAGGAGCTACCAGGAATACCGCAACGACTGGACCCAGAACGGCCATGACAGCTTCTTGGTCGAGGCGGCCAAGTACGGCCTGGGCCGGCGCGACCTGGCGGCCAACGTCAACTGGTTCAGCAAGGTCCGCACCGAGCAGGACGGCACCCTGGTCTTCGATCCCGAGGGTGCCCGCGCAGGGGCCCACGTGGACCTGCGGTTCGACATGGACACGCTGGTGCTGTTCCACACCTGCCCGCACCCCATGAACCCGGCGGCGGAATACCCGCGCAAGCCCGTCTCGTACGAACTCCGTCGCGGCGATCCGGCGGCAGAGGACGATCCCTGCCGCACCAGCCGCCCCGAGAACGGACGCGGCTTCGCGAACAACCACCTCTACCACCTGTGCGGCTGACCGGAACCGGGACCTGGAACAATGACGAAACAGAGCATCCTTTCCCCCGAGACCGCCGTCTACCGCAGGACCGTCCCCGCCGGCGACTACTGGATCCATGTGGTCAAGGCCGGTCAGGTCTTCCGCATCGTCGACCTGGAAGGGAACCAGGCGGCCGACACCCTCTTCTACAACGCCGCCGACCCGGCCGAGCGCTACAGCGCGGTCGATACCATCCGGGAGCAGCGCAACGTCTATCTCGGCGTCGGCACCCGGCTGATGTCCACGGCCGGCAATCCCATGCTGGAGATCGTCGCCGACACGGTCGGCCGCCACGACACGCTGGGCGGAGCCTGCTCGACCGAGTCCAACACCGTCCGCTACGCGCTGGAGAAGAAGTGCATGCATGCCTGCCGCGACAGCTACCTGCTGGCGGTGGCCGAGCACGAGGAGTTCGGGCTGACCAAGCGGGACATCACCCACAACATCAACTTCTTCATGAACGTGCCGGTCACCCCGGAAGGCGGGCTGACCTTCGCCGACGGCCTCAGCGGGCCGGGCCAGTATGTGGAGATGCGGGCCTGCATGGACGTGATCGTCCTGATCTCCAACTGTCCGCAGCTCAACAATCCCTGCAACGCCTACGACCCGACGCCGATCGAAGTGGTGGTCTGGGACGCGGCGGCATAACGGCGGCCCCGGCACGGATAATCACCATGTTCAGCAAAGTCCTGATCGCCAACCGCGGCGAGATCGCCTGCCGCGTCATCCGCACGCTCGACCGGATGGGCATCGCCTCGGTCGCGGTCCATTCCGAGCCCGACTCCCATTCCCTGCACGTGGCCATGGCCGGCGAGGCGGTCTGCATCGGCCCGGCCGCGGTGTCGGAAAGCTATCTCGACGCCGGCCGCATCCTGGAGGCGGCCCGGGCGACCGGCGCGCAGGCGATCCACCCCGGCTACGGCTTCCTGTCGGAGAACCCGGGATTCGCCGAGGCCTGCGCCGAGGCCGGCATCGCCTTCATCGGCCCGACGCCGGACCAGATGCGCGCCTTCGGCCTGAAGCACACCGCCCGCCGGCTGGCGGCGGAGAGCGGCGTTCCGCTGTCGCCCGGCAGCGGGCTGCTGGCCGGCGCCGGGGAGGCGCTGGAGGCGGCGGCCCGCATCGGCTATCCCGTGATGATCAAGAGCACGGCCGGCGGCGGCGGCATCGGCATGCAGCTCTGCCGCGAGCCGTCGCAGCTGGCCGGGATGTTCGAGGCGGTGTCGCGGCTGTCGCGCAACAACTTCAAGGAGTCCGGGGTCTACCTAGAGAAGTTCGTCGAGCACGCGCGCCACATCGAGGTGCAGATCTTCGGCGACGGGCGCGGCACCGTGGTGGCCCTGGGCGAGCGGGACTGCTCGGCCCAGCGGCGGAACCAGAAGGTGATCGAGGAAACGCCGGCCCCCCATCTCTCCGACGCGCAGCGCCAAGCCCTGTTCGACGCGGCGGAGCGGCTGGGGAAGGCGGTCGGCTACCGGTCCGCCGGGACGGTGGAATTCATCCACGACGCTGAGGCCGGGGAGTTCTATTTCCTGGAGGTGAACACCCGGCTCCAGGTCGAGCACGGTGTGACGGAGGAGGTGACCGGCATCGACCTGGTGGAATGGATGATCCGCCAAGCCGCCGGCGAGGCGCTTCCGCTGGCGGAACACGCGCGACGGGCCGAAGGCGCCTCCATCCAGGTGCGGGTCTATGCCGAGGACCCCGGCCGCGCCTTCCGCCCGTCGGCGGGCATCCTGACCCGGGCGGAATTCCCCGGGGATGCCCGGGTGGAGACCTGGGTCGAGCGCGGCACCGAGGTGACGCCGTTCTACGATCCGCTGCTGGCCAAGATCATCGTGCGCGGCACCGACCGCGCCGACGCCATCGCGAAGCTGCGGACGGCGCTCGACGCCTGCCGGCTCGACGGGATCGAGACCAACCTGGGATACCTGCGCCAGATCGCCGCCGACCCGGCTTTCGCGGAAGGCGGCTTCACCACCCGCTACCTGGAGACCGTGGCCTACCGGGCGCGCTCCATCGAGGTGGTGGCGCCCGGCACGCTGACCAGCGTCCAGGACCATCCCGGCCGGGTCGGCTACTGGGAGGTCGGCGTGCCGCCGTCCGGTCCCATGGACCCGCTGGCCTTCCGGCTGGGCAACCGGCTGCTGGGCAACCCGGAGGGAACGGCCGGGCTGGAGCTGACGGTTTCCGGGCCAACGCTGAAGTTCAACGCGGACGCGCTGGTCTGCCTGGCAGGGGCCGCCATGCCGGCGACCCTCGACGGCGCCGCCGTGCCGTTCTGGCGGCCGGTCGCCGTGCCGGCCGGCTCGACGCTCCGCGTCGGGGCGGCGACCGGCGCGGGATGCCGGGCCTATCTGCTGGTCCGGGGCGGCATCGACGTGCCCGAATACCTGGGCAGCCGGTCCACCTTCACCCTCGGCAAGTTCGGCGGCCATGGCGGCCGGGCGCTGATGCCCGGCGACGTGCTCCATGTCGGGAACGAGGCGGCTGGGGAAGCCGGGACGATCGATCCGGCCCTGGTGCCGGACTACGGCCATGCCTGGGAGATCGGCGTGCTGTACGGCCCCCACGGGGCGCCGGACTTCTTCACCGAAACCGACATCGCGACCTTCTTCGCCGCGGACTGGGAGGTCCATTACAATTCCAGCCGCACGGGGGTGCGCCTGATCGGCCCCAAGCCGGACTGGGCGCGGAAGGACGGCGGCGAGGCGGGGCTTCACCCCTCCAACATCCACGACAACGCCTATGCTGTCGGCACCGTCGATTTCACCGGCGACATGCCGGTGATCCTGGGGCCGGACGGGCCGAGCCTGGGCGGCTTCGTCTGCCCGGCCACCATCGTCCAGGCCGAGCTGTGGAAGATCGGCCAGCTCCGGCCGGGCGACACGGTCCGCTTCCGCCGGCTGACCGCGGCCGAGGCGGCCGGCCTGGAGGACGCGCAGGACGCCGAAGTCGCGACGCTCCGGCCGGTGGACCGGGCCGCCCTGCCGCCGCGGCGGGGCACCGGGCCGGACGAGGCCGTGCTGCACCGGCTTGCCGCCGTTCCGGGCGGGGAGGACGTGGTCTACCGGCGCTCGGGCGACCGCTACCTGCTGGTGGAGTACGGGCCGCTTGTGCTGGACCTGACCCTGCGGTTCCGGGTCCACGCGCTCCAGCGGCATCTGGAAGGTCTCGGGCTGGCCGGCATCCTGGACCTCACCCCGGGCATCCGCTCGCTCCAGGTCCACTACGACAGCCGGGTGCTGGCGATCGAAGACCTGCTGGACCGGCTGGTCGCGGCGGAGCGGGAGCTTCCCGCGATCGACGACCTGGAGGTTCCGACCCGGATCGTCCACCTGCCGCTGTCGTGGGACGACGAGGCGACCCGGCTCGCGATCTCGAAATACATGCAGTCGGTCCGGGCCGACGCCCCCTGGTGCCCGAGCAACATCGAGTTCATCCGCCGGATCAACGGGCTGGACGGCGTCGAGGCGGTCAAGGAGATCCTGTTCGGCGCCAGCTACCTGGTGATGGGGCTGGGCGACGTCTATCTGGGGGCGCCCGTCGCGACCCCGGTCGATCCGCGCCACCGGCTGGTCACCACCAAGTACAACCCCGCCCGCACCTGGACGCCGGAGAACGCGGTCGGCATCGGCGGCGCCTATCTCTGCGTCTACGGGATGGAGGGGCCGGGCGGCTACCAGTTCGTCGGCCGCACCTGCCAGATGTGGAATACCTACCGGAGCACGGCCGAGTTCCCGCCGGGCAAGTCCTGGCTGCTGCGCCACTTCGACCAGATCCGCTTCCACCCCGTCACCCACGACGAACTGATGGCCTTCCGGGCCGATTTCCTCCAGGGGCGGGCGTCGCTGAGGATTACCGAGGAGACCTTCCGCCTGCGCGACTACCGGCGCTTCCTGGAGGAAAACCGGGACTCGATCGAGGCCTTCAAGGCCCGGCAGCAGGCCGCCTTCGAGGAGGAGCGCGCCCGGTGGGAGGCTTCGGGCGAGAACCTGGTGATCGAAAGAAACGACTCTGACCCCATTCCGCTGGAGCATGCGGACATGCCCGACGGGGGCGAGGCCATCGCCAGCCCGGTGTCGGGAAGCATCTGGAAGGTGGCCGGAGCGGCCGGGACGGCCGTCAAGGCCGGCGACGTCCTGGTCATCGTCGAATCCATGAAGATGGAGATCGCGGTCCCCGCCCCCGCCGACGGCACCCTGGTCGAGATCCGGTGCGCCGAGGGGCAGGCCGTCTCGCTGGGCCAGCCGCTCGCCGTCTTCCTCCCCGCAGCATGATGATCGAAGCACCCGACATGACTGAACAGAGCCTCGAAATCGCCGTCCTTTCCCGAGCCTACGCGGACGGCAGCCTGACGCCGGAGGCCGTGCTGGACGGCGTCCATGCCCGGATCGGCGCGATGGGGCTCCGCCCCGTCTGGATCACCCTGCTCGACAAGGCGGACGCGCTGGCCCGGCTCGGCCGGGCGCGGGCCAGGAAGGAGGCGGGAGAGCACCTGCCCCTGTTCGGCATCCCCTTCGCGGTCAAGGACAACATCGACGTGGCCGGCGTGCCGACCACCGCCGGCTGCCCCGACTTCGCCTTCGTCCCCGACCGCTCGGCCACGGTGGTGGAGCGGCTGGAGGCCGCGGGCGCCATCCTGATCGGCAAGACCAACCTGGACCAGTTCGCCACCGGGCTGGTCGGGACCCGCTCGCCCTATGGCATCTGCTCGTCCGTGTTCGACCCGGCCTATGTGTCGGGCGGGTCGAGCTCCGGGTCGGGGGTCGCGGTCGGGGCGGGGCTGGTCAGCTTCGCGCTGGGGACCGACACGGCGGGATCGGGCCGGGTGCCGGCCGCGTTCAACAATGTCGTGGGGCTGAAGCCGACCAAGGGGCTGGTCAGCACCGCCGGCGTGCTGCCGGCCTGCCGGACCCAGGACTGCGTGTCGATCTTCGCCGGCTCCTGCGGGGACGCCGTGGCGGTTCTCCGGGCGGCGACGGGGTTCGATCCGTCGGACCCGTTCTCCCGGCGCGCGCCGGCGGGGGCGGTGCTTCCGGCATCGTTGCCGCCGGGGTTCCGCTTCGGCGTGCCGACGACCGAGGGACTGGAGTTCTTCGGCGACACGGCGGCCGCCGACCTGTTCGCGGCCGCGGTCGCCCGGCTGGAGGAACTGGGCGGCACCCGCGTGGAGTTCGACTACGCCCCCTTCGTGGAGGCGGCGCGGCTGCTCTATGCCGGTCCGTGGGTGGCGGAGCGGCTGGCCGCCATCCGCGGCTTCGCGGAAACGAAGCCCGAGGCGATCCATCCCGTGGTCCGCGAGATCATCCTGGGGGCCGGCCGCTACAGCGCGGTCGATGCCTTCGAGGCGCAGTACAAGCTGGCCAAGCTGACCCGGCGGGCGGAGACCTGGTGGGAACGCATGGACGTGATGCTGCTGCCCACGGCCGGGACCACCTTCACCATCGAGGACATGCTGGCCGACCCGATCCGGCTGAACAGCCAACTGGGCCATTACACCAATTTCGTGAACCTGATGGATCTGTCGGCCATCGCCGTACCCGCCGGGTTCCGCTCCACCGGGCTGCCCTTCGGCGTGACGCTGATCGGGCGCAGCTTCGAGGACGGCAGGCTGGCGCTTCTGGCCGACCGGTTCCACCGGGCGCAGGCTCCCTCCATCGGCGCCACCGGCCATGCCGTCGCCGGCCCGGCGCTGGAGGCGGCCTCGGAAGCGGCGCCTGCGGGAATGGTCCGGCTGGCCGTGGTCGGGGCCCACCTCTCCGGCCTGCCGCTCAACCACCAGCTTACCGGGCGCGGCGCGCGGCTCGTGGGAGCGGACCGCACGGCGGCCGGCTACAGGCTGTTCGCCCTGCCCGGCACCACACCGGCCAAGCCCGGCCTGCTGCGCGACCCCGGCGCTCCCGGCGGGATCGAGGTCGAGGTCTGGGAGCTGGACGCCGCCGGCTTCGGCGGCTTCGTCGCCGAGGTGCCCCCTCCCCTCGCCATCGGCACGCTGGAACTGGCCGGCGGCGGCCGGGTGCAGGGCTTCCTGTGCGAGGCCCACGCGACCGTCGGAGCGCAGGACATAACCAACCACGGCGGCTGGAAGAACTGGCTAGCCGCCCGCTGACCAACCCCGGAGGAGCCTTGCCATGCGGACCCTGTTCAAATCGGTACTCGTCGCCCTGGGCCTCGCCCTTGCCATGACCGCGGCGCAGTCACCCGCGGTGGCGGCGGAGAAACAGTCCTTCAGGATCGCCTGGTCGATCTATGCGGGCTGGATGCCCTGGGGCTACGCCGCCGACAGCGGCATCATGAAGAAATGGGCCGACAAGTACGGCATCTCGGTCGAGATCGTCCAGATCAACGACTACGTGGAATCGATCAACCAATACACCGCCGGAGCGTTCGACGGCTGCGTCATGACCAACATGGACGCGCTGACCATCCCGGCGGCCGGCGGCGTGGACTCCACCGCGCTGATCGCCGGCGACTATTCCGACGGCAACGACGGGGTGGTGCTGAAGGGCGGCGACAGCCTCGCCGAGATCAAGGGCCGGAACGTCAACCTGGTGGAGCTGTCGGTCTCCCACTACCTGCTCGCCCGGGCGCTGGACAGCGTCGGACTGTCGGAACGCGACGTCCGCGTGGTCAACACGGCCGACGCCGACATCGTCTCCGCCTTCGCGTCGCCCGACGTGACCGCGGTCGTGACCTGGAACCCGCAACTCAGCGAGGTGCGCAAGGCCGAAGGTGCTGCCCTGGTGTTCGACAGCAGCAAGATCCCCGGCGAGATCATCGACCTGATGGTCGTCAACACGGAGACGCTGAAGGACAACCCGTCGCTGGGCAAGGCGCTGGTCGGCGCCTGGTACGAGACGCTGGCGCTGATGCAAGACACCGGGCCGAAGGGCACGGAGGCGCTGACCGCCATGGCGACCGCGGCCGGCACCGACCTGGAAGGCTACAAGGCGCAGCTCGCCACCACGAAGATGTTCTACACCCCGGCCGAGGCGGTGGCGTTCGCGTCGAGCCCCGAGCTGGTCAAGGGCATGGACCTGGTCCGCACCTTCTCGTTCGACCATGGGCTGCTGGGCGAAGGCGCCCGGACGGTGGACGCGGTCGGGATCGCCTTTCCCGGCGGGACGGTGCTGGGCGACGACGGCAACGTCAAGCTGCGCTTCGACACCGACTACATGAGGATGGCCCAGGAAGGGAAGCTCTGACCCATGCGCCGGATCATCAACCTGCGTCCCGGCCGGGGCGGCATCGTGCTGTGGGGGGCGCTGCCGTTCCTGGCGGCCGGCGTCGCCTACGCCCTGGCCTCGTCCGCCCGGCTGGCGGCCAACCCGAAGGACAAGCTGCTGCCGCAGCTGGAAAGCTTCGCGGCGGCCATCGGCCGGCTGGCGCTCAACCCCGATGCGCGGACCGGCGACTACCTGATGTGGGTGGACACGCTGGCCAGCCTTCAGCGGCTGGGCATGGGGCTGGGCGTGGCGACCGCGCTGGCGCTGGTCCTCGGTCTGGCGATCGGGTTGATCCCTTATGTGCGGGCGGGCCTGTCGCCCTTCGTCGGCGTGGTCTCCATGATCCCGCCGATGGCGGTGCTGCCGGTCCTGTTCATCGTCTTCGGCCTCGACGAGCTGTCCAAGGTGGTGCTGATCGTGTTCGGCGTGGCGCCGTTCCTGGTGCGCGACCTGGCGCTGAAGGTCGGCGACCTGCCGCGCGAGCAGCTGATCAAGGCGCAGACGCTGGGGGCCTCCACCTGGCAGATCGTTGTGCGCGTGGTGCTGCCCCAGATGCTGCCCCGGCTGATCGACGCGGTCCGCCTGTCCCTGGGGCCGGCCTGGCTGTTCCTGATCTCGGCCGAGGCGATCGCCGCGACCGAGGGGCTGGGCTACAGGATCTTCCTGGTGCGCCGCTACATGGCGATGGACGTCATCTTGCCCTACGTCGCCTGGATCACGCTGCTGGCCTTCCTGTCGGACGCCGGGCTGCGCTGGGTCAACGCCCGCTTCTTCCCGTGGCTGAAGGCCGGAAAGGGGCAGTCATGAGCCGGATATCGGTCAGGAACCTGTGGAAGGAGTATCCCGGCCAGGTGGTGCTGGAGCGGGTCTCCCTGGAGATCGCGTCGGGCGAGTTCTGCGCCCTGGTCGGCCCGTCGGGCTGCGGCAAGACCACGTTCCTGCGCATGCTGCTGGGCGAGGAGAGCCCGACCCGCGGCACCATCGAGCTGGACGGCAAGCCGCTGGTCGCCGAGCCCGGCCCCGACCGGGGCGTGGTGTTCCAGCGCTACTCGGTGTTCCCGCACCTGACGGTGCTCCAGAACGTGATCATCGGGCGCGAGTTCGAGCGCTCGAGGTTCCTGGGGAAACTGTTCGGCCGGGAGCGGCGCGCCGCCGAGCAGGAGGCCTCCGGGATCCTGGAAACGGTCGGCCTGTCCGCCCACCGGGACAAGTACCCCGCCGAGCTGTCCGGCGGCATGCAGCAGCGGCTGGCGATCTCCCAGGCGCTCATCCGGAAGCCCAAGGTGCTGCTGCTGGACGAGCCGTTCGGCGCGCTGGACGCCGGCACCAAGGCCCAGATGTACGAGCTTCTTCTGGGCCTGTGGGACAAGCACAAGATGAGCATCTTCATGGTCACCCACGACCTGAAGGAAGGATTCACCCTGGCGACCCGCGTGCTCGCCTTCGACAAGGTCCGCGTCGATCCCCAGGAACCGGGCGCCTACGGGGCGACCGTGACCTACGACCTGCCCCTGGAGGCCAAGATCGCCGCGAGGCGGGAGGCGGCCCTCCACGCCCCGGAGCCGGTCAGGGAGCCTTCCCCGGCCGTTTCCCTGGTCCCGGCGACTTGAACAGCGCCGGATGCATGGCCTGGGCGCGGGCGCTCAGCAGCCGGTGCAAGACCGCGACCAGCGATCGGAGCCGGGATTTTCCCCAATCCAAGTTGGGATGCCGTAGGTAAGCCAAGCCTGTTCTCCTGCCGAGGTACAGGCTGGAAGCTGTTGCAAATACCGTTCCATCACGCCGGGCTGGCGATCCGTCCCGGTTGCGATGATGCCGCCTGCCGCTTGATCTCCCGCACGAAGCTCTGCACCAGGGCACGTCCCGCGTCGGCGCTGCGGGTCGCGACGAAGTGGGTCGAGGCGAAGTTGTAGGTCTTCGGCTTCAGGGGGCGCATCTGGCCGCGCTGCCTCCAGTCCTCGCCGATGTGGCAGGGCAGGAAGCCGATGAAACGGCCGGACAGGATCATCATGACCTGCGCCTCCATATGCATGACCGTCCCGCAGGGGCGCGGATGGTTGGCGCGGTAGAGGTCGTCGAAATGCAGGTAGCCGCGCACCGCGAAGGGTGCCTCCTCGATCGCCGCGCGGTCGATCCCGTCGTCGGGCACGCCGTAGAGCGGGTGCCTGCTGCCGCAATAGAGCGCGTGGGGTTCCCGGTAGATGGGCTGGTAGGTCAGTCCGGGCACCTTCTGCGACATGGGGCCGATCACCACGTCGCGCGTGCCGTCGGCGACGGCGGCCTCCAGCTCCGTCGGCGTGCCCAGCAGCAGATCCACGAAGACGTCGGGAGCATACTCGCAATAGCGGCCCAGCGCCGTCTGGATGCCCAGCTCCGGCGAGGTCACCACGCCGTCCACGATGCCGACGCGCAGCTGGCCCATCAGCTTGCCCCGGTCGCGGCCGATGCGCGACTGGAAGGCGTCGATTTCCACGAAGAGCCGCTTTGCCGCGTCGTAGGTCGCCTCGCCGAACTCGGTCAGGCGGAACCCGCGGCGCCCGCGCTCGCACAGCGGAGCGCCCAGCTTCCGCTCCAGCGCCGCGAGATGGGTGCTGAGCGTCGATTGCGACAGGTTGAGCACGATCTGGGCATCGGCGAAGCCGCCGGAATCCGCCAGGGTGACGAAAACGCGCAACAGGCGCAGGTCGATGTTGTCGAGGCGTCTCATGGTGCCGGTGCCGATTTCACATCGATGATTTTCAATATATCCGTCTATTAAACCTGATTTTTATAGATGTAAACCTGGGCGATGATCCTTCGAAAGCACTCCAGCGATGAGGGTCACCGATGTTCCGCACAAGTCGAATCGCAGCCGCCGCCCTGGTCCTCGCGACCGTTTCGGTACCCGCCTGGGCAGCCGACACGATCCGGGTGCTGTCCCCCACCTGGCCCGGCTTCGCGCCCGTTTTCGTGGCCGCGGACAAGGGCTATTTCAAGGAACTCGGACTGACGGTCGACATGAAGTTCGAGGACGACCGGGCCAACGTCATGGCGGCCATGATGCGCGGCGACATCGAGGTCGACATGCGCACCGTCGGCGAGCACCAGGGCCGCCCACGCGACGAGGCCACGCCGGGCGTCATCATCGGCACGATCGACAAGTCGGTCGGCGGCGACGGGGTCATCGCGGACGGGTCGATCGGCGGGGTGGCCGACCTGCGCGGCAAGAAGATCGCCGTCGAGCCCAACATCCCGGCCCGCCTGCTGCTTCAGCTCGCCCTGAAGAAGGAAGGGATGAGCCTGGACGACCTGTCGATCGTGGAGATCGCGACCGCCGACACGATCGCCGTCTTCGCCGACAGCTCGATCGCGGCGGTCGGGACCTACCAGCCGTTCCAGTCCCAGGCCATCACCGCCCTGCCGGCCCGCAAGGGCAAGCTCCTGCTGTCCTCGGTGGACAGCGAGATCATCATCGACGTGATCACCGCCCGCCAGGACGACCTGAAGAAGAACCCGACGAAGTACCGGAACTTCCTGGCCGGCGTCTACCGGGCGATCGACCTGTACAGGACGAACCCGGAGGAGTTCATCGAGCTGGCGGCCCCGCATTACAACCTCAGCGAGGATGAGGTGAAGGAGATCATCGACACCAGCCTCGCCTACACGCCGCTGGCCGAGGCCAAGGACCTGATCGGCACTCCGGACCGGCCCGGCCGCCTGCACGGGATCTTCGACACCGTCATGCAGCTGAACATCGAGAACGGCGCCGCCGACACCACGCTGACCGCCGCCAGCCAGATCGACGCCTCCGTCATCTCCCAGGTTTCCCCGTGACCCCGGGGCAGACGACGGCGCTTCGCGGTTCGGACCTCCAGGCCATGGACACCGCAACGAGGGCCGCCGGGACGGCGCCGCCTCCCCGGCGCTCGTCCCTCTGGGCCTTCCGCGGGACCCTGTCGCGCCCAGCCCAGGTCGGGATCGGCGTGGCCGCCAGCGTCGGCCTGCTGCTGGCGTGGGAGGCGGTCGCCCGGCTGGGGCTGGTGAACAGCCTCTTCCTGCCCGCGCCCAGCACGGTGCTGAACGCCATGCTGGTCATGATCCAGAAGCAGGACCTGCTGTGGCACGCCGGCGTCTCGACCCTGCGGGTCTGGGCCGCCTTCGCGCTGGCGGCGGCGATGGCGATCCCGATCGGCATCCTGATGAGCAGCTACCGGGTGGTCGGCGCGGCGCTGGAGCCGATCATCGACTTCATCCGATACCTGCCGGTCCCTGCGCTGGTGCCGCTCTCGATCATCTGGTTCGGCGTGGGCGAGGGAACCAAGCTGTACCTGCTGTGGCTCGGGACCTTCTTCCAGCTGGTCCTGCTGGTCGCCGACGACATGCGCCGCGTGCCGCAGGAATATATCGAGATCGCCCATACCCTCGGGGCCAACACCCGGCAGATGCTGCGCGACGTGGCCTTCCGGGCGATGCTGCCGGGACTGGTGGACAATCTGCGGATCACGCTGGGCTGGTGCTGGACCTACCTGATCATCGCCGAGATCGTCGCCGCGGACAGCGGCATCGGCTTCGTCATCTGGACGGCCCGCCGCTACATGAAGACGCCCGAGGTCATGGCCGGCGTGGTGGTGATCGGCGTGATCGGGCTGGTCACCGACCAGCTTCTCCGGGCGGCCCACCGCCGCGCCTTCCGCTACCTGTGAGCAGGCCCCCCATGACACAGTTCATGACACAGCCCTATCTCGCCTTCGACGGCGTCACCAAGCGGTTCGGCGACCTCGACGTGGTCGCCCAGCCCTTCGAAACCACCATAGCCCGCAACGAGTTCGTCGTCTTCCTGGGGCCGTCCGGCTGCGGCAAGACCACGCTGATGCGCATGATCGGCGGGCTGGACACGCCGTCCACCGGGACGATCCGCCTCGAAGGCGCGCCGGTCGGCGGCCCCGACCACCGGCGCGGCATGGTCTTCCAGTCCTACTCGTCCTTCCCGTGGCTGACGGTCGCCGAGAACGTCCATTTCGGCATGCGCTACCGCCGCGACCTGACGGAGCGACAGAAGCTGGCCCGCCGCGACCATTACCTGGAGCTGGTCGGGCTCTACGAGTTCTCCGACGCCTATCCGAACAAGGTGTCCGGCGGCATGCGCCAGCGCGTGGCGATCGCCCGCACGCTGGCGGCCGGATCGGACGTGATGCTGATGGACGAGCCGTTCGGCGCGCTGGACGCGCAGCGCCGGGAACGGCTTCAGGTCGAGCTGCGGAGCATCCAGCGGCGCGACGCCAAGACCATCGTCTTCGTGACCCACGACGTGGAGGAGGCGGTGTTCCTGGCCGACCGGGTCATCGTCTTCTCCAAGCGGCCCGCGCGGGTCATGGCCGATATCGACATCACCGGGCGCCTCGGCCCCGACCGCCCTCTGGAGCTGCGGGACAGCCCGGAATTCTTCCGGCTTCGGAGCGACGTGCTGAAACTGCTGCGCGAAGCCGCGGGAGACGAGGAATGACCCTGCCCCGCTTCGATAACCGCACTGTGCTGGTCACCGGGGCCAGCCGGGGCATCGGCTTCGGCATCGCCCAGGCCTTCGCCGCCGCCGGGGCGGACCTCCATGTCGCGGCGGAGAACGACGCGATCCACGCCGCGGCGGAGGCGCTGGGCGCCACGGCGCACCGGGCCGACGTGACCCGGGGCGACGAGGTGGGCGCCATGGCGGCTCGCATCGGCGCCTTGGACGTGCTGGTCAACAATGCCGGCCTGGAGCTCATGACCCCGCTGGACGACGCCGGCGCGGAGAACGAGGCGGCCTTCCGGCGCATCATCGAGATCAACATCCTGGGCACCTTCCTGGTGACCCGGGCCGTGGTGCCGGGCATGCGCGCGGGCGGCGCCATCGTCAACACGGCCTCGGTCTGGGGCCGCGTCGCGGAACCCCTGTTCTCCGCCTATGTCGCGTCGAAGCACGCGGTGATCGGGCTGACCAAGACCTGGGCCAAGGAACTCGGCCCCGCCGGCATCCGGGTCAACGCGGTGTGCCCCGGCTGGGTGCGGACGGAGGCCTCCATGCGCTCGCTCGGCCGGATGGCGGAGCGGGCCGGCCGCGGGGAAGCGGATCTTCTGGACGACATCATCGCCGGGCAGGCGCTGCCCGGCCTCATGGAGCCGCCGGACATGGCGGGTCCCTATCTGTTCCTTGCCTCCGACCTCGCGGCCAACGTTACCGGCCAGAGCCTCGGAGCCGACCGGGGGGAAGTGCCGTGGTGACGGATTTGAACGGCCTCAGGGCGCTGGTGACCGGCGCCGCGAGCGGGATCGGCCTCGCCGCCTGCGAGGCCCTGCGCGGCACGGGTGCCCGGGTCGTCGGGCTGGACCGCGCGCCGGCCTCGGCCGACGATGCCGGCCGGGTGGTCGCCGACGTGACCGACGAGGGCCAGGTGATCGAGGCGGTCGCCCTGGCCGCCGCGCGGCTGGGCGGCCTCGACCTGCTGGTGAACTGCGCCGGCATCGAGATCGAGGCACCGCTCCACGCGATCGACATCGCCGACATGGACCGCATGTACGCGGTCAACGTGCGCGGCCCCATCCTGGTCACCCGGGAAGCATTGAAGGCGATGAAGCCGGGTGCCCGCATCGTCAACATCGCGTCGGAGCTGGCCTATCTCGGCCGCCAGGGCGCCTCGGGCTACTGCGCCACCAAGGGGGCGGCGCTTTCGCTGACGCGGTCCTGGGCGCGGGAGCTGGCGCCCGCCATCCTGGTCAACGCCGTGGCCCCCGGCCCGATCGACACCCCGCTGCTGGGCTTCGAGCGCATGACCGACGCCCAGAAGGCGCTGGAGAGCGCCAACCCCCTCGGCCGCATCGGCCGCCCGGAGGAGGTCGCCGCCGCGATCCTCTTCCTGGCGTCCCCTGCCGCCAGCTTCATCACGGGACAATGCATCAGCGTCGATGGCGGCGCGGCGATGCACTGAGAGGAAAAGAACCCATGGTCGAAAGCGTCTTCATGGCCGAACTGACTTGGCCGGAGTTCGCCGCCAAGGTGGCGGAGGGCGTCACCGTCTTCCTGCCCCTGGGCACCACCGAGCAGCACGGTCCCCACATGGCGATGAACGTGGACGTGGTGCTGCCTACCGCCGTGTGCGAGCGGGTGGCGCGCAACGTCGGCGGCATCGTCGCCCCGACGATTCCCTATGGCTACAAGTCGCAGCCCCGCTCGGGCGGCGGCGAGGCGTTCCCCGGCACCACCAGCCTGGACGCCAACACCTTCTCGCTGGTCGTGCGCGACGTGATCCGCAGCCTCGGCACCGACGGCGTGCGCCGGCTGGTGGTGGTGAACGGGCATTTCGAGAATTGCTGGCCGGCGGTCGAGGGCGTCGACTTGGGACTACGCGAGCTTCGTCGCGACGGGATTCGCGACATGCAGGTGATGCGGCTGGAATACTGGGACTTCGTCGGCCGCGACACGCTGGACCGGCTCTTCCCCGAAGGGTTCCCCGGCACCGAGCTGGAGCATGCCAGCCTGCTGGAGACGTCGCTGATGCTTCTGCTGCGGCCCGACCTGGTCGACATGGACAAGGTGCCGTCCGACGGGCCCGCCCAGTTCCCCACATACGACCGCCATCCCGTGCCGGAGGGGTTCGTCCCGGCTTCCGGCGTCCTGGCCCGCGCCCAGGGGTCCTCGGCCGAGAAGGGGCGGCTCCTGATGGACGACCATGTCGAGCGGATCACCCGGGCCGTCCGCGCCGAATTCGGAGTTTGAGCACACAATGAGCGACAAGCGGTTCCAGCCCCTCGATTCCGCCGCCGTGCCCCGGTTCGCCGGGCTGCCGACCTTCATGCGGCTACCCGTGGCCTCGCCGGAGGAGGTGGACGTGGCCCTGGTCGGCGTCCCGTTCGACGGCGGCACGACCAACCGGCCGGGTCCGCGCCACGGCCCGCGCGAGGTGCGCAACCAGTCCAGCCTGGTCCGCCGGGTCCACCATGCGACCGGCATCTGTCCGTTCGACCTGGTGCGCGTCGGGGACTGCGGCGACGCGCCGGTCAACCCGCTCGACCTGATGGAGAGCATCGACCTGATCTCCGGCTACTTCGCCGGGGTGCGCCGGGCAGGCGCCGTGCCGCTGACGGTCGGCGGCGACCACCTGATCACGCTGCCGGTGCTGCGCGGGCTGATCGACCAGGGGCCGGTCGGGCTGATCCATTTCGACGCCCATTCCGACACCTACGACAGCTTCTTCGGCAACCGCTACAACCACGGCACCCCGTTCCGGCGCGCGGTGGAGGAAGGGCTGCTCGACCCGAAGCGCATGGTGCAGATCGGGCTGCGCGGCGCGATCTCGGACGCGGCCAACTACGACTTCGCCAAGGCCAACGGCATCCGCCTGATCTTCATCGAGGAATTCGACGAGCGCGGCCCGAAGGAGGTCATGGCCGAGGCGCGGGCGATCGTCGGCGACCGGCCGACATACGTGTCGTTCGACATCGACATCCTCGACCCGTCCATTGCGCCCGGCACCGGCACCCCGGAGATCGGCGGCATCACGTCGCGCGAGGCCCAGACCATGATCCGGCTGCTGCGCGGACTGGACATCGCCGGGGTCGACCTGGTCGAGGTCTCTCCGCCGTTCGATCCCTCGGGCGCCACGGCGCTGACCGCCGCGACCCTGATGTTCGAACTGCTCTGCGTGATGGCCGAGGGCATGAGCCGAAAAACCGTGCAGCCGTGACGGCGGCGCCTAACGATTAGGCATCGAAGCGCATTCCGCCTGCCGGCACTTCATCGGCGCGTGTCGCCGAAAAGCGCCGGCCGGCGTGAATGCACCGGGAACTCAGTTCAAGTTACTTGAATGGCATGCAAGTTGCTGGAGTGACCTGAGCGCCGGTCCAGGCGTCATGCCCCATCCCGCACAGGAGAGTGCCTTGCCCCTTTCCCAGTTCGTCCGCCTGCTCAAGACCGCGGCCGTGGTGTTCGCCGCCGGCGCCGCTTCCTCCCCCGCCTTCGCCGACCAGCTCGACGACATCCGGAAAAAGCAGGAGATCGTCATCGGGACCGAGGCGCAGTTCCCGCCCTTCGAGTACCTGGAGGACGGCAAGATCGTCGGCTACGCCAGCGACCTCCTGCAACTGGTCGCGGCCGACCTGCCGGGCGTCAGGCTGAACCAGCTGGACGTGCCGTGGCCGGCGATCCTGCCGGGCCTCAGCGCCGGCAAGTTCGACTTCGTGGTCACCTCCGTGACCGTGACCAGGGAGCGGGCCGAGCAGTACGCCTTCACCGTGCCGATCGCCGAGGCCACGGTCGCTCTGGTCAAGCGCAAGGGCGACACCTCCATCACCAAGCCGGAGGACATCGCCGGCAAGGCGGTGGGCTCCCAGACCGCGTCAGCCCAGCTCAAGGCGCTCCAGGCCTTCGACGAGAAGCTCCGCGGCGCCGGCGCGGGGGTGGACGGGATCACGGAGTATGTCAGCTTCGACGAGGCCTATGCCGACCTCGCCGCCGGCCGGATCGACGCCGTGTCGCAGGCGCTGTCCAACTTGGCCCCGCTGGTCAAGGCGCGCGGCGACATGTTCGAGATCGTCGGGCCGACCATCGGCCCCAAGACCTATTACGCTTGGGCCGGCCGCAAGGACCCCGCCAGCGCCTCCCTCGTGAAGCTGTTCAGCGACGGCATCGCAAAGGCCAATGCTTCCGGCAAGATGGCGGAGCTTCAGATGAAGTGGTTCGGCTTCACCATGGAGGTGCCGGCCGACGCGGTGCCCGAGCCGACGATGTGATCAGGCGCCGCGCGCACCCGGGGAACCCCTGATGTTCGATCCCGCCGTCATCGTTCCGTACCTGCCGACCCTGGCCGAGGGCGCCGGGATCACCTTCGCGGTGTCGATCCTGGCGATCCTGCTCGGCATCCCCTGCGGGCTGGCCCTGTGCTTCCTGCGGCAGAGCCGGAGGCGGGGGACGGCGACGGCGGCCGCCGTCTATATCAGCTTCTTCCGGGGCACGCCGCTGCTGGTGCAGCTCCTGGTCTTCTTCTACATCCCCCCGGCCTATGGGATCGAACTGCCGGCCTACCTGACGGCCGTCGCGGTGCTGACCATGAACACCACGGCGTTCCAGGCGGAGATCTTTCGCGGCGGGCTCCAGGCGATCCCGCGCGGACAGGTCGAGGCCGCGCGGATGCTGGGCTTCACCCACGGACAGGTCCGCCGCCGGGTGCTGGTGCCGCAGATGCTGCGCGTCACGCTTCCGGCCCTGACCAACGAGGCGATCGACATCCTGAAGAGCTCCTCCCTGGTATCGGTGATCGCCGTGTCCGAACTGCTGCGGCGCGGGCGGCAGGTCGCCGCCGCCACGTACCACCCGCTGGAGGCCTACGCGGCGACGGCGCTGATGTACCTGCTGCTGGTCTCCCTCATCGCCTATGCCGGACGCCGTGCCGGCCGGCGGCTCAGCCTGTCCCGATGACGCCCATGCCCGACCAGTCCGTCACCCTGCGCTACGCCGAACGGTTCCTCGACGGCTTCCTGACCACGGCGTGGATCTGTGGAGTCTCCATCTGCGCCGCCGTGGCTCTGGGGCTGGCGCTGTTCCTGGTGCGCCGCCTGCCCTTCGCGCCGGCCCGCTGGTTCTACGACGGCTATGTCGGGCTGCTGCGGGGCACGCCGTTCCTGATCCAGGTGTTCCTGCTGTATTACGGCGGCCCCAGCCTAGGCATCCGGCTGTCCGCCACGACGACCGCGCTGATCGGCCTCAGCGTCTATGGCAGCGCCTATTTCGCGGAGATCTTCCGCGCCGGGTTCGAAGCCGTGCCGCGCGGCCAGGTCGAGGCCGCCCGGACGCTGGGGTTCGACCGGGGGCAGATCCTGCGCAACGTCGAGCTGCCCCAGATGGCGGCCCTGATCCTTCCGCCGTCGGTCAACCAGTGCATCATCCTGATCAAGGAATCGGCCGTGCTGTCCGTGATCACCGTGCCGGAGCTGACCACCGTCGCCACGCGGGTCGTCTCGGAAACCTTCAATTTCGCCGAGCCCTACCTGCTGCTGGCGCTGCTCTACTGGCTGCTGGTCGAGACGACGGCCCGGGGCGGCCGGTGGCTGGAACGCGCCACCGGCCGCCATCTGACAACCAGCAAAGGCCCGACCCCATGACCAAGACCCAGGGCGCCGCCGTCCTCGGGCTGCGCGGCGTGCGCAAGAGCTTCGGCGACCATATCGTGATCGACGGGATCGACCTGGACGTCCACCGCTCCGAGGTGATCTGCATCATCGGCCCGTCCGGATCGGGCAAGAGCACCCTGCTCCGCTGCATGAACTTCCTGGAGGAGTATGACGGCGGCGAGGTGGTCATCAACGGGCGTCTGCTGGGATATTCGCAGGACGCCGGGGGAAAGCGCGTGCGCGACCGCGACGTGGTCGTGGACGAGACACGGCGCGGCGTCGGCATGGTGTTCCAGCATTTCAACCTGTGGCCCCACATGACGGCGCTGGAGAACGTCACCGCCGCGCTGCGCCTGGTGAAGCAGATGCCGAAAGCCGCGGCCGACGCGCTCGGGGCGGAGATGCTGGCCAAGGTCGGCCTGTCCGACAAGGCCGGGCAGTACCCGGCCCGCCTGTCCGGCGGGCAGCAGCAGCGGGTCGCGATCGCCCGCGCGCTGGCGATGCAGCCCTCCATCATGCTGTTCGACGAGCCGACCTCGGCGCTCGATCCGGAACTGGTCGGCGAAGTGCTCCAGGTGATGCGCGGCCTCGCGGCGGAGGGCATGACCATGGTGGTCGTGACCCACGAGATGGGCTTCGCCGCCGAGGTCGCCGACCGGGTCGTGTTCATGGACGCCGGCCGCATCGTCGAGCAGGGGCCGCCCTCATCCCTGTTCGGAGCCCCCTCCCATCCCCGGCTGCGCCAGTTCCTGGAGACCTGGAGGCAGCGCAACGCAGGCTTCGCCACGCTCATGTCGGGCGCGGCGGACCAACATCTTCGAGAAGGAAACCAGATCCATGCCCGCTGAACAGCTCGTGACCATTCCCGCCCGCAAGGGCAAGGCCGCCTTCGTCGCCAAGGGGCAGCTGGTCAAGGTCGTCAACACCCACGGCGAGCAGGTGGTCGACACCTGGGCGTTCCGGCGCGACGACATGTCGGAATTCATGTCGAACGAGCATACCCGCGCCCACATGCTGAAGATCATCCCCAAGGTCGGCGACGCGCTGCTGACCAACCGGCGGCGCCCGATCCTGACGCTGGTGGAGGACACCTCCGGCGGCATCCACGACATGCTGATCGCCGCCTGCGACCGCTACCGGTACGAGATGCTGGGCTGCGAGGGCCACCACGACAACTGCACCGACAACCTGGCGTCGGGACTGTCCGAGCTGGGCCTGACCCCGCCGGAGACGCCGAGCCCGCTGAACCTGTTCATGAACATCCCCGTGGCCGCCGACGATACCCTGTCGTTCGAGGCGACGCCGGCCCCGGTCAAGGGCGGCTACGTGGTGCTTCGCGCCGAGATGGACCTGGTGATCGCGTTCTCCGCCTGCCCGCAGGACATCCTGCCGATCAACGGCACCGCCTGCTCGCCAACCGACGCGCATTTCGCCGTGTACGACGCCTGAACGGATGCCGGCCCGTGTCGAAACCTCTCAGCGTTCCGGACGGAGACGGTGTAGAAAAGACGCGGCTTCCGTTGCTGAAGGCGATATAACCTTGACCAGTGCGACACAGGATCACGAAGCGGACATGGCAGCGCCGGAAGTTCCGGCTCCCGATATCCGGATCGGAATCAAGCTGCGCCATGCCCGTCTCGTCAGGGGCCTGCGCATGAGCGACGTGGCGCGGCGGGTCGGCTGCTCGGAAAGCCTGATCTCGAAGCTGGAGCACGACAAGGCGAAGCCATCCTTCGTCATGCTTCACAAGCTGGTGGTGGCGCTGGAGACCAACGTCGCCTATCTGTTCGCCGATGCCGACGATTCCGCCGGCCCGGTGGCACGGGCCGGCGAGCGTCCCGTCATCACCACCGATCCGCTCCGCAACGCCCACGGCATCCGCCTGGAACGGCTGATACCCTATGCGGAGGGCCACCTGCTCCAAGCGAACATCCATATCATCGACCCGGGCAGCGGCAGCGACGGCGAGATCGAGCACGACGGGGAGGAGGTCGGCTATATCCTGGAAGGCGCGCTTGAGCTGACCATCGGCGGACAGATTCACAGCCTGTCGGCTGGCGACTCCTTCGCTTTCCGCTCCGAGCTGAAGCATGGCTACCGCAACCCCGGGGACAGGATGACCCGGGTGCTCTGGGTGAATACGCCACCGACCTTCTAGAGTGGTTTCGCGATCAAATCGATCCGCCCCAGGGAAGCCGAACCGATGCGTTGCGCCATGGGCGCAACCTACGATCGGCGGTCCGCATCACCTCCGCCCTGCATCCAGCCGTAGGTTGCGCCCATGGCGCAACACCGTGCGGCGACTGGGACGGCCGACTGCGAGGACCGGAGCGGTTCAACCTGATCGGGGACTGCTCTAGAGCTGAGCCCGATCAGGCTCATCCGCCCAGGGCAGCCGGACCTGGCGCAAGGTCTATCTCAGTGATACCGGGCCGAGCACGGGGCATCTATCCCTCAGGTCGGAAGCCCACGATCCAGACCATCAGCGCCGCAAACCTTGTCCGGCGTCGAGGTTACTGGTGGCGGTACATGAACGGGCGATGCCTGCCCGCAAGGGGCGGCCGGGCAAGGTTCAGTTTCTCCGCCCCTCGCCCGGCACTCCCTGGCATGCTCCTTAGCCAATCAGGAAGTTTGCCTCGCTCAAGTCACTGGTCTGAAGGCCGACGAACGTGATCGCGCCGACAGTGTCGCCGAGATTGAGAGAGATTCCGTAGGCCTGCTGACTCAGATTGGCCAGGGGATCGAAGTCCCCGCCGAAGCCGCTCAAATCGATGACATCCTGGCTCTTGTCAAAATCAAGGATCGCATCGGTGCCGGCGGTATCGGGACGAAAAATGAACCTGTCTGCTCCGCCGAGCCCGACAAGGAGGTCGTTCCCCTCCCCTCCTTCGATGGTGTCATTGGCGTTCCCACCGATGATCACGTCATTGCCGGCATCTCCGACCAGGATGTCCGGTGCGTGATTCTCCAGATCCAGATTGGCTACGGCCCTGATCAGGTCGTCACCTTCCCCACCGAAGATCGCGTCTGCCGCGACGTCGCCGCCGCGCAGATTGTCATTTCCGGTTTCGCCGAAAACGCGGTCGCCGTCTGGATCGTTCCAGACGACGACGTCGTCGCCCTCGCCGCCATACACGACATCGGCCCCGGCCATGCCGCCGACAATGTCGTTGCCGGCGCCGCCGAAGACCAAGTCGTTGCCGGCTCCCGTGGTGATGGTATCGCTGCCAACGTTGCCATCGATGGTGTCGTCGCCCTCGCCGCCGTCGATCGCGTCGTCGCCCTCAAGTCCGTTGATGAGGTCCGCTCCAGCGAGGCCCTGGATCATGTCGGCTTCAGGAGTGCCAACCAGGAAATCGTCTCCGTCGGTACCAATAAAATCAGGCATTCTATCGTCCTGTTACTTGTTAGGGAAAGCCACTCGCCTCTCTCGCAAGATGCTTGGCGTGGACGTGTCAAAGTATTGACACAAAAGAAATGGAGTCTGTCATGTGTGTCCGAGGGTTCAGACCTTGACCCGTAGGTCTGGCCTCTGACAATGGATCGAGTACTGCTTGCCTTGGGGCGCTGAACGGGTCCGAACGCGGTGAGCATCATGATGCGGGATTGGGTAGACGGACGCTGCAACGCGGGTCGGCGGCGTCAGGACCCAGCACCCGTCCTCTGCTTTCCTGGTTCTCGATCAGGCCGGGTCCCAGCTGGCCATGAGCGTCTTGAGGCCGTGTATGGCGAAGTTCGGCTGCCATGAAGGTTCGTCGGCATCATGCAGCCGCATGCCGGGTAGACGGCTGAGAATGCCGACGAATGCCTCCTGGCCCTCGATTTGGGTAAGCTGGGCGCCCAGGCAGAAGTGTATTCCACCCCCGAACGAGAGCGGCCTGTTGTTCGAGCGGCCAAAGTCGAGAAGATCAGGTTCACCGAACTTGGCGGGGTCGCGGTTCGCTGCCCCGACCAGGCACAGCACGACCTGACCCTCGGCAATGGTCGTTCCGGCGATGTCGGTGTCTTCGAGAGCGGTGCGGCCGACAAACTGCACCGGTGAGTCGTAACGCAGCAGTTCGGTCACAGCCGAGGGAATGAGGCTCGGATCCAGTTGTAGCCGCGCGAGCTGGCCCGGGTTGCGGTGGAGAGCCAGCAGGCCGTTGCCGATCAGGTTGCGTGTCGTCTCGTGGCCCGCGGCGAAGAGCAGCCAGACATTGGCCAGCAGCTCGTCGTCGGTCAACCCGCCTCCGTCCCCGACCTGCACCAGGGCGGTAATCAGATCGTCTTCGGGATCACGACGGCGTCGCTCGAAGAGATTTGTGAAATAGGCGCCCTGCTCCTCGAACATGGCATTGGCTTCGCGTAATTCCGACTCATTCATCGGAACCGGGTCGAGCATGCGGGTGCTTATCGTCGTTTCGTGGAAAAGCCGCGTGTCCTCCGCCGGAACTCCCAACATGTCGCATATCACGGTGACCGGCAGCACGTGAGCGAAGTCGCGGATCACATCCATGGTACCGCGGGGCACCAGCTGATCGAGCAGGTCGCCGACCAGGGTCCGGATGCGCTGCCGCATCAGTACCACCCGGCGGGCCGAAAAAGCTTCGGTAACCAGTCCGCGCAGGCGCGCATGGTTCGGCGGCTCCTGCATCAGCATGGTCATGGCCATCAAACGGAACGCCGTCTGGTCCATCATGCCGCGTCGGTAGATATTCTCGATGTGAGCCTCATACCGGCGTCCGAAGCGTCGATCCCTGAGGATCTCGGAGCAGACGTCGTAAGAGGTTGCGAGCCAGTAGTTGCCGGCGGGATCCCATAGCAGAGGGCTTTGCCGGCGTAGCCGGTGGTATGTCGGGTAAGGATCCCGGATGAAGTCCGGATCTCTCGGATTGAACAGGGGAAGCGGACGCTTCGCAACTTTATCGGCAACGTTATCGATCGTGAGGTCTTCCATCGTCTTGCTTCCTTGGAGTCTTCGGGAGGTTCGCCGCTGGGCTGTCCCATTGTTTTCGCAGGCTCGGACTGTCGGACTGAAAGAACCGGGCATCTCTCCGGGCGGAGTCGAGCCCCGGCCAGCCAGAGCGGTCCACGTAGCCTGCCGTTCCACGCGCTGCACTGTGTTGCGCCATGGGCGCAACCTACGGTTCGATGCAGGGCGGAGGTGATACGGGCAAGCGATCGTGGGTTGGGCCCGTGCCCGACGCATCGGTTCGGCTGCCCCGGGGCGAAGCGACCTGATCGGGCACAGCTCCGGAACGGTTTCGGTCAGTTCGGAGGCGCCTACCGCCGAGCCTTCAGGGAGCCGTCAGCCTCATGACGACGATATCGGTCTTCTCGTCGGGCCCGAATGGTCCCGGAACTTTCCGGCTGATGGGCGGCAGGCTGATCAGGTAGTCGGCGATGGCTCCGGCATCGGACTCGGTCAGGCCGGCGAAAGCGCGCCACGGCATGATCGGTGCCAGGATGCGTCCGTCGGGCCGGACCCCGGTCTTTATCGCGGTGACGATGTCATCCCGGGTCCAGTCGCCCAGCCCCGTTTCATGGTCGGGTGTCAGGTTGGATCCGACGAAGACACCCATGCCCGCGACCTCGAAACCTACGTCCGATCCGGCCAACCCATGGGATAGGTCGGGTTTCCCGAGAAAATAGCCTGGCGTGTGGCAGTCGTTGCATCCTGCCAGGTTCACCAGATACCGGCCCCGCTCGATCTGATCCGCCGAAGCCGGCTCGCGTGCCGGCAACGGCGCCTGGACATGTTTCTCGGCATGGCCTGCCGTTGCCGGGTGGAATATCCATACCGCCATCAGGGCACTTGCGGAAATGGCCAGCAGCAATGCCGGCATCCGCAGTGCTTCGTGCCGGCCTGTCGACCGGGTATGGGGTGCCTGTCCACCTGTCATGGTTCGATGCTCCTGTCCGTCTGACAATCACGACAATGCAGCGGGGACGCTGCAACGGTGTTTCGGGAAACAGGAGATGCGTTGCGTCTGTAACTTGCCCGATCGCGTCCCACGGAGTGGTGGAGGAGCACCCGTTCCGGGTCAGGCCCGCGGGGGAGCGCACCCGACCCGGCGCAAGGTCAGGATGCGGGGTGCGGAAAGCCTGAAAAACCGATCCGCTGAAGGAACTGCTCGCGCACCCGGTCCATCACGGCGAACGTCACCGCCGCGCCGTCGTCGGCCGGGTCCACATGTACCCTGAGCGGGCGCTTGCCGGGGACCGCTGCCACGATGCCGACCACCGCGCGACCGACCGAAGCCGGATCAGCATCTTCGGGCACCGCCGCGGCCAACGCTTGCTGTATGCGGTCTGCGAAACCGTCGCTCCAGGCGGCCGTGTAGGCATCGGCGACAGGCGCATCCTCCGGATGGCCCGCATTGGCAAAATGGTTAGTGCCCTTGGTGAACGCTCCCGGCACGATAATCGAAGTCTCGATGCCGAGGGGGGCCAGTTCCTTCGCGTAGCAGACCGCGAGCGCGTCCATCCCGGCCTTGGCTGCGAAATAGGGACCCAGCAGCGGCGGCACGCCGCCCGCGACGCTGCTGCTCGATATCCAGACCAGAAGGCCAGACTTGGCTGCCCGCATGTGGGGTAGTGCGGCGCGGTTTACCCGCTGCGTGCCCAGGACGTTGACATCATACTGCTGGGCGAGTTGTTCGGGCGTGAACGCCTCCAGCGGCCCGTACATCATGTGACCGGCGTTATGGACCAGCACATCGAGACGCCCGTGTTCATCAATGATGGCGCTTAGGGCGGAGACGACCGATCCTTCGTCCTGTACGTCGAGTTCGATCGAGCGCAGGTCGACCCTGTTCGCCTTGGCAAACGCGGCGTTGTCCGCAACCTTGTCGGCATTCCTTTGCGCCGTATCCCGCATCGAGGCGTAGGCCGTGTGCCCCGCTTGCGCGAGGTCGCGGGCGATCATCTGTCCGAAGCCGCTGGATGCGCCGGTGACGAGTGCGATGAGACTCAAGAGACTACTCCTTGAATTGGCCGTACCTGACGATGATGGGACGTATGACCGGCAGCCGACCCGCTGCAGCGATGCCCAGCTGCGATCTCCAGTACGTCCCGACCGGTTCCGGTCAGATCATGCCGCCGTTCACGCGCAGCACCTGCCCGTTGACCCAGGCGCCATCGGGACCGAGCAGGAACGAGACCGCGCCCGCGATGTCGCCGGGTTCGCCCAGGCGGCCGAGCGGGATCAGCTTCGCCGTACCCTCGATCTGCGCTTCGCTCTTGTCCGCAAGGAACAGCTTTGTCGCGGTCGGTCCCGGGGCGACCATGTTGACGGTAATGCCGCGCGGCGCCAGCTCCTTTACGAGCACGCGGCTCATCGCCTCGACGCCGGCCTTGGTCGCGCCATAGACGCCATATGTGGGTGGCGAGAGGCCGATGACGCTGGTCGAGAAGCTGACGATACGCCCGCCATCGCGTAGCCGCCTGCCGCCCTCGCGCAGGCAGTTGAATACGCCCTTCAGGTTGACAGCGATATGCCGATCGAACGTCTCGTCGTCGGTTTCGACTATCTTCGTCAGTTTCATGATACCGGCGTTGTTGACGATGGCATCGACCCCTCCGAACGCCTGTTCGGTCGCGTCGAAGAGCTGAGATACCTGCGCCGGGTCGCTGACGTCGGCCTTCACCGCGATGGCGTTGCCGCCCGCGGCCTGGACCTGTTGCGCCAGCTCGACAGCCGGCGCTTCGTTGCCCGAAAAGTTGATCGTGACTGCCCAGCCGTCCTGGGCAAGGCGCTCCGCGACAGCCGCGCCGATCCCCTGCGATGATCCGGTGACGATGACCGATCGTTCCGACGATGCCATGTGATGCTCCCGATTGATGAGGGTTCACACGGCAGAACGCGGGCCTCGCCGCTGTGTTTCTTGACTTCGTCCGAAGCGCAACCTCGCCGAAATTAATCGCGATTTGACCGAAGTCGGGAAGCGGATCGGTAGTCGCGCGGTGTCGAACCCACCTCTCGACCAAAGGCGCTGGAGAAAGACCCTGGACTCCTATAGCCGCACATATGCGCGATTTCGGCGATCGTCATGTCGCTGGTCTTCAACATCCGTTTTCCCGCCTCCAGGCGCAGCGTCGTCAGATAGGCGAAGGGCGTGACGCCCATATGCTCGCGGAAACGACGGACGAAATGGTGCACGCTGATGCACGCTTCGTTCGCGAGTTCGGCGAGGGTCAAGTCCTCCCGGAAGCGGGCGGACATATAGTCCAGCACCCTATCCAGCTGTCGATCTCCCAGTAGCGGAGGGTGGCGGGAATCGTCGTCGGGATCCCACCACTGCGAGTGGCGGGCCAGCAAGTGCGAACAAATGAAACGGGCTACCTGCTCGGCATAGATGCCCGGGGCTTCCCGATGCATCGCATTCAGCACCTCGCCCGCCACGGCACCGATCATCATGTCCTTGAACACAAGCGCCGACAGCGGTCGGTCCGCGTGCCGGGTGCCGATGCGCCGATACTCCTCCGCCAGTTCGCCGACGATCATGCCGGACAGATAGAGGTGAAGGGTCTCGAACTGATTGTCCGGATCGAGCGCCTGCCATGTCATGCGCGTCGTCTCGAACGGCGGCGTAAGGCCGGCATTGCCGGCGCCATAGGTCGCCGTATGCCAACGACCCTGCTTGAACACCTGGATGAGGTGGCGTCCGCGTTTCGCGACGACCAGCGTGACGTCGCCGGTGGGCCGCGTCTCGAAGACATCCGTCCTGCCCACCGCGCGATGCTGGTCGAGCAACAGGCCCTGCCAGCCGAGATCACGGCTGGACCGGACAAGCAGGTTTGGCTTCGCGGCCGCGCATTCCAGGCTCAAGGGATCGGACAGGGGGGTCAGGGGTGTGAAATCAGACATTCGCGCTGCTCCCAAGGCCGTCTTTCCAGGCACGCGGCGGGCCGGTCGGCTATCCCGAGCCGCTTCTCGATCTGGCTAACGGTTCTACGCCATACCCGCCGGCCGACCAATGTTCGTTCTTGACGCGCGGGCCACTCAGAATGGTTCGACCGTGGCCATGAAAACGTATCCGACTCCGCGTTCGGTCCGGATCATGCGAGGTGCGTCGGGATCGATTTCGAGCTTGCGCCGCAGCCGCAGCACCTTGACGTCGATGCTGCGATCATAGACGTCCTCATGGATCCGCGTCGCCTGCATCAGGTGGTCGCGCGTCAAGGGCCGCTGCGGTGCCTCCAGGAAGGCCAGAAGCAGGGCATACTCGCCTTTCGTGAGGGCGACCTGCTTCCCGCCGGGATCGAGCAGCCGGCGGGCCCGACGTTCGACGCGCCAGCCACCGAACCTGTATCCGCCGCGTTCCTGCTCGCGCGAGCGGCCGGCCCGGCCCATCTCCTGGCGTCGCAGCACGGCACGCACGCGAGCTATCAGTTCCCTGAGGCTGAACGGCTTGGTCAGATAGTCGTCCGCGCCGAGTTCCAGGCCCAGGACGCGATCGATCTCATCGCGGCGGTGCCCGGTGGTGATGATGACCGGCACGTCGGAGTGGGACCGGATCTGCCTGAGGAGGTCAAGACCGTCCTCCTGTCCAAGCCTCAGGTCGAGGATGATGGCACTGGGCTGCCGGTTCGCCAGATGCCTGCCCAGCTCGAGCCCGCCGGCGAGGGCGATGGCCGGCACACCGTTGTCCTCGAAGTAGCTGGTGACCATGCGGCGGATGGACGGATCATCGTCGATAACCAGAATATAGCCCGTCATGAGGGTGTCGCGCCGGGCACCGGCCTCCATGCGTCGATCCGTGTTCCGACAGGCCGCATCCTCCGGTTCTTCCGGTATGCTGGATATATGTCCTTGCAAGTCCATGGAGTTCCCTGTGTGAGGCAGGGCACCTGCCACCCAGGCCGGGGGCACCCGCCGAAGCGAGGTGGAGCACTGCCTGATGCGCCTCGGCAAGCGCCGGCGCGAGACGATCGTACGGGCCTCGTGCGGCAATGCCGTGGCACGGAAAACCGCTTCCCCCGCCGCGGCAGCCGCAGGTGATCCGGGTCGATACGCGGTCTGCTGCCTAGCATCGCAATGCCATCCGGACAAATTCTACAAAGAACATAGCTCCAGGAGGTAACGCGGAGTAGAAAATTACGGATGTAGGAAATCTCCGGCCTTTCGCAGTGATGCCGTAGCGCCTGTGCGCTTCAAATGTTCGTGAGGATGCATCAGGAGGCGTCATGTCATCTCAGATATCCGATCCGGAAGAATCCCCTCGGCGAAACGGTCGCCGGCGGCGTGGAAAGGAGTCCGGAGGTGCCGCCGGTTCGAAGCGGGTGTGCTTGGCAGCGGTTGCCGGTGCCGCGGCGATCCTCACCCTGGTCAGCGGCTTCGATGCTGTCCTGACCGCGTCCGTGGCAGAGCCGTCGCGACCGCCCGAGCGACACGCGGTCCGGACCGATGAGCCGCTGACCCCGATCCTGAACGTCCCCGACCCGCGTACCGCCGGCGCCTTGCTCGGCGAGCGGCTGTTCGCGGATCCCCGTTTATCCGCGGACGGCTCGCGCAGCTGTGCCACCTGTCACGATCTCGGCACCAATGGCGCTTCCGGGAGGAACCTGGACGAAGGGCTCGATGGGGCGGAGCTTCCGCTCAACACCAGTACCGTCTTCAATGCCGCGCTTAGTTTCAGGCTCAACTGGGAGGGTGCGTTCCGCACCCTGGAGGATCAGGCACGAGCCACGATAGAGAATCCCCGCATCATGGGCAGCAGCGTCGAAGACGTCGTATCCAGGCTGGCCGCGGATCCGGACATGGTGGCCAGCTTCCGCGATGCCTATGGGCGGGAGCCCGATACCGCGGGCCTCCTGGCGGCACTCGCCGATTTCGAGCGGACGCTGGTGACCCCCGACAGCCCTTTCGACCGGTGGCTGGAAGGGGATGACGGCGCCCTTTCGGCGGAAGAGCTGGAAGGTTACGAGGAGTTCAAGTCGCTCGGGTGCGCCGCCTGCCATCAGGGAGGCAACGTCGGAGGCAACCTTTTCCAGAGACACGGCATCTTCTACCCGCTGGCCTCGCCTGAGCCGGAACTCCTTCGCGTGCCCAGCCTGCGGAACATCGAAACCACCCCACCCTATTTCCATGACGGGAGTGCTCCCACCCTGGAAATCGCCGTCCGGAGGATGGCCAGGGCCCAGCTCAACTCCCGACTGACCGATCGGCAGGTGAGCTCCATCGTCGCTTTCCTGCGCGCACTGACCGGAAAATTCCGGGGCCGCCAGGTAGGAGCGCCGTGATGAGGACAGGCCCGTTCGCGGCCGGAGCGGTCGCTCTCGTCCTGCTGCTGACGTGGATAGCCTTCCGCGGCATGAGTGCCGAGTTGGATGACTGGAAGCATGCCTCGACCGTCCTGGAAAAGATCGAAACGGCGAGGAACATGATCGATCGGGACGTCCTGAGCGCTCGCACGGGCATTCTTCGGAACTACGATTCGATCGTCCGGGAAGTCGGCGTCTTGCGGACCAATCTCGAACGCTTGCGCGCCGATACAGGCGATGACGCCGAGATCGGCGATGCGATCCGTGCCCTGCAGGACGCCTTGGCACGGGATGAGGGATTGATCGAGGACTTCAAGAGCCGCAATGCCTTGCTGCAGAACTCCCTGGCCTATTTCGTCGTCCTGAACCGGAACCTCGAAGGCCAGGAACAGTATCAGGGTCAGGGACAGGGCCGGGACTTTGCCGGACAGATCGGGAGGCTTGCCGCCGCCATGCTGCGGCTGACCCTCGATACAACGTCTGGATCGATCGCGCATGTCGATGCCCAACTGGAAGTCCTGTTGATCACGAGCATCGCGACAGGGAACGTGGTGGCTGCGCAGCCATTGCTGGAACACGGGCGCATGCTTCGCGATCAGCTTCCCGCGACGGATGCCCTGCTCAGGAATCTCCTCTCCTCCCCGGCCTCGGGACATATGGAAGCTGTCCAGGGGCTGATCGAGGAGCGTGCCGCAGCGGCCGGCGCCGCAGCCGGCATGTTCCGGTACATGCTCTACATCATTTCCGTGCTTCTGGCATGCATGCTCGTATATCTCGGGGCTCAGCTGCAGGCGCGGGCACGGGCGCTTCGGTTCCGGGCCAACTTCGAGCATACGATCGCGGCCATCTCCACCCGTTTCCTGTCTTCAGGATCGGCTGATCTGACGTCGCATGTGGATCTGGCGCTATCGGAACTTGCCGCCTGCATCGGCGCGGATCGGGCCTATTTCGTCGATGGCCGAACGGCCGGGGTTTACCAGTGGAGCCGGAACGGCGTAGAGCCGGCACCGGGTTGGCCGGAGCGGGCACGACTGCTTGCCGCGGCTTTCGAGCGCGGCGACAACGGTACCATCCATGTTCCGGCGATCAGGCGGATCGCCCGGGCGACCACCGGCGCCAGGGCCGGTCGGGAGATCGACCGGGGCTCGGGCGACGCTATCGATCGGATGGCCGATGCCGGTCTCCATGCATGGCTCGGCGTGGTGTCTTCGAACGCCGAGTGTCCGGGCGGCATCCTCGGTTTCGATGCCCTGCGTCCTGGTCCGATGACCAAGTGGCATGATTACGGCCTGTTCCGCATGGCATTCGACACCATCTCGGCGGCCGTCGAGCGCGATCGGCTGGCCCGCGAGAAAGAGCGGCTGGAGGCCGGCCTGCAGCAGGCGCGCCGGATGGAGACGGTCGGCGCCCTCGCCAGCGGGGTCGCTCACAACTTCAACAACATCGTGGGGGCTATCCTCGGTTACACCGAGATGGCGCGGGAGAGGGTACCGCCCGACAGCCGGTTGGCGGGGAACCTTGATGAGATCCGGCTCGCCGCCGAACGGGCCCTGGCCCTGGTCGACCAAATCCTCACGTTCGGCCGGCGCGGCACCTCGCAGCGGAAGCTGATGCGGGTCCGGGATCTTGTCGATGAGACGGCGTCCATGCTCGAGGCGTCCCTTCCGCCGCGGATCGAGCTCAGGATCAGGGACTCTTCCGGGGATACCAGGATTCCCGCGGACCCGGCCCGCCTCCAGCAGGTGCTGATGAACCTGGCCGCCAACGCGGCGCAGGCGATGGACGGCAAAGGGGTCGTCGACATCGCGATAGCGGGGATCGAGTCCAAGGATGCGGTGCGGCTCGGGTCGGACGAGTTGGGTCCGGGGCGTTACGCAACGCTCACGGTGACCGACAGGGGCCGGGGCATGGATGGCGCGACCCGGGAACGGATCTTCGAGCCCTTCTTTACGACCCGCCCCGAAGGGAACGGGCTCGGTCTGGCCACGGCGCGCGAGATAGTGCGCGAGCATGGCGGTGCGATTTCGGTCCGAAGCGCACCGGGGGAAGGGACGACGTTCGAAGTATGGCTGCCGTGCGCCATCCCGGAAAGCCGTCCGAGCGGGTCGCCGCCCGGGCGGCAGCTTCCGCCGGCCTCCCTGCGTGGCGACGGTGAAGCCGTGCTCATCCTCGACGGCGACGGTCGGCGATTGCTCCGTCTGGAGGAGATCGTGGCCGCGCTTGGCTACGAGCCGGTCGGGGTCACACGGGCGGAAGAGGCTGCGCGTTCGCTCGGCCGGCCAGGGTTCGAGTTCGTGGCGGCGCTGATCTGCCAGCCCCGATCATCGGCCTTCGAGATTTCGGCGCTCCTTCGCCGGGAGGCGCCAGATTTGCCGATCATCCTGGCAACGACATCCGCTGCCGATATACACCCCCCTGTCCTCGCCGCCGCCGGCATCCGCGAGATCGTCCACAGTCCCGTGACCGCTGCGGAGCTTGCTCGCGCCTTGTCGCTTTGTCGGAAAAGTCAGGAAACGGCCGCCGGAGAGGCGAGCTGGGGCACCATGGCTACCGGTCCGCTCTCGCCAACCGAATAGCCCGTTGCTTCGGTGCCATTGCTCCTGCCGGAGTGACATCCGTCATGTTCAGCTGCCCGGCATCTCCTCGATAAGCTTCGACCTGACCTCGGCGGGTGCGCCCTCCGCCCAGAGCAGCAGAGCGTCCAGCGCCGGACACAGGGACTGGCCCCATTCCGTCAGGTGATACTCCACCTTCGGCGGGACCTGGTGGTGGACGATGCGCCCGACCACGCCATCGCTCTCCAACTGACGCAGTTGCTGGATCAGCATCTTCTGGGAAACGCCGGGGATCGCCCGCTCCAGATCGGAGAAGCGCCGCACCTGGCCACCGAACAGCTGGAACAGGATCACGAGCTTCCACCGACCCTCCAGAACCCGGAGCACGTTCTGCACGCTCTGAGCCCCGGAATGAGGCGTGTAGGACGCACGCTTACCTTCAGGTGAGTACCTTACTTTTTCGTCCGTACTTGTCATCCGGAAAGCCTCGTAGCAATTTTCCACCGACGCAATGTAATCCAGGAGAGATCATATGGACACGAGACTGCCGATCGCGATCGCCGCTCCGGAGATCGCGTGATGCCCGCGCTCATCGACCCGGCCGAGTTCCAGGGACGCCGCGTCGTCGTCACCGGCGGCACCAAGGGTACCGGCCGGGCGACCGTCGAAAGGTTCCTGGCGGGCGGCGCCCAGGTCCTGACGGCCGCGCGCAACGGAGCCCATGGCCCCGAGGGAGCCGGGCTCGTGGAGGCGGATCTGACCACCCCGGAAGGATCCTCAAGGCTCGCCGAGGCGGCCATGGAGCGGCTCGGCGGCGTTGACGTCCTGGTGCATGTGCTGGGGGGTTCCACCGCCCCGGGCGGGGGTTTCGCGGCCCTGACGGACGATGTCTGGCGCGCCGAGCTCGACCTGAACCTGCTTTCGGCGGTGAGGCTCGATCGAGCCTTGCTGCCGCAGATGATCGCGCGCGGCGAAGGGGCCGTCATCCATGTCTCGTCCATCCAGCGTCAACTGCCGCTGTACGATTCCACCACGGCCTATGCTGCGGCCAAGGCCGGCTTGACGACCTACAGCAAGGCGTTGTCGAAGGAACTCGGGCCCAAAGGCGTGCGGGTCAACGTCGTCTCGCCGGGCTGGATCTACACGGAAGCCTCGGACGCCCTGGTCAACCGGATCGCCGACAGCACCGGCGGGACGCCGGAGGCGGCGCGCCAAAGCATCCTGGACGCTCTTGGCGGCATCCCCCTGGGACGTCCGGCCCGGCCCGAGGAAGTGGCGGAGCTCATCGCCTTCCTGGCCTCGGAGCGGGCCTCGGCCATCCACGGCGCGGAACACGTCATCGACGGCGGAACGGTGCCGACGGTTTAGGACCCTTGCGGTTTTCCGAGGGTCGATCGCCGGATCGTGCGTCACGGGGTGGTGCGGGAGCGCCGTGGAACACGACCCGGGACCCCGCCGGATCCCTCAGCCGATCGATTCAAGAAAATCCGAAAGAATGGCGTTGACCTGCCCCGGTTGCTCAAGCGTCGCGCTATGTCCGCAAGCGTCGAGAACATGGAGATCGCACCCGATGCGCTCCGCCATCACGGCGCTCTCCGCGGCGGGGCGGGACCGGTCCTCGCGCCCCGCGATGATGATGGTCGGAGCCCGGACCCTGTCCAGGACGTCCAGGGCGTCCTCGCGGCCGAATATCAGGCGGCCGAGAGGCGCGATCGTCTCGCGCAGGCGGGCCGCGTCGTACCGGGCGATCCGGTCGCGCAGGAGGATCGGCAGGTCGGGAGACCGGGTCGCGACATCCGGCGCGAAGAAGAGCGGGATGATATGCGAAACGATCGCATCGTTCACCCGTCCTTCGCGTTCGACCGCATCCAGCATGCCGAAATAGGTGCGGCGGTTCGCTTCGGGTTCCGCGCCGAGATAGCTGTTGAGCAGGGCGAGGCCGGTAACCCGCTCCGGTGCCAGGGCCGCGAGATGCGCGCCCCACATGCCGCCCATCGACGTACCGACCACCGCGAAGCGATCGATGTCGAGGCGGTCCATCAGGGCGAGCATCTGCGCGGCGAGATCGGCATGCCGGCGCGTGTCCGTAGGCATCGGCCCGGAGTCGCCATGGCCCCACATCTCGGGGACGACAAGGCGGTAGCGGGATTGCAGGGCGTCGATCTGGGGCCGCCACATCCGCCAGTCCCAGAGATAGCCATGGCCGAGAAGCACCGCCGGCCCCCGGCCGAACTCGACCAGGGAGAGCGGGCTGCCGGCGATCTCGAGAACGCGGCGGGTGGGCAGGTTGCTTTGAGTCGTCATCGTCTTCCCCATGAGATAGGCGGCGGCCGCAGGGCCGCCGAAGGGCGGTTGCCGGAGTGCCGGCCTTACAGGCCGTGCCTGGCGCGGAGCCGCGCCGCCGCCTGCTCGCCGATGATCGCGCACGGCGCCTGGGTGTTGCCCGTGGTCACGCGCGGCAGGATGGACCCGTCCGCGACCCGAAGTCCGTCGACGCCATACACGGCGAGCGAAGCGTCGACGACCGACATGTCGTCGCGTCCCATCTTCGCCGTGCCGCATTGATGCCAGTAGGTGACCGCCGCATCGCGGATGAAGGCATCCTCCGCGTCGGCATCCAGGACGCCCGGGATGGCTTCACGCGTGACATGGGGCTTGAACGCCTCGGCGTTTCCGAGAGCGCGGCACAGCCTGACGCAGGCCCGGGCCGCTTCCAGGTCGGCGGGGTCGGACAGCATGTTGGCGTCGATTGCCGGGGGCTTGCCGGGATCGGCATCGCGAAGCCGGAGGCGGCCCCGACTCTTCGGCTGCGCCAGCCCCGCGAACATCGTCCAGCCATGTTCGGGAACGCCGAGCGCCGCGGTGCGCTCGCTCGGCACCGGAAACTCGACCTGGCAGAACAGCAGGTCCGGTGCATCGAGCTCGGGTCGGCTCTTCCAGTAGAGCGTCGCTTCGCTGCCGCTGTTGCGCGGCGCGATCGCCTCCTTGCATTCCCACGTGCAGCCGAAGGAGACGTGGTCCTGCATGTTCCGCCCGACTCCGGGCAGATGCTGAAGGACCGGGATCGAATGGCGCTCCAGTTCGGTCCGGTCGCCGATACCAGACAGCATGAGCAGCTTGGGCGTGTTGATCGCGCCGGTGGACAGGATCACCTCGCAGCCTGCCCGGATCGCGAAGATGCGTCCGTCCTTCTCGACCTCGACGCCGCGCGCCCGGCGGCCGTCGAACAGCACGCGCCGTACCTGGGCGCCGGTCAGGATGGTGAGGTTGGAACGGTCGGACCACGGGTGGACATAAGCCCGGTACAGCGACTGGCGCCGGCCATCGCGGACCAGCATGTCGGTCAGGGCGGCGCCGCCCGGCCCCTCCATCATGGCGCCGTTGGGGCTCTCGAACGTCGGGATGCCCAGTTCGCGCGCGGCACCCAACATCGCGTGGGCGAGCGGGTTGGGGTCTTGGGCGGGCTGGACCCAGACGGGGCCGCCGGTGCCGCGGTAGCGCGGGTCCGGGGTTCCCCGCCAGTTCTCGATCCGCCGATAGATGTCCAGGACCGAGTCGTAGCCCCATGCGGCATCGCCGGCCTCGGACGCGAAGAAATCCCAGTCGTTGCGATGGCCCCGCGCCCATACCATCACGTTCACGCTCGAGCCTCCGCCCAGGCCCCTGCCCATCGCCATGGACAGGGCGCGGCCGTGAAGATGCGGGTTGGGTTCGGCTTGGAAGCCCCAGTCGCGCTCGCTTCCCAGGTTGGTCGGCCACAGGGCGGGATCGAGCACCGAGTCGGCCTCGTCGCTTCCGCCGGCCTCGATCAGGAGAACCCGCACATCGGGATTCTCGGCGAGACGGCGGGCGATCACCGAACCCGACGCACCCGCGCCGCAGACGATGAAATCATGGTCGGTATCCGGTTCGGCGGCGAACCGCGGCCGATGTTCCTGCGCATGTCGGGTGTGCTCCGTGTCCTGGCTGGCAGGGTGATGGCTTGGCATCGTTCTTTCCTTTCTAGCGGATGCTGGTCGAGAGCCGGCCGCACGGCCGGAGCCCGGGCAAGAACCCAGGCCCGACCTGGAGGCCTGCCGTGCGGGGGGAGAGGACGCCGAGGATCAGCGCGCCTTGCGCGGGCTTTCCGTCGCGGCCTGGTCGATCACGTCGGCGACGACCTTGGGCTGGGTCATGAAGACCGCGTGGCTGGCCGGCACCTCGGTGACCTCGGCGCCGATGCGGTCTGCCATATGGCGCAGCATGCGAAGGTCGAACGCCTTGTCGTCCGTCGCGATGACGGCCCAGCTCGGCCTGGAGCGCCATGCGGCCTGGGTCAGTTCGGTCTGGAAGGCCGACAGGTTGATCGGCACCTGCGAGTCGCGCATGAAGGCCGCGTCCGCGTCGCTCGCGTCGGCGGCGAAGCCGATCTTGAAGTTCTCCGCCTTCATGACGCCGAAGCCGTCGCCCTGCGTGTCGATGACGAATTCGGCGGGCGTGACGAAGCCTTCATATTGCTGTGCCGTCGTCTCGCCCGCGTCGGGCGAGAGGGCGGAGACATAGACGAGACCGGCGACCTTCGGATCGACGCCGGCTTCGGTGATGACAGTGCCGCCCCAGCTGTGGCCGACGAGGATCGCCGGGCCGTCCTGCCTGGCGAGCGCGCGCTTCGTCGCGGCGACGTCGTCGGCGAGCGAGGTCAGCGGGTTCTGGACGATCGTCACGCGATAGCCCCGCCGCGTCAGATCGTCATAGACGCCGCGCCAGCCGGACCCGTCGGCGAAGGCGCCATGGACCAGCACGACGTTGCGAACCGCCTGCTCCCCGACACCCTGGGCGCCGTGGCCGGCCTGCTGGGCCTGGGCGGCGAACGGCAAGGCGGCCACCACGGCGGCGACGGCGGCGACGCGAAGACTGTTCATCATGGGAGAATTCCTTTCTTGAAGGATGGACGATTCAAGCGGCCAGCGTCAGGCGAACATCCAGGCCGCCGCGCGTGGCATGCGAATAGGGGCAGACGACATGCGCCTGCTCGACCAGTTCCCGGGCGACGGCGGCATCGATCCCCGGCAGCGTGATCGTCAGCGCGACGTCGAGCCCGAAGCCCTGGCCATCGTCTCGCGGGCCGATGCCCACGGCGGCGGTGACGCGGCTTTCGTCGGCGATCTTCACCTTGCGCTTGCCGGCGACGAACTTGAGCGCGCCGAGGAAGCAGGCGGCATAGCCGGAAGCGAACAGCTGTTCGGGATTGGCGCCTTCGCCGCCGGCCCCGCCGAGTTCCTTGGGCGTGACGAGCGCGACGCTGAACGCGCCATCGGTGGTGGCGGCGTGGCCGGTGCGGCCACCGGTCGCCGTGGCTGCGGTACGATAGAGAATGTTCATGGCCCGGGTCCTATATGCCGATAACTGTTATTGCGATAACATAGTGCTTAACACCCGGCCTCACCGTCGTCCAGTGAAAAATATCGCGATATTTATTTTCGCGATGGTATATCCTATATAGCGGGTGAAGGAGCATGCCATGACGAACGAAACCAACCGCCCGGTCCCCTTGGACGACCAGCTCTGCTACGCCATCTACTCGGCGGGCATCGCGATCCAACGCGCCTACAAACCCCTGCTCGACGCGCTCGGATTGACCTATCCGCAGTATCTCGTGCTCAACGTCCTGTGGCGCGAGGACGGGCAGACGGTCGGGCGCATCGCCGAGCAGCTCGCGCTCGAATCGAGCACGCTCACGCCGCTGCTGAAACGGCTGGAGGCGGCCGGCCTGATCCGACGGACGCGGAATCCGGAGAACGAGCGGCAGGTAGTCATCGCGCTGACAGACCAGGGGCGCGCCCTGGAGAATAGGGCCGGATGCCTCGGGGAAACCCTGCTCGAGGCGTCCGGCCAATCCCCTTCGGAACTGGGAGAGCTTAATGTGAAGGTCAGGCAGCTGCGGGATGAGATCTACAGCCGCATCGGGCGCTGGAGCCTCGACCGTACCTGAGACCGGTGCGCAGTCGTTACGCGATCGAAGGGGAAGCGGCGTGCGCCTCGGGCGCGGCCAACCCCGATGCCGGTCAGGGCTTGCGTGACCCTTCTCTTTGTTTCACCTGAAACCCGATTGCCCCGGATTTGAGGCATCCGCGAAACCTGGCTCCGCGATGATCCTGGAGCGTCCCCTCCGCCGGACACGCTCATCGTCAGGAAGAACCAGATGAACACCACGAACCATATTCTTGAAGTATCAACCTCTCATGGCAAGATTGTCGCCGAGGACAATGAGCGAGATGCGCCCATTCTTGTTCTGATCCACGGCAACTCTTCTTGCCGGCGGGTCTTCGATCGTCAGTCCGAAAGTGAACTGGGCAGGACCTATCGGCTCATCACGTTCGATCTACCCGGTCACGGAGAATCCGACGACGCGATCGAACCGGAACGTACCTACACGAGACCCGGACTAGCCGACGCGGTCGTCGAGATGCTCGCCAAGATCGATGTCTCCGAGGCTGCGCTGCTGGGATGGTCTCTCGGCGGACACATCGCGATCGAGATGCTCGGGAAGTTCGGCGGGGTGCAAGGGCTCATCCTTACCGGGACACCCCCTGTCAGAAGCGGTGGCATGGCCGAGGGCTTCAGGCGTCCTCCCCATGCGGGGCTGGCCGCCCGTCAGGATCTATCCGCCGCCGACATCGACCTGTTCGCGCAGATGATGTTCGGCGAACCGGTCGAGCCGTTCCTTCGGGAGGCCATCGGACGAGCGGACGGGCGATGCCGCAGACTGCTGTTCGAGGCGGCGCGCGCAGGCGCAGGCGTCGATCAGCGCGAAGCCATCGAGTCAAGCCCGATCCCGGTTGCGGTCATCAACGGCGGTGCGGATCCTCTCGTAAATCTCGATTACATCAGCAGCGTCGATTATACCAACCTCTGGGAACGGAAATGCCATCGTCTCGACGGTGTCGGTCATGCGCCGTTCTGGCATGCGGCAGACCAATACAATGCCATGTTGGGGAGATTTCTTCAGACCGTGTTTTCTGAATGAGATCGACGTAACCGTTAAACCCGGCTGGACCGGAGGGCGCATGGCGGCGGGATCATCAGCCACCCCGTCTGCCTGTGCCGCAAAGCTCTGCCTATCCGGAGCGGATCGACTTCACGGCAATTCCCAATTCAACGGCGTGAGCGTCAGGTCGCCGGCATCGCTTTCGTCCGGACGGCGGCCCAACCATGTGGTCCAGCCAAGCCGCCCCTGCTGGCCGAGCTTCAGCTTCGGAACCTGGTCGGCGCGGAGGACGAGCCCGAGGGTCCAGTCCAGTTCGTCTCCGACATAGTTGCGCACCAGCGGCACCATCAGGCCGACGCTCTCCCCACCGGGCAGCAGCCGCTCATACTCTTCCAGGGTCAGCGGCCCCATGACGATGCGAAAGCGGTGATAGAACAACCTGATGCGCCGGCCCACCGTGGCGGTGACGCCGAGCGTGCCGTTCTCAGGATCCGCACCGAGTGCCAGGCGCTGGCCCGGTGCGATCTCGACCCATTTCGGATCGAACTCCCGGATCCTGACGGGCATTGCGTAGAAGGCGCTCAGGATGGCCTGAAGCCCTTCGGCATTGCGGGTGTGGGAACCCAGGCGCCCGGCGAAGTGCAGCTTGGCGAGATCCGGCATCCCGTCCCTGCCCCGGAGCTCCGGCATGCCATAGCCCGCCAAGGCGCCGATCCGGGCAGCGAAGCCATCCTCGCCGGGACGGTCGTGGGACACCGTCGGCTCGCTCGCCGCCCAGGCGCGGAACAGCAGCGAGGCCATGCGGTGGTGGAAGATGTCGGCGAAGCAGGCGAACGCTTCATCGCCAGCGTTATGGAGACGCTGATGGGCATACTCGGTCAGGTGCAGCGGCAGCGGACCGTTGGGACCGAACAGGCCGAAGAAGAAGGTCATGATCCGGGTATGGCCACCGTCCGGCCAGACGCTTTCCAGCGCGCGGGGCGGAAAGATCGTGCTCGGTGACTGGCCGAGCCGAACCGGGTCCTCCCCCGGATGCCGTGACTCCCCTATCCTCGGACCGGGCGGCGAGTTGGCATCGATCCGGCGCAGCAAGGCGAAGAAGTCGAATTTCTCCGGCGCCCGACCCGCCTCGCGGAGGATTTCGGACAGCGCGTCGCGAGCCGGCGGGGCGGCGCCGTCGGGCATCAGGCCTGCCGCCGGCGCCCAAGCTTCATCTGCCATCGCATGATCTCCCCGCGCTGCGTCGTCCGCAGGACGCTCTCCGTGAACGAGTTGATCGAGACGTACTGGGCGAAGAAGTGGTCCAGCACCGCGGCGAAGGGAAAACAACCGATCCCCTCGAAGGCGGCTTCATCAAGCGTCGTCTCGATCTCCAGGCCGCGCGCCACCGCCGCAAGGCCGCCCGAAGGAAGACGGCGGACGATGGGACGCGACCGGATATTGCGCGTACCCGCAACCTGCTGCATGGCACCGGCGTCGCCGGGATCGGCGTATAGCCGGAGCAGCGCCCGCAGGGCATCGGCTCCCCCATCACCGGTGTCGGTGAGCGACAGATGGTTGAGCGAGAGATGGCTGATCAGATGCCAGGCGACCTCTCCTTCGGCGGGCGATGGACGGGGCTTGGTGGGACCGGCGATGCAGCGGATCCGGGCGACCGGTGCTCCGATCTCCAGCGTGAAATCGGTCTCGCCGCGACCGACGGGCATCAGCAGCGGCAGGTCGCGGTTGGTACACAGGCACCGGACAGCCAATTGCCGCAGGCTGGGCCGGTAGGGCGCCGCGTGTGCGTCGACGATGGAGACGAAGACGTCGCTCCCCCCATAGGATGTCCGCTGCCCTTCCCTCTGCTCACTGCTGGAGACGAGGCGCGGCGCGCGCCGGATCGTATAATAGGAGCCGCCGGCCGCTTTCGGTTCGAGATCCTGGATGGCATAGAAGGGACGGAAGACCGTGGCGGCCGATCGGTCGTCGTGTTCACCCTGGACATCCAGCACGGAATGCACCTCGACATCGAGCGGACGGACCCGGTCGACGGGAAGATGGTACTCGAAGGTCCGCTCGCTCACGACGATGCGATCCGCCTGCCGCTCGAACAGGTTGACGATCGGGCTGGCGAACAGGACCATGGATTCGCGGGTGAGGCCGCGTTGCAGCCGCGGCTCGATCCGGCGGAGCAGGAAGACGAGTTCGAGGTCCTCGCCGCTCGACGACCGGACGGCGTCCGCCAGCCCTCCGATCTCTACAAACAAGGCCCGCTCCGGCAGGGCGAAGTATTCCTGCAAGGCCCGATAGCCCGTGAAGGAACGCGCCGGGAAGGGCAGCAACGCCTCATCGTCGCCGAACCCGACATGCAGGACATGGGCGGCGGCGATCACTTCCTGCCAGGGCGAGGGACGGACGATGGGCCGGGCGACGACAGCCGTCACGTCGGCCAGCAGCTGTTCGGCCAGCGCGCCGCCGGTACCGCCGGCCGGCGGCAGGTAGAGCCGGAGCGACTTAAGCTTCAGGCGGTCGAAGGGCATGCCGTTGGTCGTGCGAAGCCGCACCCGCAAGGCGGCCGCCATGCCATGCCGCTTGTCGATGGCCAGTCCCGATATCTCGGACGCCGCCGCGAAATAATCGACGGCGGTGATCATGATCGGCCAGAGATGGACATCCTGGGCGGTCCTGAATTCGCACTGGGTGACGGCATCAGCGGCCAGTTGCCCCACCAGGGCCGTCCCGCGCGGAATCAGGTAGCCGTTCTCCAGCCGCCCGCCCTCCCGGTCCGGATCGAAACGCGCGATGCCCAGCGACGGCGTAGGCGCCAGGAAATGAGGGTAAACCATTTCCAGCAGGTGCTGGGTGAAGGCGGGAAACCGGGCGTCGAGCTTCAGTTGGACGCGCGCGGCCAGGAAGGCGAAGCCTTCGAGCAGGCGTTCGACATAGGGGTCGGAGACGTCGGCCGTATCCATGCCGAGCCGGCCGGCGATCTTGGGAAAGGACCGGGCGAACTCGCCTCCCATTTCCCGGATGTGGTGAAGCTCCTGATTGTAGAAGCGCAGGAAGGTTTCGTCCATCTACTCCGCCTCGGCAGGTTGTTCGGCTATCCTGACGGTGTTGCGATCCCGGTCCACTTCCGTCCGGAGCCTCAGGCGAAGCGGCACCGGCTGCGCCCAGAGATCGGCCTCGATGATGAAGACCAGCGTGGTGTCGCTGGAGCCGGCCGGAAGCAGCTTGACCTGGACGCCGCTCATCAGGCGGGGTTCGAAAACCGTCAGCGCTTCCTGGATCGCCCGCTCGAAGTCGCTGCGGTCCGTGGTGCCGCCGCCCTGCCCGGCCATCGGCCGCACGCCGAAGTTCAAGACACTCGTGGCGACCTCCGGATAATCGGAGAGATCGACCGACGAGCCCAGCGGGGTCGCGTTCAACAACCAGGAAACGTCACGCAGGATGACCGCGCGCAGCTGCGAGAGCGAAAAGCTGCGCCCGCCGTCCGTGAGGCGGTCCAGGAGGGAGGGCTGGACGAGATCGCGATAGCTGGCCTTGGACATAGGAGATCACCGGAGCAGGAGGGGGAATTCGGATCGGCGCAGCCGTCAGGCCACATTGCCATTAGAGCCGTGCCCGATCAGGTCGATCCGCCCGAGACAGCTGATGCAATGCGTTGCGCCATGGGCGCAACCTACGATCGTCGGTCCGCATCACCTCCACCCTGTGTCGAAACGTAGGTTGCGCCCATGGCGCAACACAGTGCCGCGAGTGGAGCGGCCAGCCGCGTTGACCGAAGCGGTTCAACCTGATCGGAATCCGCTCTATGTCACCTTGTCGGTGGCGCTGTTGGCGATCTGGCTCCAGGCGCTTTCGCCGGCATCGACCAGTTGGCCGGCCTTGTCCTGTTTCTTGTAGGCGATCTTGCAGGCGCCGAAACGGAAGACGATCGATTCGTCAGGGGCGGGATCGCCGTAGCTCCACTCGATGCGTTCGACCGCCAGCATGGAGAAGGTCCAGGTCAGGAACACGTTGGACTGCGCCTGGGTGCCCGCTCCCTTGTCGCCGGTCGACTTCAGCAATACCAGCTGCACATTATCGAAATGCGCGCCGCTGCCGCAGGCGACGAAGAGATCGGCGGACGCCGTATCTACTTGTTTCCTGATTGAAAACGCCTCGAACTCGGCCTTGCCCGCGCCGGCGCCGGCGGTGTGGGACGTGATGTTCAGCTTGTTCTCGAGCGAGAAGCTCCACTCGTCGCCAAGGGTGATCGCGTTGGCCTTGAGCTTCGACTCACCCTTGGGATGAATGCCGCTCTTCGAGGCTTGCGTGAAGAGAAGATAGGCATCGAAAGACATGATGAACTCCGGTGGAGAAGGATGATCCCTGAACTCACGCCAGCTTGGCGGAAGGCAGCCGGGACACGAGGCGAAGCGAAACCGTCAGCCCTTCGAGCTGGAAATGCGGCCTCAGGTAGAAGCGGGCCTGGTAGTAGCCTGGATTGTCCTGGACCTCCTCGACGATGACCTCGGCGGCGGCCAGGGGTTTCTTCGCCTTGTCCTCCTCGCTCGCAAGGTTCGGAGACGAGTGGACGTAGTTCTGTATCCAGCGATTGAGCCAGGCCTCGACGTCCGACCGGTCCTTGAAGGAACCGATCTTGTCGCGCACCAGGCACTTCAGGTAATGGGCGAAACGCGACGTCGCGAACATGTAAGGCAGCCTGGCGCTCAACTCGGCATTGGCCGAGGCGTCCGGATCGTCGTACTTGACCGGCTTGTTGAGGGTCTGCGCCCCGATGAAGACCGCCATGTCGGTGTTCTTCCGGTGGAGCATCGGCAGCAGCCCGTTCTTGGAAAGCTCCGCCTCGCGCCGGTCGCTGATCGCGATCTCGGTAGGACACTTCAAGTCCACGCCGCCGTCGTCGCTCGGAAAGGTGTGGGCGGGAAGTCCCTCGACCAAGCCACCGGATTCGACCCCGCGGATCTGCGACATCCAGCCATACAGCTTGTAGGAGCGGGTGATGTTGACGCCCATCGCGTAGGCGGCGTTGCACCACAGATATTTGCCGCTGTCGCCGCCGTCGACGTCCTCCTCGAAGGCGAATTCCGCGACGGGGTCGGTCTTGCTGCCGTAGGGCAGGCGTCCGAGCGTGCGGGGCAATGTCAGCGCGATATAGCGCGAGTCCTCGGAGTCCCGCAGCGATCGCCAGGCCGCGTATTCCGGCGTCTGGAAGATCTTGGTGAGATCGCGCGGATTGGCGAGTTCCTGCCAGGATTCCATGTTGAGGAGTTGGGGGGCCGCGGCGGCGATGAAGGGGGCATGCGCCGCCGCCGCGATCTGGCCGAGCGACGCGAGCAGCTCGACGTCGGGCGGCGTGTGGTCGAAGTGGAAGTCGCCGATCAGGCAGCCGTAAGGCTCGCCGCCGATCTGGCCGAACTCCTCCTCGTAGATCTTCTTGAACAGCGGGCTCTGATCCCAGGCGATCCCGCGGTACTTCCGCGCGGAACGCGCCAGCTCCTTCTTGCTGGTGTTCAGCACCCGGATCTTCAGGGTTTCGTCGGTTTCGGTGTTGAAGACGAGCTGGTGAAGGCCGCGCCATGCCGCTTCCAGCTGCTGGAAATCGGGATGATGGATGATCAGGTTCAGCTGCTCGGTCAGCTTGCGGTCGAGTTCCGCGACGATCGCCTGGATCGTGGCGACGGCATCGTCGCCGATCAGCTGGGTCTCGGCCAGCGCCTGCCCTGCCAAGGTCGCCACCGCGCGCTCGATCGCGTCGCGGTACTGTTCGGTGCGCGGCTTGAACTCGCGCTGAAGGAGCTGGGCGAAGCCGTCGTCGGTCAGGGTGGCTTCCGCGACGGGCGGTGCCGCCTGCTGCATCCGGGCCTGCTGCATCTGGTCCATGCTCATGACTGTGCTTCCCCTTCTTCCGATGCGGCGATCTCTTCGGAACCGGCCGGAGCGCCGGCCCTGGCCGACACGACCTTCAGCAACTCCGGGTCGGCGAGAAGCCGGCCCAGCAGGCGTTCGGCGCCGCTCTTGCCGTCCATGTATGTCAGCAGGTTGCCGAGCTCCGTCCGGGCATCCAGGAGCTTCCGGAGGGCATCGACCCGGCGCGCCACGGCGGCCGGCGAAAAGTCGTCCATCTGCTCGAACGTCAGGTCGACCGGCAGGCTTCCTTCGCCGGTCAGGGTGTTTTCGACGTTGATCGCCACCCGCGGCTTCATCGAGCGAAGCCTTGCGTCGAAGTTGTCGATATCGATCTCGACCATCTTGCGATCGGCCAGATCCGGCAGCGGCTCGACGCGCTTTCCGGAAAGATCGGCCAATACCCCCACGACGAAGGGCAACTGCACCTTCCGCTCGCTGCCGTACAGTTCGACGTCGTACTCGATCTGGACACGGGGCGCCCGGTTGCGGCGGATGAACTTCTGGCTGCTTGCTTTCAACATGATCTAATTTTCATCCTCTTCGATCGGTCCAGGACTGCGAAGCCCGGCCACATTGCGGAACTGGGGAGCGCCGTCGGGCGCCAGCTCCATCAGCAGCTCGAGAAAATCCCTCGACACCATCTGCTTGGCCCGCTCCAGCAGGATCGGGACGGGACTCGACGGCTCGTTGGTGCGGTACCATTGGCAGATGCGGTCAAGCAGGCCGATCACGTCGGAGCGGCCGGCTATCCCGCCGGTGATCGATCGCGGCGGATCGTCCTCCCGCCCGGTCCCGGCATCGGCCGGTTCGGCGGTGCGCCCGGGCCGGTGATCGTCGATCACCGACTTGACCTGCGCCAGCAGGTCCCTCAGCGGGTCCAGGCGGATCGCGTCGCCCGGCCCGACACGGGTCCGGATGCTGCCTTCGATGGCGGCCAGCGAGGCAAGACAGGATGCGATCGCGGCGCTCGCCTGGTCGAGCGCCGCCGGACCGGTCTCGCCGAACGCTCCCTCGACCTGGGCCAGCGTCGGACCTTCGCCGTCCGGGTTGCCATGCCGGACCGCCTGCCAGTCGTTGAAGGTGAAGCTGCCGACGCCGCGGGCGGCCGCAAGCGGAATACGCCGGATCTCGGCCAGCAATCCGGCTGAATCGCGGAGATTGGCAAGCGCGTTCAGGCGTATGGTCTGATCGCCCTCGTCGTCCGGGTCGGGGGCAGGGTGCAGTTCGTCCCAGTAGCCGTCAAGGAACCCGGCGATCAGCGAGAGACCGCCGGCAAGCCCGGCGAACCCCTCCGTACCGAGCCAGGCACGAGCCAGGGCGATCGCGATGCGGATGTCCTTGCTTCGCCCGGCAAGTTCGCCCCCCAGTTCCGCGACACGCCGCCAGTCCGGCGCGTCCCCGGCCACGGTCTGGTCGCCGGCCTGCCGCTCGGGTCCTGCACGGGTGGCGCGTTCCAATTCCAGGAAACCTGGATCATAGTCCAGGGGTTCACCGCACGGGGACGCTCCGTCGACGGGCTCAAGCAATTCCGCATGATCAGCGCTCCGCATCTTTCGCCTTCCGGGACTGCGATACACCAGCGGTGCCGATCCGATGATTTTCCGACACTGCATAGCGGGATTATTAAGTCATCTGCCGGAATGATCGTCATACGGGATTGGCATATCGACATGCCGGCAATGAAATCACCCTGAATTACATCGGTGAATATCGCTATTACCTAAACGCATGCAGGAACAGGCCGGAACCTGTCTATGTTGAGACCGTCGAATCTAGCTCTCAACAAGTCCACATCAGGCGGGCCGCGCGAATGTCGTGGAACAACAAGGTCATCTGGTCGGAGGGATTGTTCCTGCGGCCGCAGCACCTTCAGCAAGCCGATCGCTACATGGAGAAGTTCGTCCGCGGCCGAACCCAGGCGCTGCGCGGTTACGGCTGGGGGTTCACCGAACTCCGCATCAACCGTGAACTGCTGAGCCTCGGCAAGATCGCCATCGAACATGCAGCCGGCGTCATGGAGGACGGCACGCCTTTCACCATTCCCGACGAAGCCGATCAGCCGGCCCCCTTCGCTCCCCCCGGCAACCTGCGCAACGCGGTCATCCATCTGGCGCTGCCGGCCTATCAGCCGGGTGCAGCCGAAGCGGATGCCAGGACCGGAGATGAAGTCGTCACCCGCTACACGATCGCGGAACAGGACCTCGCCGACGGCAATGCCGGAGAACGGGAGCAGGTCGCGATCGACATCGGCCGCCTGCGCTTCCGGCTGATCGCCGAAGGCGCCGAACGGACGGGTTTCATCTCCATGCCGATCGTCCGCCTGATGGAGGTCCGAGCGGACCATCAGGTCGTCCTCGACGAGAGCTTCGTTCCTCCGGCGCTCGACTGCGCCTGCTCATCGGTCCTGGCCGGCTACGTGACCGAGATCGAGGGATTGCTGCATCACCGCGGCGAAGCCCTGGCGGCCCGCGTCTCGCAATCCGGGGCCAAGGGCGTCGCGGAAATCGCGGACTTCCTGATGCTCCAGATGATCAACCGTCACGAACCGTCCTTCGCCCATGTGAGCCGGTGTTCCACGGTGCACCCCGAGACGCTGTACGGCCTGATGGTTCAGCTTGCCGGCGAGCTTGCCACCTACGCCCGCCTGGACAAGCGGGCGCCTGCCTGTCCGGCATACCGGCACGAGGATCTGGCGGCGACGTTCCAGCCCGTCATCCAGTCGATCCGCCAGTCGCTGAACACCGTCCTGGAGCAGACGGCGATCCAGGTTCCGCTCCGCGAGCACAGGTACGGGATCCATCTGGCCGAAGTGAACGACCGGACCCTCTTCCGGACCTCGGCCTTCGTCCTGGCGGTACGCGCCGACGTCGAAGCGGAGCGGTTGCGCCGCGCCTTCCCCTCCCAGGTGAAGATCGGCCCGGTCGAGCGGATCAAGGAACTGGTCAACGTGGCTTTGCCGGGAATGGTCGTCGATCCGCTTCCGGTGGCGCCCCGCCAGATCCCGTTCCATGTCGGCGTGACTTACTTCGAGATCGACCGGAACAGCGCCTTCTGGAAGGAGATGCAGACCTCCGGCGGCCTGGCGCTGCATGTCGCGGGTGATTTTCCCAACCTCGAAATGACCCTCTGGGCGATCCGCGGCGATTGAGCGCCGCGACCGGCCCCTTCGTCCCGCCCATCCGTCCAGCCGTGGAGGCACGAACCCATGCCATTGGTCTTGCGCGTCGAGGGACCGGGAACGATCCGGTACCGCGGGTCGGACTTGCCCGAGCTGATCGAGATCGACGACCGGCTGACGGTCGGCCGCGACGAGAGGAACGACCTCGTCCTGAGCGACGAACGACGGGGCATCTCGACCGAACATTGCCGCATCGAACGCATCGACCGGGATTATGCGGTGACCGACCGCAGCCGCAACGGCACCTTCCTCAATGACGACACCGTGGCGATCGGACTTGGCAAGCATGCTCCGCTGAAGGCCGGCGACGTGATCCGGATCGGCGAATTCGCCCTTCATGTCGTCTCGGTACAGGCGCTCATGCCGCTTCCGGTTCCTGAAGAACCGCACCCTCCGCCCGCCGAAGCCTTTTCCGAACCGCAAGTCCCCGGCCCGGCGCGATCGATGTGGCCGCCCGACGACGGCGAACAGCCGGCCGAAGACATGACCTTCCGGGGCGTCGGCAGAAACGCTTTCGCGGACCATCTGCGGCCGGAAGCCTCGGTCTTTGTGGCACCCGCCGTCGGGCGCGAACGGATTCCGGACGATTGGAAATTTCCAGCCGAAACGCCACCCCGCGACATCGGAAGGATCGAACGCCCACCGCCGGCTGACGTGACCAAGCCGGTCGGCATCGACAAGCCGGCCCCGATCGACGATCCGACGGAAGACCCGGCGTCGAAAGCGGTCGATGCGATGCTCAACATCTGCGGGTTGACGCGAGGCGACGTGCCGGACGATCGCCTTGTCGAAGTGATGAGCCGCATGGCGCACGCCTTCCGCATAGCGGTCGGCAATCTCCACGCCATGCTGCTCGCACGCTCGGAAGCCAAGCAGGAATTCGGGGCCGAGCGGACGATGATCGCGCGGCTGGACAACAATGCGCTGAAGTTTCCGATGGACATGAACGCCGCCCTGAGGACGCTGATGATGAACGACATGGCCGGCTTCCTGCCGGCGGAGCGGGCGGTCGCCCAGGCCTTCGACGATATCAAGGCTCATCAGGTAAGCCTGCTGGCCACCACCCAGGCGACGCTTCAGATGCTGGTGCGCCAATTGGCGCCGGGATCGGTCACCGCCGGGATGAAACGCGGCCCCATGGCCGGATGGGTACCGATCCTCGCCAAGGCGCGCGCCTGGGACCGTTATGTTGAGTTGCACGGCAGCATCGACGACGATCTCGCGGCCGGCGACATGAGGATGCCGGCCGACATGTCGCCCCGTGCCTCCGCGCCGCGCTCGGCGGACGGCCGGCCGCTCCGCCGAAGGGCGAAGCCGGCAACTCCCGCGACCGGGAGCCCGACGTCATGACCGCCGACCGGACCGCGATCATTCCCGCCGACGTCTTCCTGGGTCTCCAGCGGGGCTACGACACGGTTGACCCGCCAGGGCAGGACTCGTCCAGGCCGTGGGAGCGGATCAGCCTCGGCCGTACCAGTCCGCTCGTCATGGCGGCGGCACCGCTGCTCAGCCTGTGCGGGCGCATCAGGAGCCAGGCGTCGCATGCCGACGTCGATACCCTGCGCCTGCATGTCCTGGGCGAGATCGACCGTTTCGAGCGCAGGATCACGCCTCTCGGCCTGTCGGCGCGTTCGATCCGGGCGGGCAAGTACGCTCTCTGCGCGACGATAGACGATATCGTCCTCAATACCCCCTGGGGCGGCAACAGTGTCTGGACGACCCGGAGCATGGTCGGCACGCTGTTCAGCGAAACCTGGGGCGGCGATCGCTTCTTCGACCTGCTGGCCCAGCTGAAGCGGGATCCCGGAAACAACATCGACCTGATCGAGCTGCTCTATTACTGCATCAGCCTCGGTTTCGAGGGAAAGTACCGGATAGCGCCGCGCGGCGCGTCGGAACTCGCCACGGTTCGCGAGGACCTGTATCGCCTGATCTGCAACGTCCGGGGCGACTTCGAGCGCGACATCTCTCCGCACTGGCGCGGTACCGGCCTCGGACATCGCGGCCCCGATGCCGTGGTGCCGCCCTGGATCGCCGCGGCAGTGGCTGCGGCCTTGCTGATCCTGCTCATCTGCGGTCTCGCCCTCGCGATCAACCGGCGCTCCGATGCCATGTTTTCGGACTTGGCGGCCCTGCCGCCGGCCGGCGCCGTCGATCTGATCCGTGCGGCCCCCGCCCCGCCGCCCCCTCCCCCGCCGCCGGAGGTCGCCGCCGGCCGGACGGAAGCGCTGCGGAAGTTCCTGGAACCCGAGATCCGCGACGGGCTGGTATCGGTGCGGGAGGATGCCCAGACGATCGGCGTCCGGATCGCGGGGGACGGGATGTTCTCCTCCGGCCGCGCCGACGTGCTTGAGCGGTTCGAGCCCCTGCTAGCCCGCATCGGCCAGGCGCTGAACGACCAGCCGGGCGAGATCCTGGTCACCGGCCATACCGACAGCCTGCCGATCCGCTCCCTGAAGTTCCCGTCCAACTGGGACCTCTCGCTGGCGCGAGCGAAGGCGGCGGCCGCCCTGATCGGCGGGGCCATGGCGGATCCGTCGCGGCTGACCTCGGAAGGGAAAGACTCGAGCCAGCCGGTCGCCTCGAACGACACGGACCAAGGGCGCAAACTGAACCGGCGGATCGAGCTGGTCATCCTCAAGGCCCAATGAGGGAAAAATCGATGATCGATGCTCTGAAGCTGCCGATCTCCCCGCGGACGGGGTTCATTCTCTGCGGCCTCGCCGTCGTTTCCGGGACGGCCTTCGTCATCGGGCCGCTGATTTCGATCGGTGGCGCCGATCCCTTCTCCAGCCTTGCCGGCAGGATCGGCTTCGCCGCGCTGGCACCGGGGATCTACGGCGTGACGAGGCTGGTCGAGAGCTGGAGGACGTTCCGGCAGAACGCGGCCATGCTCGATACGGCGGTCAGGCCGGACGCCGATGCCGCCGGCGGGGCCGAGGACGTCCGGGAAAGCGCGGAGATAGCCCGGCGCCTGCGGGAAGCCCTGTCGGTGCTCAGGAAGCGCCGCTTCCAGGGAGCCGCGGGCAAACGCTGGCTGTACCAGATCCCCTGGTACGTCATCATCGGACCGCCGGGTTCCGGCAAGACGACGGCGCTGGTCAATGCCGGCCTCAGCTTCCCGCTTGCCGACCGGTTCGGCCGGAATGCCATGCGCGGCATCGGCGGGACGCGAAGCTGCGACTGGTGGTTCACCGACGAGGCCGTGCTGATCGACACCGCCGGCCGCTACACGACCCAGGACAGCGATGCCGGCAAGGACCATGCCGCCTGGCTGGGCTTCCTGCGCCTGCTGAGGCGGTATCGCCGCCGCCAGCCGCTGAACGGGCTGCTGGTGGCGATCGCGGTCGACGAGGTGACCGAAGGCGGGGAGGAGGCGCGTCTGGCGCATGCCCGGCTGATCCGCCGACGCATTCAGGAAGTCCAGGCCGAGTTGCAGATCCGCTTGCCGGTCTACCTGCTCCTGACCAAGGCGGACCTGATCTCCGGCTTTATCGAGTTCTTCGACGATCTCGGCCGCGAGGGCCGGCAGTCCGTCTGGGGCTTCACCTTCGACTGGGGTGGAAACCGGGATGGTGATCCGGACGTCACGCCGGTGGACCGCTTCGGCGGCGAATTCGACGCGCTGGTCGGCCGGCTGGACGAAAGGCTGATCGACCGGCTGCATCAGGAAAGCGATGGCGCTCGGCGCAATGTCGTCTACGGCTTTCCGCATCAGGTCGCCAGCATCAAGGACGCGCTGATCCAATTCGTCGAGGAGGCGTTCCGACCGAACTCCTTCGAGCAGGAGATCATGCTGCGCGGCGCCTATTTCGTCAGCGGCACCCAGGTCGGCACGCCGATCGACCGCGTCCTGTCCGCCATGAGAAGGAGCTTCGGGATCGGTCCCCAGCCGAAAGCGGCCGGTATCCAGGCGAAGCGCAGCTATTTCCTGACCCGCCTGCTGCGCGAGGTGGTGTTCGGCGAAGCCGGGTTGGCAAATGCCGATCCCCGGATCGAGCGGCACCGGCGCCGGATCGCCTGGAGCCTCCATGGCGCGATCGCCGTCCTGTGCGTCGCGGCCGCCGGGGTGGCGGGGGCCGGCTACATGCTCAACCGCACGCTGATCGCGAAGGTCGAGGCCGCCGCGGGCGACTACGCCTCGAAGGCGCGGGAGATGGACCTGGACCAGGTCGGCGATCTCGACCTCGCCCGTGTCCTGCCCCTGCTCAACGAGGTGCGCGACTTGCCCACCGGCTATGCGGAACGCGATCTGCCGCGTTCGTGGGTGGCGGGCCTGGGCCTGGACCAGACCGAAAAGCTCGGCTCGCAAACGGTCGGCGCCTATCGCCGCATCCTCGGCTCCGTACTGCTGCCGCGCCTGATCCTGAGATTGGAGGACCAGCTCCGCAGGCGCCCCGACGAACCGGAGTTCCTCTATCAGGCCCTGAAGGCCTATCTCATGCTCGGCGGACAGGGGCCGATGGACCGCGCGTTCGTCGGGCGCTGGTTCGAGTTCGAGATCAGGGCATCCTATCCCGACCAGCAGGACGCCCGGCTGCGGCAGGATCTCGGCGGCCACATCAAGGCCCTGCTCGAGCGTCCGTTGCCGCAAGTCGGCCTGGACGGCGATCTGGTGAGCCAGCTCCGCGCCGTCCTGAAACAGACTTCGCTCGCCAAGCAGACGCTCGACGCGATCGCCGCCGGTCCGGAGGCCGCGGCACTTCCCACCTGGACGATAGCCGATCATGCCGGCCCGGCCGGTACCTGGGTCTTCCGCCGCGCCAGCGGCCTGCCGCTCGCCGACGGCATTCCCGGCCTCTATACCCGCGACGGCTTCTTCAGGACCTTCCTGCCGCTGCTGCCCCATTACGCGGCGACGACGCGGCAGGAGGCGTGGGTCCTTGGCACCGGGCCGGCGACGTCGAGCCCGGAAGCCGAGGCGCAGCACGAACGCGATACCGTCGGTCTCTATCTCCAGGCGTTCGCGCTCCGATGGGACGGGCTGCTGGGCGACGTCGCCGTCAATCCGGCGAAATCCTACGACGATGCGTTGCGCACGCTGAGCATCCTGTCGTCGCCGACCTCGCCGATCCGCCTTCTGGTCGTCTCGGCCGGCACCGAGACCACGCTCGCACAGCCGGCCGGCGACGCGGCGCCCCCGGACCGTCAGGCGATGGCGGACGAGAAGCTCGCCAATCTCCTGCTTCGGCAGCGGAACCCCGACAGCATCGCCGCCCTGGCGGAGCGTTTCAGCGGCGAGCATTTCCGGGAGCTGCACGCCCTGAGCACGGTTCCGCCCGGCAGCCCGGCCGGCGCCCAACCTAGGATCGACGAGGTGATCGTCAGCCTCGGCAATCTCTACCGCTCGCTCAACCAGACCCGCTTCGGGGGAGCAAGCTCCGGGGACGCGCGGGGCGGCGGCCAGATCACGCCGCTGCAAGGCAGCGCCGACGGCGCGGCTGCCCTGGCCGAGATCGATGCGCAGGCCGCCAGCCTGCCGGCCCCGGTGCGCAACTGGATCACCGGCATCAGCCGGACCAGTTCCTCCCTGTCGGCGGACGGCGTTCGTCAACGGCTCACCGATGCGTGGCTTGGGAACGGCGGTCGGTTCTGTGCCCAGGCGACGGCCGGCCGCTACCCCTTCGACAGGAACGGCGCCGACGAAATCTCGCTCGAGGACTTCGCCCGGCTCTTCGCGAAAGGCGGGCTGATCGACAGCTTCTTCGAACAGAACCTGGCTGCCTTCGTGGACAAGTCTTCCAAGCCCTGGCGATGGCGCAAGTTCGGCTCGGTCGATCTGAAGCTGTCGCGGGAGTCCCTTGCCCAGTTCGAGCGGGCGGCACTGATCCGCGACGGCATGTTCCCGCCCGGCAGCGCCAGGCCGGAGGCCGGCTTCCGCTTGACGCTGGTGCGCACCAGTCCCGGAACGGACGGGATCGACGTCTCCGTCGGCGGCAGGACCGCCAGCCTTGTCGCGGGGAACGCCCGGTCGGCGCAACTGAGCTGGCCCGGGAACGATCCCGCCGCCGGCACGAGCGTGACCTTCAGGTCCGGTCTTCCCGACGCGCGTCCGGCCACGATCGCCATCGACGGTCCCTGGTCGCTGTTCCGCCTGCTCGACCGGAGCCTGCTTCGGGCCGACGCCGCGACGCGCGATCGTCTGTCCGTCCGGATCGCCGACGGTCCCGCGGAGGCCGATCTCTTCCTTCAGGAAAGCAGCCTTGCAAACCCGTTCGGGTCCAATCCCGCCGGCGCCTTCCGCTGCCCCGGAACGCTCTGACCAGGAACCTATCTCATGACCGTTCTGCGCATCGGCTATTACGGAAAGCTTCCCGCCAGAGCCGACTTCGTCGGCCGCCGTCTTCCCGAGGATTTCATCGAGCCCTGGGATGCCTGGATGCAATCGGCTCTCTCGGCCGGAGAGGCTGCGGGCGGCGAGGCCTGGAGGCAGCGCTTCCTGGAATCACCCACTTGGCGTTTCGCCCTGCCGGCCGGTTCCTGCGGCCGTACCGGCTGGACCGGAGCCCTTCGCCCGAGCGTGGATGCGGTCGGGCGCTGCTTTCCGTTCGTGCTGGCGGCGGAACTGCCGGGCGCCGCCGACATCCTCGCCGTCATGGATGCCGGTTCGGGATGGTACGAGACCTTGGAAGCGATGGCCGGCGCTACCGCCCGGCCAGACTTCGACCTCGAATGGCTGGACCGGCCGCTGCCGTCCCTCCGGTCCGCCGCCGGCGGCAGGGATCCATGGCCGTCGCTCGGCGGCATCTATTCCGGAGGGCTCTGGCACCGACTCCCCAGCATCCTGGCGGCGACGGCGGCACTGCGCCGGCAGCCATCGTCCGGGCGGGCGGCGGCGATCTGGTGGACGGCCGGCACGCCGGCGTTCGGATCCGGCATCGCCCTGACCTCGGGACTGATCCCTCCCGCCGCCTTCCCCGCCCTGATCGACGGTTCCTGGCGCGACCATGGCTGGACGGTGACGGACGGCACGGCGCAGGCCCACGATCCGGGCCCGGCCCCGCCGGAATGGGATCGGACGGCATGACATCGATCATAAGGAGGTCGCCATGCGGCTGATCGTGAAGTTCAACCTGGTGATCACGCTAGCTTTCTTGACCGGTCTGATCGTGTCGGCCCTGCTGATGCGGGAGAAGTTCGTTGCCGATGCCCGCACCGAGGTCCTCGCGAACGCCCGGATCATGATGCAGTCCAGCGACTCGATCATGCGCTACACCGAGCAGGAGGTCACCCCGCTGCCGCAGGCGCTCGGGCATGACAAGTTCGTCAGGGCGGCGGTACCGTTCTTCGCGGCCGGGTCGATCTTCGAGGACCTGCGCCGGCATTACCCGGACTATTCGGTCCGCAACGTGGCGCTCAACCCGACCAATCCGCGGGATCGTCCGACCGAGTCCGAAGCCGACATCGTGAACGGTTTCCGGTCCTTTCCCGACCGGACCGAAATGGTGACCGAGCGGCAGACGCCGAACGGCCCGATCATGAGCCTGTCGCGCCCGCTGGTCGCGGCGCCGGATTGCCTCGCCTGCCACAGCACGCCGGCCAATGCGCCGCCTGCCATGATCGACACCTACGGCAGCGCCAACGGCTTCGGCTGGCAACCCAACGAGACCGTTGGGGCGCAGATCGTCTCGGTGCCCCTCAGCCTGCCGCTCGCACGGGCCGAAGAGGCCGTCGCCCACCTGCTGCTCACCTGCGGGACGGTCTTCCTGGCCGTCCTCGCCGTGCTGAACCTCTTTCTCTATCACCTCGTCGTCAAGCCGATCCGGGATATGGCGAGGATCGCCAGCGACGTCAGCCTGGGCAAGCCGGACACGCCGGAATACGAGCGCCGGGGCAGCGACGAGATCGCGACCCTCAGCCTGTCGTTCAACCGGATGCGCCGCAGCCTGGAAGGCGCCCTTCGACTGATCGAGGGCACATGACCGCCTTGCCGGAAAATCCGCACGACAGGGAGAGCATCGTCGATGGAACTGCCCCGTGAATTGGGTCGCTATGTCCTGCTGGAGCGTATCGGTTCCGGTGCGATGGGGTCGGTGTTCCGGGGTGAAGACCCGGTGATCGGACGTCCGGTAGCGGTCAAGGCGATCCACGCGAGCCTGCTGAACCCCGGCGACCGGGACCAGCATCTGGCGCGCTTCAAGGTCGAGGTGAAGTCGGCCGGACGCTGCCAGCATCCGAACATCGTGGCGATCTACGACTACCTCGAGCAGGAAGGCGACCCCCACATCGTGATGGAACTGGCACCGGGCAGGTCGCTCCAGCATCTGATGACCGCGCAGCGCCGGCTCCCCGTCACGCATGCGGCCGATCTGGTCGGGCAGCTGCTGGCGGCTCTCGGCCACGCGCACGGGCGCGGCGTGATCCATCGCGACATAAAGCCGGCCAATCTCATCATCGATGGGGATCGGCGGCTGAAGGTCACGGATTTCGGCATCGCCCGCCTGGGCGGCGGCGATATCACGGTCAACGGGATGATGCTCGGCACTCCCGCCTTCATGGCTCCCGAACAACTCAAGGGCGACGATCTGGATCACAGGGCCGACCTGTTCTCCGCCGGCATGGTGCTGCTGCATCTGGTCACCGGCCGCCTGCCCTATGAAGGGGCGAGCCTGGCCGGTTTGCTGGTCGAGCTTGCCTCCGACCGCCCTGTCGATCCCCACCGTGCCGGCGATTTCGATCCGCGCCTGACGCCCGTGCTGAAACGCGCCCTGGCGAAGCATCCCGATGAGCGCTTCGAGACCGCCGGCGCTTTCGCGGAGGCCCTTGCATCGGCCCTGTCGGGGCCGGATGACAGCGAGCTCTGGCCTTCCGAGGCGCCGGCGGCCACCGGCGGCTTGCAATCCGACTTCATCGAGCGCGTCGAGCGCGAATTGATGGAAGTGACCGGACCGATAGCCCGCATCCTGGTGCGCGAAGCGGGGAAACGCGCCGCGTCGGAGGAGCAAATGGTCTCCCGGCTGGCGGCCGGCATTCCCGACGCGCGAAGCCGCGACCGGTTCCTCCATGCGCTCGCGGGGCGCGGGCCGAAGGCGCCCCCTTCCCCTCCCTCTCCCGAGGCCGGCGGCGCTGGATTGCCGATATCGCCCGAGGCGCTGGAGGCGGTACAGACCCTGCTGGTCAGCTTCATCGGACCCTTCGGGCGTGTCCTGGTCCGCCAGGGATCGGTGCGGGCGGCATCGATCAGCCAATTCTATGACCAGTTGGCCGTTCACATAAAGCACGAGAAGGATCGGGAAGAATTCCGCAGGAAATTCCTGGAGAAAGTACCGCCGAAACCTTGACGGCGTTCCGGACCACGCCGCAGCGGCATCGGAATATCGATAGACCGGCTTTGCATGAAGACTTCGCCTCACTGAATGATAACCATGACACGACGATCCCCGACCGCCGGTTTCCGGCATTTCGGGCATGCCCGTTGAAGAAAGTTCGCTGCGATGACGATCATTACCCGCGACACCGTATTCGGCCGGCTCGGCGAGCTCCCGATGAAATCCCTCCAGGGCGCCTTCGAGTTCGCGACCCTGCGCGGCGATACTTACATCGAACCGGTACATTGGCTCGACCGCTGGCTGCGCGCCGAGGACAGCGATGCCTCGCTGATCCTCGACCGGCTACAGGTGCCGCGCGACGCCTTGCTGAAGGACATCGAGGCCGCGCTCTCGGGCCTGGTCCGGGAACGCTCCTCCCGGCTCGACTTCTCCCGCGAGCTCGAACTCGTCATGGAGCGGGGCTGGATCAGCGCAAGCCTGCTGTTCGGCCGATCCAGGATGCGCACCGGCCACCTGCTGCATGGCATGCTCGAGGACACGCGGCTGCGCCGGCTGGCCTGCGACATCTCACCGCTTTTCAAGCGCGTCGAGGCGGCGGTCATCGCGGAGCGCTTCGGCGACCTGACGCGGGGATCGTCCGAGGACGCCATCGATCCTTCAGGCAATGCTTCCCCGGTGGCGGCCGCGCATCTCGCCGGTCACGAGACGGCCTTGGACCGGTATGTCACCGACCTGACCGCCGAAGCGGAGGCCGGGCGGATCGATCCGGCGACGGGCCGCGAACGCGAGGTCCGACTGATCGTCGATATCCTGATGCGGCGCCGGCAGAACAACCCGATCGTCGTCGGCGAAGCCGGCGTCGGCAAGACCGCCGTCGTGGAAGCCCTGGCCGCACGGATCGCCAAAGGCGACGTACCGCCCGCCATGCGCGATGTCAGGCTGCTGTCGCTCGACCTCGCCGCTCTCCAGGCCGGAGCTTCGGCGAAGGGCGAGTTCGAGAACCGCCTGAAGCAGGTGATCACCGAAATCGGCGGATCGGCAAGGCCGATCGTCCTGTTCATCGACGAGGCGCATTCCCTGATCGGCGCGGGCGGGGCCGCCGGAACGGGCGATGCCGCCAACCTGCTCAAGCCGGCGTTGGCGCGGGGGACCCTGCGCACGATCGCCGCCACGACCTGGGCGGAATACAAGAAGCATATCGAGAAGGACCCGGCGCTGTCCCGCCGGTTCCAGGTCGTTCAGGTCGACGAGCCGGACGAGGAGCGCGCCGTCGCCATGCTGCGCGGGATGGTGCCGGTCTTCGCCGAACATCACGGGATCGCCGTCCTGGACGAGGCGGTCGTGGCGGCGGTCCGCTTCTCGCACCGATACATCCAGGCCCGCCAACTGCCGGACAAGGCGGTTTCGGTGCTGGACACGGCATGCGCGAGGGTGGCGCTGAGCCGGAACGCCGTGCCGGCAGGCATCGAGGACTCGATGCGGCGGATCGGGGATCTCGATGCCGAACTGACGGTCCTGGCGGCGGAGCGGCGGGTCGGCCGTCCGGACGAAGCGCGGGAAGACCTGGTTTCCGGCCGATTGGTCGCGGAACGGTCGGCACTGGCCGGGCTCCAGGCGCGTCATGCCGAGGAGTCCGCCCTGGTGTCGCAGATCGTCGCACTGGAAGCCCGTCTGCGCGATCGGGAGTCGCAGGACGAACTCGACAGGCTCCGGGGGCTGCGGGTCGACCTCGCGGCGCTTCAGGGGGATCGTCCGCTGGTGCTGCCCGCGGTCGACGAACAGGCGGTGGCGGCCGTCATCGAAGGCTGGACCGGCATCCCCGTCGGCCGGATGCTGTCCGACGAGATCGACGCCGTCCTGGCTTTGGCCGATACGCTGAAGCGCCGCGTGATCGGCCAGGACCACGCGCTCGACGCCATCGCAAGACGGATCGAAACCGCCCGGGCCGGCCTGGGCGACCCATCCAAGCCCAAGGGCGTGTTCCTGCTGGTCGGCCCGTCCGGCGTCGGCAAGACCGAGACCGCCCTGGCGCTCGCGGAAAGCCTGTTCGGCAGCGACGACAACGTCGTCACGATCAACATGTCGGAATTCCAGGAGGCGCACACCGTCTCGACGCTGAAAGGCTCGCCGCCGGGCTATATCGGATATGGCGAAGGCGGGCGCCTGACCGAAGCGGTGCGCCGCAAACCCTACAGCGTCGTCCTGCTCGACGAGATCGAGAAGGCGCATCCCGACGTCCACGAGATCTTCTTCCAGGTTTTCGACAAGGGCTGGATGGAAGACGGCGAGGGCCGGAGGATCGATTTCCGCAACACGATCATCCTTCTGACGTCGAATGTCGGGTCCGACCTGATCCTGCGGTTGTGCCAGGATGCCGCGCGGCTGCTGGCGCCCGACGGCATTTCCCGCGCCCTTCGCGATCCGCTGCTGGAGGTTTTCCCGGCGGCGCTGCTCGGCCGCCTCTCGATCGTTCCCTATTATCCGCTGACGGACGTGATGCTCGATCGCATCATCGGCCTGCGCCTGGACTCCGTCCGGAACCGCATCGAAGCAAGCTGGAATGTGCCGTTCACCTATGCCGAGACGCTGGTCAGTTATATCCGCGCACGCTGCGACGAGGTGGAAAGCGGAGGAAGGATGATCGACGCCATCATAACCGGAACGCTTCTGCCGGATATCAGCCGGGAGATCCTGAGACGGCTGCAGGACCGGCAGCCGCTGGCCGGCATCCATGTCGGCGCGGACGGGGGAGAGCTGCGCTACGAGTTCACGTGAGGCTTCCGCGCGGCAGGATCGCATCCTGCCACGTTACCGGCGTAACCGTCTTCCGCCATGCTGACATACGACGGCAGCTTGAAGCGACGATGATCCGAAGTCACACGAGGCAAGCGGATGGCCCCGAGGCCGGGCGCCCGCGAAAGACGTAAGGTGACTCACGATCATGCAAACCGGTTTCGGAAGTAGCGTCGAACGACCCCGTCTGCTGTCGGTTGGCTCCCCTCCCCGGCAGGATAGCGGACGGCATCCATCACCGCACAGGCGGGTCAATCTCGCGGGTGTCGATCTCAATCTGTTGGTGGCACTCGAGGCGCTGCTGGCGGAGCGCAACGTAACGCACGCGGCCGACAGGGTCGGTCTGAGCCAGCCGGCGATGAGTCGCGCCCTGGGCCGGCTGCGAGGCCTGTTCGATGACGAGTTGCTGGTGCGATCGTCCTCCGGCCTCGTGCCGACCGCGCGCTCCGAGCAACTGGCGGCCGAACTGCCCGAAGCCTTGAACATGCTGCGCACTCTCCTGGCATCGCGGGAAACGGCGCCGGGATCGTGGGAAGCCACGGTGAACATCGACCTGCCGGATCATCAGGCGCTGGATCTGTTGCCACGGCTGCTCCCCCGCTTGCGGGAAGCCGCTCCGGGCGTCACCGTCGTCACCGCCCCTCTCGGCACCCGGACGCTGCGCGCCCTTGAAAGCGGGGGCGTCGATCTGGCCGTCGGTCAGCTCAGGACCACTCCCTTCGGCTTCTACCGCCGCACCATCCTGACTGATCGGTTCGTCTGCCTGCTGCGCGCGGGTCACCCGGCACTCCAGGGCGGGACGGCGGAGGCGCAAAGCTTGTCCGGCCTCCGCCATGTCGCGATCGCCCCGCCGGCCCTGGAGGAGCCCGGCCTTGTCTACGATGCCGTCGCGATGCTGGAAGTCCCCGACCCTAGTCCGGTCGTGGTCCAGAACACGATGGCGGCGGCGATGCTGGTCGCCGAAACCGACATGGTCCTGACCATACCGCGCCGGACCGCGACCCGCATCGCGCGAATGCTGCCGCTGGCCATCACGGCACCCCCGGCCCCCCTGCCGGCCTACGAGCTGTCGCTGGTGTGGCACGAGCGTCTTCATCGCGATCCGAACTGCGCGTGGCTGCGCGGCGAGCTGGCGGCCTCCCTGGCCCCGGCAGCCGGCCCGTCGGCGGGGAAGGCCGGCGCACACCCCCTCGCCGGAGCCGCGTGAAAGCCGCCCCCCGGAGACCATTGACCGTACCGATCCTCATTTTGAAACGGGAGCATAACGCCATGCCCTATCCGGCCGCATCAGGCGATCTTCTGACCGATAACCGCTACGCGGAATTGTCCTCGCCGGCGCTCGACGCAAGGAAAATCAAGCTCAGGTGGATGAGGGGCGTGGAACGGATCGGTGAACCATTCCTGTTCGAAGCCAAGGTTATCAGCAGCGAACCGATCAGGGATATGTCTCCCCTGATCGGGCAGTCCGCCACGACGGCCCTGAAGCTGTCGGGAGGAAAGACGCGATACTATAACGGTCTCATCACGCGATGCTGCTACGTGGGCATAGACGATACCCGGCGTACGAACTATCTGCTGGAAATCCGCCCATGGCTGTGGCTGCTCGATCAGCGGCGAAACTCGCGCATATTCCAGAACAAGCCGACGCTGGACATCGTCAGGACCATCTTCGCCGACCATCCGCAGGCGACCTTCATCGACCGCACCAAGCCGAGCGGCCTGCCGCCGCTGGAATATTGTGTCCAGCATGAGGAGTCGGACCTTGCCTTCGTCAGCCGGCTGCTGGAACGCGAAGGCATCTATTACTACTTCGACCATTCCGCCGACCGGCACGAACTCGTCCTGGTCAACGACACGTCGGCGCACAAGCCATGCGATCCGGAAGAGATCGAAACCCATCTGAACCTGAAGAACCCGGGCATCCGCGACGACATCATCTGGGAATGGCAGGAGGAGGCGGCCCTGGTCCCCAGCCAGGTGATGCTGAACGACTACGACTTCGAGAAGCCGAACGCCGACCTCAAGCGGATCTGCCCGATCGCCGGGACCGCACCGGGCAAGCGCGAGACCTACCATCATCCGGGCACCTACCGTTCGCTGGCCGAGGGACAGGTGCTCGCAAGGATTCGTGCCGAGGAAATCGCCTGCCGGCAATCCCGCGTCATGGTTTCGGGAAATCTTCGGCCGCTCAAGCCCGGCTATGTCTTCAAGGCTGGCAATCCCTTCGACGTGACCGAGGGCGCCGGCACCCGCCAGAACAGGAAAAGCTACCTGGTAATCGGCACGACCTTCGAAATCCAGGGAGAGGGCGGAACCCGCGAGGACGGCGACCAGGATCGCTGGTTCCTGTACCGGGGCCGGGTCGAAGCCCTGGCGGCGACCACCCCCTACCGGCCGCCCCTGCGGACCCCCGCGCCGGTGGTCGCCGGACCGCAGACGGCACTCGTCGTCGGTCATCCCGGCGAGGAGATCACGACCGACCGTTTCGGCCGCATCAAGGTGCAGTTCCACTGGGACCGCTACGGCAAGAAGGACGGCAACAGCTCCTGCTGGGTCCGGGTCGTCCAGAGCCTGGCGGGACAAGGATGGGGAGGACTGGTGACGCCGCGCATCGGGCAGGAAGTCGTCGTCGCCTTCGAAGGCGGCTGCCCGGACCGTCCGCTGGTGATCGGTGCGGTCCATAACCAGACCAACATGCCCGCCGCCAACCTGCCGCGGGATGCGACCCGCTCCGTCTTCAAGACCCGGACGTCGCCTGACGGACTCGGCGCCGGCAACGAACTGAGGTTCGAGGATCTTCGCGGATCGGAGCATGTCTACCTCAAGGCGCAGCGCAACCACGTGGTCGACGTGACCAACCTGTACGCGGTGGAGGCCGGCGGAAGCGCTACGATCACGTCGAAGTCCCGCACCGTCCTGGAAGGGGCCATGGTTCCGGGCGGCGCGATCGGCAGCAGGATCGAGGTAACGCCGCAGGGAATCGCCTTGCGCGTGACCGGCCCGGCCGGGCTTCAAAGCCTCGTGCTGGGGCCGGACGGAATCACCCTGGAGGGTCTGACGATCAAGCTGATGTCCAAGGGGATGATCTTCACGAAACCCGTGCCGCTGCCCCTGCCCCCGCCGATCGCGGCGGCGTTCGAAGCAGCCCAGGTCCCTCTGGTCGCGAAGGCGCGGACGGACGCCCAGCTGGATGCCGCCGAGGCCGAGCGCGACCGGACCTGAGAACGGCGCCGGCGCCGGTTACGTGCGCCGGGATCCGCCGTGAAGGCGGCATGAGGATCCATGCCGCCTTCATGACCGGCTAGTAAGCGTCGACCGGGTAGCAGGTCACGATCTTGTAGCCGCCCTTGCCATCCGTCTCGACGATGGCGGTCAGCGACCGGAGCTTGCCGTTCCGGCATTCCGCGTAAGCGCCTTGAACTCCCATCGTGCCTTCCGCGATCCTGACGGTGATCGACGACGAGCCGACGGATACGTTGGCCAGGTTGATCCGCTCCTTCTTCTTCGAGGATTTGATCCGCTCGAGATCGCGCTTGCCGTTCGACGTCTTGAAGTAAGCGGATAGTGCCTCATTCTGGTCGCCGGACGACTTGAAGGTCGAAAACTTCGTTCCGACCCGGAAATTATTGTTGAAGCGGGCGATCAGTTCGGCATCGCTCTTGTCGGCATGCCGGTCGCGCGAATGCATCGGCGCTCCACGTTGCGACGGAACACCTTCCGACTTGTCGAGTACCCGCTTGGCATCCTTGTTCTTGAACGTGGTTGATTGCGGCATTCCGGTTTTCCTCTTTTCGCGATCGCGGTCATCGGGACTTCAAGCTCGTAACCGCAGGCATTTCGAGGAAAAGCGCCGCCGACGGCATCAAGTCGGATGCGACGCGGGGACCGGCGGATCATGCTTTCCTCTCCTGCTCCGTTACTTGCGGACAGGATCGGGGAAGCCGGCTACCGGATGATTTCAGCTTTCGGCAACAGTATTGCAGACGTAATCGTGACGGTGTCCGGCCCCATGCAGCATCCGCCGCCGGTTACCGAGTCGAAGGGCCTTGACATGACGACCATACTCTCGATCGTGTCGGCCCTGCAGTTCCGGTCGGCGGAACCAGAGCGTGGTCCGCTTCCGCTTGTCAAGCGATTGCCCCGCGTCGCACGACGCGGCGCTGACCACGGTTCCGCTTCCCTGCCCCTGACTGTCCACGATCCGGGGCGACGCACCCTTTGCAGCCCGGGTACCGCCCTCATTGGCGCAGGTCGGTGACCTTGAGCGCTTCCCACATCCAGCCGAAATCATAGGCCGGGTGACCCTGGGCCCGGCTGCGGTGCGCGGTACCGTTCTCCAGGGACTTCAGCCACTCCGCCACCTTGCGTCGCCCCGCCTTGGACCGGGCCGCCTGCCTCGGGCTCTTGCCGTCGAGCATCGGGATCGGCTGGGACAGGATTTCGCGGTAGTGGCGGTCCTCCACCTCGTGCAGCAGGACGGCCATCTCCTCCGGCGGCAGAGGCGGCTCCGGCGGGGACTGATCGTCGCCCCGGGCCGCCTTCTCCGCCATGACCTGTTCGGGCGTCTGCAGCGCCGTCAGCGGAGCGCCCACCAGCGAGCCCAGCGCGCCGGCCAGCAAGCTCCGGCCCCGCTCGGCCCGCTCGGCCGAGTTGGTCTGCAGCACCAGGGCGGTCCCATCCAGCCGGACCGAGCCAAGAATCCGGGCACCGCTCTCGTCATAGCTCTTGATCATCAACGCACCGGGCGAAATGGCCGACACGGCACCGGTCGCGCCGGCCAGCCACGTCCAGGTCGGCTGCCCCGCCTCCGCTCGGACGAGGTCCGGTAGGCCGTCGAGGCAGCGCTCGATCTCCCCGGACCGGGCGGGGTCCGGGATCGGGAACCGCGTCTCGGAGAAGATCAGCGCGTCGCCGTCGAAGTTGACCATGTCGGGCATGGATTGCCCCAGGGCGCGGCGCAGGGTCGCGGCCAGCCAGGCCTGGGTGAACAGCGGCGCCATCTCGCCGAAGATGGCCGCCTCCACCGGGTACTGGTCTAGGAAGCTGTTTGTAGAAGTCAGGCAGGGGCTTCCTCAGCGACGAGGCGCTTGATGCGCCTGGACAGGATGGAAATGAAGGCGATTTCGATGAAGGCGACGAGGTGCTCCTTGGTCCGCTCAAAGATCGTGTTCAACCGCCGATAATTGGCAATCCAGGAGAAGGAGCGCTCCACCACCCAGCAGATTCCAGTTGGAAGGAATTTTCCGTCGCGGCCACGGGCGATGGGTTCGACGGTAATGCCGAGTTTCTTCCCCGATTTGGCCAGACGCTTGCCCCGGTAGCCGAGGTCGCCCAGCGCCGATCCCCGGAAGCCTTTGCCGGAGAGTTCACGGAGCACCGGGACGATACCCTTCGTATCATGCACGTTGGCTGGCGAGACGTCGATCGCCAGCGGGATGCCGTACTTATCGACGCCCAGGTGAACCTTGACGCCGTTGATCCTCTTGCCGCCATCGAAGCCGCGCTTGAAGCAGCTCGGCGCTGAGCGGCAGGATCTGCTGTCGATCACGACAGCCGTCGGCTCCGCGGCATCACCGCAAGCCAGCCGCCAGGTCCGGCGCAGCCGGTCGAGCAGGCGGCGCCACAGGCCGAGCCGGGTCCAGCGGGCGAACAGGGTGAACAGCGTGTTGAACGGGATGTCGCACAGCTGCCCGATGGCGCGCCACTGCATGCCGCAGAAGCAGAGACACCAGATCGTCATGATCGCCTTGCGCAGTGCCGCTCCAGCCAGCGCCGGCTTCGGTCCGGAACGTGTCGGCTTCGTGCCGTCCGCTTCCATCGCCGCAAGTTCCATCAGAACCTCGTCCACGAAGGCATCGACGTCGGCAATGGCGTCCCAGGAGGCCGGAGAAGTCTTGGCGGGTCTGACGGCGGTACCCATATGCTGCTGGCTCGGCGACTGTTAAGGACGGCCCCGGACATAGCCCGCCAGCTGCCTACACGTCAGCCCTTACTCATCTCAAAGTAGCATCCCGCTCCGCACGGCCCAGGATGCCCCGTCTGCGAACAGGTTCTCAACCGCATGCTTGACCTCGGGCGCCCGGACTCCGTCCGCGTCGCGTAATCCGGACGCGGTGAAAGGGGTCCCTGCGACTGAAACTACCTCGCTGCAACAAAGTAACGTGATCGGCTCGGATGCCGCCGGCAAGGTCGCCGCCGTGATCTACAGCCTGGTGGAAGCCTGCCGGTTGAACGGTATCAACCCGGAAGCCTACCTGACCGACGTCATTGGACGGATCGGCCGCACCACAATCCAGGCGCTCGACACCCTGCTGCCGTTCAACTGGCGACCGCCCGACGCCGGCAATCCCGCCGATCCAGGCCGCATGACCATCGCCCCTCACATCGCTGCCGCCTGATCCGGCCGCGCCGAGGTCTCTACCCATCCGCGGATCCTCTCCCTGCCATCATCAGGAATCTACCCGCGTGACAGCGCTCGAGTAGGTGCCTTCGTCGCTGGTTTACGATGCACACGTTCAGCGGTTTGGTTGGCTGCGTCTTCATCGCGCCGTTAAGGAAGGCCCCGATCAATCGGCTGTCGAGATCATCTTAACGATATTCGATATCAATCTGCGCGTTTGAAGTGTGTAGTAACATAAGAAGCTGCGGGCTACATCTTGTCCATGACGAAACCAGGAGGTTCAAATGGCAAAGGCAAGCCTCTTTACACCGCTCCGGCTTGGGGCGCTTCCCCTTAAGCACCGTGTGGTGATGGCCCCGCTTACCCGCATGCGCTCCAAGCAGCCGGGCGACGTTCCACATGAACTCAACGCGGAGTATTATGGACAGCGCGCCAGCGACGGCGGGCTCCAGATCAGCGAAGCGACCGACATCACGCCTCAGGCACATGGCTATCCTTGGGTACCGGGTATCTATTCGGACGATCAGATTGCCGGTTGGCGCCTCGCGACAGATGCCGTTCACGCAAAAGGCGGCTTTTTCTTCAATCAGATCTGGCACGTCGGCCGCATCTCACATTCGACGATGCAGCCGGGAGGCGCACTGCCGGTCGCGCCGTCTGCGATTGCAGTTTCGGGCGATCACATGGATGCACAGGGCAATGTTGCCCCATTTGAGACGCCGCGTGCGCTTCAGACCGACGAGATTGCTGCGATCATCGGCGATTTCGTCCAGGCTGCCTGCAACTCGCGCAGGGCTGGCTTCGATGGTGTCGAGATCCACAGCGCGAATGGCTATCTGCTGGACCAGTTCCTGCACAATGGCAGCAACCAGCGCACCGACGAATATGGCGGCTCGATCGAAAATCGTGCTCGCCTGCTTCTCGAAGTGGTCGACGCTGTCGCAGCCGCGATCGGTGCAGATCGTGTTGGTGTTCGATTGTCGCCATGGAGCGGCATTCTGGAAATGAAGGACTCGGCTGGCCTAGCGCTGTGGGAATATGTGATCAGGGAGCTCGGCAAGCGCAAAATTGCCTATCTCCACCTGATCGAGCCGCGCTCGGATTTCACCAACGACGAAAAGCCGCTTGACATGGACGCGCCCGACGTCGCTTCGCTGTTCAAGAAGGCCTTCGGCGGTCCGATCATCTCTGCCGGCGGCTTTGTTCCAGAAACTGCGGCAGCGGCCGTAGCCTCCGGCAATTCCGATGCCATCGCTTTTGGCCGCTCGTTTATTTCCAATCCCGATTTGCCAGAGCGAGTCCGGAAGGGCGCTCTGCTGAACAAGCACAATCGGGCGACTTTCTACGGCGGTGGAGCCGAAGGATACACCGATTATCCGTTCCTCAATGCCGCCACGGCTGCCTGATCGATCGGGTCAGCCAGGGGCACTGTCAACTTGATCGGCGTCTGACCGCGGTGGGGGGGCAATGTCACGGCAACAGTGGCGCTCCGAAAGCGGCGACGATAATCTGCCTGGATGCAACCGATCTCGTATGCCCGCCACCAATTTCCGCCGGTCGTCATCCAGCATGCCGTGTGGCTTTATCTCCGGTTCACGCTGAGCTACCGGGACATTGAGGAGCTGCTGGCGGAGCGCGGACTGGATGTCTCCTATGGCCCGACAATCAGGATAGGAATAGCGTCAATCAGGGTCGGAATGGAATGTCGCGGTCGTGACGGAGGGCGGGCGTAGCCCGACCGTAGTCACGACCGCGACACCGACATCCTTTCCTGGAAAAGGACGTCGCTGACGGAAGCGGTGAATGCGGCCAGGATCGAGGATCTTCACGCCAATGAGGAACCGCGATCTTGCCGGGCACACACATCACCGACCGCCAAGTGAGCCTTTACATGAAAAACCGACAAACCAACACTCCCGCCGTCGCTGCGGCCAAGGCCGGGTTCAGCACGTCAACCGCCTACCGCATCGAGCAGGACCCCCGACCACCCTCGCAGAAGATCTCACCGCGGGGCCGGCGCCGTCCGGATCCGCTGGCCGGGATCTGGGACAGCGAGGTGGTGCCGATGCTCAAAGCCGCTCCGGGCCTGCGCTCGATCGCCGTGTTCGCCGAGATGCGCCGGCGGCATCCGGACCTGAGCGAGAAGGTCCGCCGAACGCTGGAGCGCCGGATCCGGGCCTGGCGAGCCGTCAACGGTCCGGACCAGGACGTCATCTTCCGGCAGCACCATGAGCCGGGCAAGATGGGCTTGTCGGACTTCACGGACATGGGCGACGCCGCCGTGTCCGTTGCCGGGCAGCCGCTCGATCACCGTCTCTTCCACTTCCGCCTGGCCTATTCCGGCTGACAGCACGCCCATGTCATCCTGGGCGGCGAGAGCTTCGTCGCCCTGGCCGAAGGGCTGCAGAACGCGCTCTGGTCGCTCGGCGGGGCGCCGGCGGACCATCGCAGCGACAGCCTGTCGGCGGCGTTCCGCAACCTGGACCGGGATGCCGCCGAGGACCTGACCCGCCGCTATGAGGACCTGTGCCGCCATTACGGCATGGTCCCGAGCCGCAACAACCGCGGCCTCGCCCACGAGAACGGCTCCATCGAGAGCCCGCACGGCCATCTCAAGCGCGCCATCGACGATGCGCTGCTGCTCCGCGGCAGCCGGGACTTCCCCGACCTGCCGGACTACCGCCGCTTCATAGACGAGGTGGTCGGCCAGCAGAACGCCCGCCGGGCCAAGGCGATCGAGGTGGAGCGGGCATCGTCAAGTTGTTGGGCGGGAGCCGAGAGCTGGGCGAGCTTGACGGCACATAAAGCAAGGTCGGGCTATGCAGCCGGCTCGATGCCGCAGACGTCGTGCCACGCCTGGAAGGCACGGTCGCGATCGGCGCGGTAGTCGGTTGCAGACGTCAGATGGCGGGGCGGGAGAAAGAGGTTGTTGATCTGATCGTGGGCGGACAGAAAGCGCTGAGCCTGTCGAGCCGACTTGAACCGCTTCATCTGGCGTTCGCGTCGCCTTGTTGGCTGGTGAGAGTTTTCCGCCCGGTTGTTGAGGCCCTTATGCTGGCGGTGCTCGACGCCCGGCATGATCTCCTTCTTGGCCGCGCCGTAGGAGCCCAGTTTATCCCTGATCATGACCCGAGGAGTTCGGCATTGCCGCTTCAGCAGCTTGCGGAGCAGCCGCTTGGCCGCCTTCTTGTCGCGTCGGCGCTGAACCAGAACGTCCAGCACGACGCCGTGCTGATCCACGGCGCGCCAGAGATAGTGCGTCTTGCCGGCGATCTTGAGAACGACCTCATCCATATGCCACTTATCACCGGGCCGGGGCAGCCGCCGGCGGATGATGTTGGCGAACTCCTGGCCAAACTTGAGGGCCCACTGCCGGATCGTCTCGTGGCTGACCTCGATGCCCCGGAAAGCCAGCATCTCCCCGACCATCCGAAGGCTGAGCGGAAAGCGATAGTACAGCCAGACCGTGTAGCTGATCAGTTCCGGAGGGAAGCGGTGGCCGGCATAGAGGGACTTGGTCGAGGTCGTCATGCTGGCCTCATAACCAACCCGTGCTGCTCCGGCAACCCAGCCCGCCGGCAACTTGACAATGTCATCCTACGGCCACTCAACGGATCTCGCTACACCCCCCAGCCCTCATGAATTTTCCCGGCTAGGAGGTGGCGCGGCCGGAACCTGGATGAGGTTCAGGAAGGACATGGCGACCTCGTCACGTTGATTGGTGACGGTCATCCTCATCTGGACCGTCCCGCGATCGGGTTTCGAACGTGACCGAGCGACTGCGACAATCTCCCGTCGGATGCTGAGGATGTCGCCGGGCCGTACAGGCTGCAGCCAATACAGTTGATCAACGCTCAGCCCCAACAGAGGCGTGTCACCGAACGGCTTCTGGTCCACGAAGTCGCGCATGACCAGGGCGGCAACATGCCAGCCACTTGCGATGACGCCGCCGAACCGCCCTTGGGCCGCCGACGGGTCGAGGTGCATGGGCTGCGGATCGAACTTCTCTGCGAATCTCACGATATCCGCTTCGGTCACGGTGACGGGACCGCCTTCCCAGACATCCCCTACCGTCAGGTCCTCCAGGTAGAGCGCCCTCACGGTCAGGTCCTCGCGCCGGGTGCATCCCAACTCGGCTTCGTGCGCCAGGCTGCATTCGTCAGAGGCGTGGCGAACACCGACTTGTTGATGGGAACCTGCGAGTCCCGCAGGAAGGCGGTGTCGCGATCGGTCGCATCGGCCACGAAGCCCGCCTTGAACTTCTCCAGGCTCACGAAGCCGTCGCTCTGTGTGTCGATCACAAACTCGGTGGCGGCGAGGAAGCCTTCGTACTGCTGGGCCGTGGTCTCCCCGACCGCGGGCGCGAGGGCCGAGACGTAGACGAGACCCGCGACCTTAGGATGGATCCCGGCCTCGGTGATGATCGTTCTGCCCCAGCTGTGTCTCACGAGGATGACGCGGCCCGGCTGGCGATCGATGACCCTTCGGGTCGCATCGACGTCGTCCTTGAGCGACGTCAGCGGATTTTGGGCGATTGCGATGCGATAGCCGCGCGCCATGAGGTCGTCATAGACGGTGCGCCACCCTGAGCCGTTGGCGAAGGCGCCGTGGACCAGGACGACGCTAGTGACGTTCTGTCGTCCGTCGGCCGGCTGCGCGTCGGCGGCGCTGGCGATGAAAAGCGCCGCTGCGGCGCCAAGTGCGATCTCTCGAACCTTTGCGGTCATGTCAGGCTCCTTGCTCGTATCTTCGGTGGAAGGTAAAAGATAACGGTATTTGTTTGTAGCCGTTCAGAATGTTAGGCTAGATAACGATTTTCGTGGGGTGACGATGGACTCCGAAGGACTTGAGGTTTTCCTGACGGCGGTGCGGAAGGGCAGTCTTTCCGCGGCGGCAAAGCACCTTAAGCTGACGCCGATGTCCACGACCCGACGGTTAGTGGCCCTGGAGGAGGAGCTTGGCGTCCGCCTTATCCATCGCACGTCCCGGCGTCTGGCGCTCACGCCGGAAGGCGAGGCCTTCCTGCCTTTCGCCGCCGAGCTCGTCAACACCCAGGAAGCTGCGCGGGCCGCGCTCAGCCCGGAGGAGGGCGGCGCGACGGGACTGCTGAGGGTCACGGCGCCCGTGACCCTCGGCCGCAAGAGGATCCTGCCGATCATCCCCGGACTGCTCGAGGAGAACCCGCGCCTCAGGATCGAGCTCGACCTGAATGACGCCATGGTCGACATCGTCGCCTCCGGCGTCGACCTCGCGATCCGGATCGCACCGCTCAAGGATTCCGGGCTGATCGCGCGTCGGCTCGTCGACAATCCCAAGCTGATCTACGCGGCTCCGGCCTACCTGGAGCGCCACGCCGCGCCGCGCACGATCGACGATCTTGAACATCATGAGTGCCTGACGTGGACGAACTTCACCCACTGGCAGTTCGTGGTCGACGGCAAGGACCGGTCGGTTCGGGTGAGCGGCCGGTTCTCCTCGAGCAGCGTCGACGGCTTCTTGTCGGCCTGCGTCGAGGGGCTCGGCTTGGCGCAACTCTCCGCCTGGGACGCCCAGGACGAGGTCGCGAAAGGGAAGCTTGTTTCCGTGCCGATCGACGGCGCGTCGCCGCGGGACCTTGCGATCTGGGCCGTGTTCCCGTCGCGGCGGCAGGTCCTTCCCAAGCTCCGGATTTTCCTGAACAGGTTCCAGAGAAGCTTGGTCTGAGGCGCCCGTAGAGGGTCGCGGTGCAGGCCGCTTAAGCCCGGCGTGCAGTGTGTATCGGCGTGACATTGGTGCGAAAATGGTGACCGAGCTGGCGTCCGGGAGTCAGGTCGGCACCGTCAAGTTGGCGGCGGGTCGGGTTGCCTGAGTAGCGCAGGTCACGTATGGTGCATATTTTCATCGATTTCGGCCAGTTGTGTTCATGGAAACCGGACACCGATGTTCATCGAAACCGGACAGCCGTTTTCATGATTTCGGCCACCCGTTTTCAACCCGGACAGCACCCGTGAAAGGCGAGTTGGGCGTCTGACCTCACAGGCGCGGTATGACTGTCCCCTTTGGTCCAGTCCAGGGGGCGACGCGTGCCGCGGGAAAGGTCAGACGACATTGTCAAGTTGCCGGCGGGCTGGGTTGCCGGAGCAGCACGGGTTGGTTATGAGGCCAGCATGACGACCTCGACCAAGTCCCTCTATGCCGGCCACCGCTTCCCTCCGGAACTGATCAGCTACACGGTCTGGCTGTACTATCGCTTTCCGCTCAGCCTTCGGATGGTCGGGGAGATGCTGGCTTTCCGGGGCATCGAGGTCAGCCACGAGACGATCCGGCAGTGGGCCCTCAAGTTTGGCCAGGAGTTCGCCAACATCATCCGCCGGCGGCTGCCCCGGCCCGGTGATAAGTGGCATATGGATGAGGTCGTTCTCAAGATCGCCGGCAAGACGCACTATCTCTGGCGCGCCGTGGATCAGCACGGCGTCGTGCTGGACGTTCTGGTTCAGCGCCGACGCGACAAGAAGGCGGCCAAGCGGCTGCTCCGCAAGCTGCTGAAGCGGCAATGCCGAACTCCTCGGGTCATGATCAGGGATAAACTGGGCTCCTACGGCGCGGCCAAGAAGGAGATCATGCCGGGCGTCGAGCACCGCCAGCATAAGGGCCTCAACAACCGGGCGGAAAACTCTCACCAGCCAACAAGGCGACGCGAACGCCAGATGAAGCGGTTCAAGTCGGCTCGACAGGCTCAGCGCTTTCTGTCCGCCCACGATCAGATCAACAACCTCTTTCTCCCGCCCCGCCATCTGACGTCTGCAACCGACTACCGCGCCGATCGCGACCGTGCCTTCCAGGCGTGGCACGACGTCTGCGGCATCGAGCCGGCTGCATAGCCCGACCTTGCTTTATGTGCCGTCAAGCTCGCCCAGCTCTCGGCTCCCGCCCAACAACTTGACGATGCCCTCCAACGCCATTTGGTTTCCCGCCGCACCCTGCGCTCCTTCCGGGCGCAGGCCAGGACCGATTGGAACGCTGCGGCCGCTACGGCCTAACCGTCACCTGAAACTTAAGATCTCTGCGTGCTGGTTCTTTTGCCGTGACAATGCCAGGTGAACGGGTACCGCGCGTTCGCGGACTTCAGGAGCGTACTTGGGTGATGCCTGTTTCGTCATGATGACCCCAGTCTCTCAAGAAACGGGGCCTCCGGTAAACCCGGCGCGGTTCAGCACCTCACGAAGTTCGTTACTTTATATAACGCAATGGGCATATAGAACCGAATACCGTGAATAGCTATGTTTTTGTCCATAGCAATTCAGATGAGGCAACCATGGCAAATGATCCTCCTAATGGCCTCGACGTCTTGGCCCTTCGCGATACAGCTGCAGTCATCGCATCCGATCCCGCAAAAGGTGCGGCACGATTCCATGTCCGCACCCTCTGGGACGGAGGAACCCGCAGCCGGTCGACCGTCACCGGGTATGAGCTGGGCGGTCAAGTCATCGAGCGCCGGTTCGAGATCAAGTCCGATGAGCCGCTCGAACTGCTCGGCGGAAATTCGGCACCCAATCCGCAAGAGCTCTTGATGGCGGCCGTCAATGCTTGCATGACCGTAGGCTACGTCGCAAATGCCGCGCTAATGGGTGTTAGCCTTTCGGCCCTGGAGATCGAAATGCAAGGGACGCTCGACCTGCGTGGATTTCTAGGACTTAGCGACGATGTTCCTGCGGGCTACCAGAGCCTTGACTATACAGTCCGGATAGCTGGCGATGGTACAGCTCAACAATTTGCCACAATTCATGAGGCCGTTATGCGGACCTCGCCCAACTACTTCAACATGGCTCACCCGATTTCCATGAACGGGCGCCTCGACATTCTCTAGCCTGCTAAGGCTAGGAATGATTGAGCCCTGGTGGAGGAATACGGTAGCGAGGGCCAGTCCAAGCTGGTGTTTGAACAAGAAGCGGCGATACCTGTACTTGCCCTCGCTAGTTTGGACGTATTCTCGATCATAGAATTTCCGTCAATAACGCATGACACCTACAAGATGAACGAATTCTTCACGCCGAATTTGGGTAACTGCTCACCCCCTAGTTCTGGCCGGTGAGCTGCTGATATTGCACCATTTTCGGGTTCTGCAACCGTGCTCCGTAATGAAGTAACGGCTCGCGGCGGGTTTCGCCACAAGCAATCGTTTTACTTGCTCAGCCGTTCCGCCAAAGAGCAGAGCAAATCGTTACTTTGACACCCCTTAAGCGCATCGTCGCCTAAACCCAATGGCGTCAATGCGTTACCGAGCGTCAGGGAGGTGAGCAATCGCGAATTTGGGGGCTTAGGCGAGAGCGGATGCTTAGTCGGCTCGGCCGGTCTCATACACTCTCAAAAACCTGATGACCGGGCAGTGCGCCGGTCAGGCGGCCCATTTGGTGGAGCATAGACATGGTGACTTTTACTCTCAATGGAACAGAGCGAACATTCGACGGAGATCCCGACACGCCGCTTCTATGGGTCATCCGGGATTTCGAGAAACTGACGGGCACCAAGTACGGCTGCGGCATCGCGCAATGCGGAGCCTGCACCGTCCATCTCGACGGCACGCCGCGTCGATCTTGCGTCACACCGGTTTCCATGATCGGCGGTTCGGAGGTGGTAACCATTGAAGGCATCACGGGTCAGGAGGCCGAAGGGATTAAAACCGCATGGGCGGCCATTGACGTTCCCCAATGCGGCTATTGCCAGTCCGGGCAGATCATGTCAGCAGTCGCCTTGCTGCAGATGGTTCCCAAGCCCACCGACAACGACATCGACAGCGCAATGACAGGAAATATCTGTCGATGCGCCACCTATCATCGCATCCGTGCGGCCATTCACTCGGCCGCTAATTCGATGGAGGGTTGAGCGATGGCTATTCAGGACGTGGGCATCACACGCCGCGGCTTTATCGCCGGATCAGGGCTGGTTATTGCCATTGCCATGGTACCCAAGCTGCTCAAAGCCGCTCAGACCGGGGTTTCGGCCGGCGGCGGCCCGGAACTCGTGCCCATGAATACCTTCGTGAAGATCGGAACCGACGATACCGTCACCATCTTGTCGAAGCATCTTGAGATGGGCCAGGGCCCGTTCACGGGGCTCGCGACGCTCGTGGCAGAAGAGATGGATGCCGACTGGAGTCAGATGCGGGCGGTCCACTCTCCCGCCGACAACGATCTCTATGCTAACTTAGCATACGGCATACAAGGCACCGGGGGATCCACCTCGATCGCCAATTCCTTTGATCAGATCCGTTTGGCTGGCGCCACCGCACGCGCGATGTTGATTGCGGCGGCGGCCGAGGAATGGCAGGTGTCGGCCTCGGAGATCACAGTCAAAAAGGGTCGCATGCGACACCCCGCGATCGGTAAGGAAAGCGGATTTGGTGCCTTTGCCGAAAAGGCCGCACGGCAGCAACCGCCCGCCGAGCCGAGGCTCAAGGCCCCCGAGGATTTTGTCCTGATCGGAACCGATCTGCCGAAGCTCGATACCCAGAGCAAGATCGATGGAACGGCTATCTTTGCGCTGGATGTGACGCCGGACAACGTGATGTTAGCAGTGGTTGCTCATCCCGAGCACTTCGGGGCGACCGTCAAGAGCTTCGACGACAGAGAGACCCGCAAGGTGCAAGGCGTCGTCGATGTCAAACAGGTGCCTTCCGGCATTGCCGTCTATGCCAACAATACCTTCGCGGCGCTGAAGGGCCGCGATGCGCTACGTATCGAATGGGACCTTTCCAAAGCCGAGACGCGATCCTCAGAGGAGCTTGCGACCGAATATGTGAGGCGTTCCAGTGAAACAGGTATCGTGGCGACCGACAACGGCAATGTCGATGAAGCATTCCGCGCGCCCGGCGTACAGACCATCGAAGCGGAGATTATCTTTCCCTTCCTCGCCCATGCGCCGATGGAGCCGCTGGATGCGGTGTTCGTAAAGGCGTCGGACGGTTCGCTCGACATTTATACGGGTTCCCAATTCCCAGCAATGGACCAGCAGGTCGCGGCAGGGATCCTGGGGATGCAGCAATCGCAGGTACGCCTCAACACCCAGATGACCGGCGGCAGCTTCGGGCGCAAGGCTCAGTTCGGCTCCCCATACATGCAGGAAGCCGCCGCCGTTTATGCGGCAAGTGGTGGTTCCCGTCCGCTGAAACACATGTGGACACGGGAGGATGATATTCGCGGCGGTTTCTACCGCCCGATGTACGCTCACAAGATGCGCGGGGCGATCAACCAGGAGGGAAAGATCACCGCCTGGGAGCAGATCATCGTCGGCCAATCAATCATGGGCAAGGTCGATCTCGATGATACCTCGGTGGAGGGCGCGTCAAACCTGCCATATGCCATTCCGAACCTGAAGGTGACGTTGCACAACATCGAACTTGTCGTCCCGCCTCTTTGGTGGCGGTCCGTTGGCCATACTCACACGGGCTTTGCCGTCGAAACCTTTGTCGACGAGCTTTTAGAAAAGATTGGCCGGGATCCGGTGGAAGGTCGCCTGGCGCTTCTTGCGGAGAAACCGAGACACGCGGGGGTGTTGCGAAAGGCCGCAGAAGTCGCCGACTGGGGTAGTGCCGTGCCGGAAGGAAGAGCGCGCGGTGTCGCGGTGGTGGAAAGCTTCCACAGCTATGTCGCGCAAGTTGTTGAAGTTTCCGTCGATCCAGAGGGCATACCGCGCGTCCATAAGGTGTGGTGCGCCGTAGACTGCGGCCTGGCGATCAATCCGAACGTCATAAAGGCCCAGATGGAGGGCGGCATTGGTTACGGCCTCGGAGCCGTACTCTTTGATGCGGTGACGTTGGGAACGGGCGGCAAGATCGTCCAGTCGAACTTCCACGACTACCGGTCGATCCGCATCAATGAGATGCCGGAGGTTGCCGTGGAGATCATTAAGTCGTCCGAGCGTCCGACCGGGGTTGGCGAGCCGGGTGTCCCTCCTATCGGTCCAGCGGTGGCCAATGCTTGGCGGAGCCTGACCGGAACACCCGTTCGACAGCTTCCGATCGTCAACATTGCCTCGGCCTGAGGACAACCTGATGAACTCGAAAATCTGGCTACTCGCCTTCCTAACCTGTCTTCTCGTAGTCGCTGGCATGTCCCTGGTCCCATGGTCGCATGCCCAGGAGGAACAATCGCTCAGACCTGCTGCCTCTTTCAAGTCAATAGACAACGAGGAGGAACGTTCCTTGGCGCTCTTCCAGGAGGCCGGCAAGGTCATCCAGCACCCGCGTTGCGTCAATTGTCATCCTGCCACGGACCGGCCGCTACAAGGTGCCAACATGCAACCCCACCAGCCGCCTGTCTTCCGCGGTGATGGGGGCATGGGCCTTCCGGGCATGCAATGCACAACGTGCCACAGCGCGGTAAATATATCCGTCGTGGGCCAGGCCGAGACGATCAAAAGCATCCCGGGCCATCCCGTCTGGCATCTTGCCCCGATCGAAATGGCTTGGGAAGGCAAGAGCCTTGGCCAAATCTGTCAGCAGATGAAGGACCCCGACAGCAACGGCAACATGACGATGGACGAACTCGTCGAACACATGGCACATGACGAACTTGTGGGCTGGGGGTGGAATCCTGGCGCCGGACGCGGGCCGGTACCTGGCACACAGGAAGAATTTGGAAAGCTTATCAAATCCTGGGTAGAAACGGGAGCAGTATGCCCGCCCTAGCTAAGGTGGTCGGCGCTCGCCACGGAGATGAGCATAGGGACTTCCGCAAATTATCATAATGACGTAATGCTCGAACAAGGTGTAGAGAATTGTTGAGGACAGATAGTATGCTTATCCACCTTGTCTCGTCGCGTTGACAGGTGCCTCAACTATTTAAGCCCGCTCAAGACGGCAGTGCTGACATCAAGGGGCTGCCGTGGATGGCCGCATAAGATCGAGTACTTCGGCAATCGTCGGTGCCGGATCAGACGAACGACATTTGAGAAAATGTCTGCCTCACATTTTGACCAATGAGGGCCCGGAGCGGTGATAGCACCAGCCGATCCCTCCACTTTATCTAAATCGGCGGTGGAGAGACCTACAATGCCGTGCGCTAAATCCGAAGCACCCATGCCGATGCTGTCACATAACCGGGCGACATCAGGCTCCAAAGCGATCCAGATTTAACGCAATCCGCTGTAGCCACTCCGACAACTGCCGAAGCCACCAACGGATACAGCTTTAGGGTACTTTATCACGCACTACTGTAACATTTTCGACCGAAGGCCGTGTAAAACTTCTGTGTACTTCAAATATAAAGAAGGTAGAAGGTGATGATGCAGAGAAAGATCATTGATCCAGGTATCTACGTGGCAGGTGCGGGAGCAATTGGGCTTACTCTCACAGCCCGGCTGATGATTGGCGGGTTTAGGGTCAGGCTAGTTGCTCGAGAAGAAAGCGTTCGATTCATCCGCCAGAATGGACTTCAGCTCATCGACCTCGAAGGGCACCATCATCTCCACCCGGAGGTAGATCTGGCATCCGGCTTCTCCGCTGCTGATATCCTCTTCCTTTGTTCAAAATCGCAGGACCTGCCGCAGCTTTCGCTGTCGGTTCGGCATTTGATCACTTCTGACACACTCGTCGTTCCCGTGATCAACGGACTGCCCTGGTGGTATTTTGACGGGGAGAACGGTGTTTGGAATGGCAACCAAATACGTTCTGTTGATCCCGACAACATCCTAAAGACAACGATTCCTTCGCGACAAATTATCGGCACAACAACCGTGATGACTGTTGAGAGGGTGGATCGAGGCACCGCGAAGACTTTTAACCCTCTCCAGATGACCTTGGGCGAACTTAATGATCGTCCTTCACCCAGACTGGGTGAACTTGTCGCCATACTCGAGAATGCCGGCATCGCGGTGCACGTAGCACCTCGCATTAGGGATGCCGTGTGGACCAAGATTGTAAGAAACCTGATCTCGAACCCTTTAACGGCTATTACGGGAGCAACCTTGCGGGAGAATTTTTGTAATCCATTCCTTGCAGATGTGAGTCGACAAATGCTCGTGGAGATCCTTCCACTGATCGAGGCCTACGGCGCGAGGTTGGATGTCAGTCCGGAGTCCATACTCGAGTTAGGTAAGACGATGGGCAACGTCAAAACGTCGATGCTGCAAGATCTTGAGCAGGGCCATCAGCTCGAACTCGCTGCCATCTGCGATGCAGTAATTGAGCTGGCGCGTGCACGAAGTATTGCCATGCCCGTGACTGAGGCGATTGGCAAGATTGCACATTTTAAAAGCGCTCGACAGCATGTTTCCGACATTCACAACCCCAAGCTGACGGAGCCAAGATCAATAGACTGTTTGGGCACTGTCAACTTGATCGGCGTCTGACCGCGGTGGGGCGGTATGATGGCCTGGGCGCGGCCCAGGCCCGTGATTAGGCGGCCAGCCAAGCGCCGGCGATCTCGACTCAGGTCACGAGGGCCTGGGAACGGGCGGCGCGGTGTTCGATGGCGGTGAGTTGGTTGCGGGGAAAGTGGAAGAGGTTGGCGATGGGGTCGTGGATCGCGACGAAGCGCTGAACGTGGCGGGTCGACTTGAACCGCTTCATCTGGTGTTCTCGTCGGCGGGTTGGCTGGTGTGAGTTTTCCGCCCGGTTGTTGAGCCCTTTAGGGACTATCAGGAATTTCGTGCTTGGCGGGGTTATCCTGAAACAGAAGGAGACCCTGAATGGCCCGACGCAAAGATCCTGTTATTCCCGACGCGATCCTTGACCAACTGCTGGCTGGAGCCGATGCGAAGACGGCGTTCGACCAGAACGGCTTGCTCGACCAGCTGAAGAAGGCGCTGACGGAGCGAGCGCTGAAGGCGGAGCTGGATCATCATCTGGCTGGAGACGAGAGCGGCAACCGTCGCAACGGCTACGGCCACAAGACGGTGCTGACCGAGGGTGGCTCGATGGGCCTGTCCATTCCCCGCGACCGGACGGGGACGTTCGATCCGGCGCTGATCGGCAAATACCAGCGGCGCTTCCCCGGCTTCGACGAGAAGATCATCTCCCTTTCGCCGTTGCCAAGGCAACGGCTGCCGGGCAAGGGATGTACGCACGCGGCATGTCAACCCGGGAGATCACGGGACATCTGCGGGAGCTCTATGGCATCGAGGTGTCGGCCGACCTGATCTCCACGGTGACGGACGCCGTGATCGAGGAGGTGACGGCCTGGCAGAACCGGCCGCTGGAGGCGATCTACCCCCTAGTGTTCCTGGATGCCATCCGGGTCAAGATCCGCGACGAAGGTCTGGTCCGAAACAAGGCCATCCATGTCGCCATCGGCGTTCGGGCCGACGGCGCCAAGGAGGTGCTGGGCCTGTGGATCGAACAGAACGAGGGCGCCAAGTTCTGGCTGCGCGTCCTGAACGAGTTGAAGAACCGGGGTGTGGAGGACATCCTGCTGGCCGTTGTCGATGGGCTGAAAGGCTTTCCCGAGGTGATCGCGGCTGCCTATCCGGAGACGATTGTTCAGACTTGCGTCGTTCATCTGCTTCGCCACAGCATGGAGTTCGCGTCCTGGAAGGACCGCAAGGCCATCGCCGCCGCCCTGAAGACGGTCTAAATGCCATTGAAGCGTTAAACTCAAAGCTGCGCCAGGCGGTACGGGCCAGGGGGCATTTCCCCAATGATGAGGCCGCGCTGAAGCTCCTGTTTCTCGTCTTGAACCGCGCGGAGAAAGACTGGAAGATGCCGCCCCGAGAATGGACGGCCGCCAAAGCTCAGATGGCCGTCATCTTCGGCGACCGGTTCGCAAAGGCGATGACCGCCTGATACTGAACATGCCCCGCCAAGCACGGAATTCCCGACAGTCTCGCCCTTTTATGCTGGCGATGCTCGACGCCGGGCATGATCTCCTTCTTCGCCGCCGCGTAAGATTTCAGCTTGTCCGTCACCACGACGCATGGCGCCCGGCCCTGCTTCTTCAGGAGCTTGCGCAGCAGGCGCTTGGCCGCCTTCTTGTCGCGTCGGCTCTGGACCAAGGCCTCGAGCACGAAGCCGTCCCGGTCGACTGCCCGCCACAAGTAGTGCTTCTTGCCCGCGATGGTGACGACCATCTCGTCGAGGTGCCATTTGTCGCCGCCCCGTGGCCGGTGCCGGCGGATCCCGTTGACGATCTCGCGGCCAAACCTCAAGCCCCATTTGCGCACGGTCTCGTGGCTGACCTCGATCCCGCGCACCGCCAGCACTTCTTCCACCATCCGAAGGCTCAGCGGAAAGCGGAAATAGAGGTAGACCGCGTAGCTGATCACCTCGGCGGGGTATCGGTAGCCGGCGTAGCAAGGAGCGTCGCCATCCCCGTCCCATACCTGCAAGCCACTCGCCTCCGCAAGCCCCGGCGCTCAAGTTGACGATACCCCTTAGATAAGTGACTTTACCCCAGGTCTACAACCCTGCGCATTTCTCAAACGGGCACTTAAAATTCAAGCCCAGACATGTCATTCCTGAGAAGAATAAGAACATACTCTGATTGCATGAGACAAGGCTGCCGATACAAGTAAAGTTCCTGAAGGTGTATCTGGGATACTCAGCAAGAAACGAGCGACTGAAGCCGATCGTTTTGCTGCTTTATGCTTGCATCTCCTCCGCCTTTATCAACAAAAGGAACACATGATGAACCGTCTTCCGCCTGCGATCGTGAATGACTGGAGCCAAACGAAAAAGCGCCTCCTTGTAGCCGTCGGCAAAACGAATATCGGTGATCCCGCAGCGACCAAGCAACTTCAAGAGAGGATTTCTGAACTTTATGAGAGATTCGACCGTGGGCTTGGTCCGAAACTGAAGACCGCCACTCAGGAAAAAGACAAAGAAAAAGCGAGGAAAGCGCTTTGGGAGATTATCAAAATAACCACTGAGTATTATAAAGAAACTGAAAGGTCCACTCGGAGCTGGGAGTTTGGTGGAAATCTTATCAAACAAGCACTCGAAAAGCAGTTGAGAAACATCAAAGAAGCTGCATATTCGACCGTGCGAGCCCTTTGAACGGGCATCGTCAAGTTGTTGGGCGGGAGCCGAGAGCTGGGCGAGCTTGACGGCACATAAGAGCGTCTAACAAAACCTTGATGAGAGGCTGACGCCGCCTATCTGACAGGCATGGCGAAACCCCTTGTCAGCGACGAGATGTGGGCGGTCGTGGCGCCGCTGTTGCCGTCCCGTCCGCCGCGTCTGAAAGGCGGTCGGCCGCCGGTCGATGACCGGGCGGCGCTGACCGGCATCCTGTTCGTGTTGCGAAGCGGCATTCCGTGGGAAATGCTGCCGCAGGAGATGGGCTGCGGCTCGGGCATGACCTGTTGGCGGCGACTGCGCGACTGGCAGGCCGCAGGGGTTTGGGAGAGGTTGCACCACGTTCTTCTGGACCGGCTGGGCAAGGCCAACGCGATCGATTGGAGCCGGGCGGCGCTGGACAGCGCGAGCGTCCCGGCAAAAAGGGGGGCCAGGAGACCGGCCCGAACCCGACCGACCGCGGCAAGCCGGGCTCCAAGCGCCACGTCGTCATCGACGCCAACGGCATCCCGCTGGCCGTGACCCTGTCGGCCGCCAACGTCCACGACAGCCGGATGCTGGAGGCCACCGTCGATGCCATCCCGCCCATCCGCCAGTGCGCCGGCCGGCCCCGCCGCCGTCCCGCCAAGCTGCATGCGGACAAGGGCTATGATTTCCGGCGCTGCCGGCGTGCCTTGCGCCGGCGCGCCATCATTCCTCGGATCGCGCGGCGCGGCATCGACAGCACCGAGCGCCTGGGCCGGCACCGCTGGAAGGTCGAACGCACCTTAGCATGGTTCGCCCGATTCCGGCGGATCTCCGTGCGCTACGAACGCCGGATCGATATCTTTGCCGCCTTCAATCACCTCGCCGCAGCCCTCATCACCTTCCGCTTCGTCGAACGATGGTTATGTTAGGCACTCTTAGCCCCGCGCGTTCATCCGCTGCGGGGCTTTTTTCTGAAAGATACTTCTCGATCATCCAACCCCGTACACTACAGTTGCGTCCGTAGGCGCCTCTACCACAACCGTCCATTTTCTTGCCGACAATCCCTATCCATACGATACTACCCAGGTTATAGAAACCTGATGGATCTACTGGCTAGCATCTTCGGCTTGGGATCAAAGCCCGGAACTTGCTCAAACCTCAGGTCAGACAGCGACACGGAGACAAACCATGCGCTCGCATCACCTGCTCCTCCTGACCACCATCGCCCTAGCTTTCGGCTCGGCTCCCGGCACGGCTCTTGCCGTCCCGACCTATAGCGTCACAGACCTCGGTGACCTCGGCGGAACCTTCAGCCTCGGCTTTGATGTCAACGACGTCGGCCAAGTCACCGGAGCCAGTCTCATTCCGGATGATGTCGGTCAGCATGCGTTCCTGTGGGACTCGGTGAGCGGAATACAGGACCTCGGCACGCTCGGCGGACGCTTCAGCCAGGGCATCGGTATCAACGGCAGAGGCCAGATAACGGGGAACAGCTTATTACCCGGCCCCGAGATCACGGGCAGGGTCCATGCCTTTCTATGGGAACCCGCCACCGGCATGCGGGACCTCGGCACCATCAGCGGGGGTGACGGCTTCAGTCAAGGCACGGATATCAACGACAAAGGCCAAGTGACCGGAAGCAGCAACATCGGCGACCCAAACACCCCAAGCCATGCTTTTGTGTGGGACCCTGCAACCGGCATGCAGGATCTCGGCACTCTCGACGGAGACAAGGTCAGCATCGGCTTGGGCATCAACGTCAGCGGCCAAGTGACGGGTAACAGCGGCACATTCGACGACACGTCAGGCAGCTACGATGCGTTCCTGTGGGATCCGGCTGCGTATTCCGGCGAAAGCGCCCTGGCGTTTCGGTTCAAACCGCCCACCGTTTCGGTGATTTCGCCCACCCGCCCCATGGGACGGGTGGGTGGGCGGCATCGTGATCCATCGTTTTCATCTTATGCTGGTATCGTCGCTCGTGCCAGGGGTCACGATGGCGTTGCAGATCTGGCTGTTTTCTGGTCTGCCGCCCGTACCCGGCGCATGGACTCGCCCGTGAGCTCGATGCGCAATGCCCGGTGAACGACGCGGTCGAGGATCGCGTCGGCGTAAGTGGCATCGCCGATCGACCGGTGCCAGTTCGCCACGGGGATCTGGGTTGCCAGCACCGTGGCGGCACGGTCATGCCGGTCGTCGATCACTTCCATCAGGTCGAGCCGCTGAGCCGCAGTGAGCTCGGTCATGGCCCAGTCGTCGATGATCAGCACCTCCAGGCGGGCCAGGCGGCGCAGGACGCGGGCGAGCGAGCCGTCGAGCCGGGCGGTCGCCAGATCGTCGAGCAGGCGCGTCAGCCGGGTGTAGAAGACGCCGTAGCCTTCCCGGGCCGCCTGGTTGCCCAGCGCACAGGCCAGGAACGTCTTGCCGATGCCGGTCGGGCCGGTCACCAGCAGCGGCTGGTGCTCGCGAACCCAGCGACAACTCGCCAGATCGCGGATCAGCGTGCGATCGAGGCCGCGCGGCGTGCGCCAGTCGAGATCCTCCAGGCAGGCGGTCTGGCGCAGCCGGGCCCGCTTCAGCCGGCTGGCCAGGGCGGTGTTGGCGCGCTCCGCCGTCTCGCGCTCGACCAGCAGGGCAAGCTGGTCGTCGAAGCTGAGCTGGTTGCGCTCGGGCTGGCGCTCGAGGTCTTCCAGGCCGCGCGCCATGCCGTACAGCCGCAGCCGGCGCAGAGCCTCGTGGGTCGGATGCTTCATGCTCTCGGGTCTCCTTGTTCAGTTCCGGTAGTAAGAGGGGCCGCGCAGGTTGGCGTGCTCGCCCAAGCCGTCGGATGAGGCTGGCGGCGGACCGCCGCTGGTGAGCCAGCGCTGGACGTAGCGCCAGGATCGGACATTGGCTTCCAGGGCGGCCTGACAGGCTTGTTCCAGCCGGTCGGCGCCGTGGGCGCCGCCGAGCCGGAGCAGGCCGAGACCGGCACGCACCGCCTGCTCGCGATGTTCCGCCGCCGCCAGGATGCGCTCGAACAGCAGGGTCGCCGCCGAGCCGACCGCGGCGAACTCGGCCTGAAGGTGTTCCGGCGTGTAGCGGGCCACCGCGCGGTGGGAGGCCGGCTGGTGAGCTTCCAGCGTCGTCCGGCTGCCGGCCGAAGCCCGGGGATGGCAGGCGACGCGCCGCCCGCGCAGGAAGATGCTGATCAGGGCGGCGGTCGCGTGGACATCGACCGTCTTGCCGATCGCGGTGTAGGGCACCGAGTAGGCGGCGCCGTCGATCACGACATGGTAATCGGGCGCCAGCTTGTAGCGGCTCCAGGTTCCCGGAACGAAGCGGTCCGCCGGCAGCGGCCGCAGATGGGCACGCTCCCGCTCGGCCAGGATCCGCGCCCGGCAGCTGTCCTTGTCGCCGCTCAGCGGTGCTGCGTTCAGCATGGCCAGGTGCTCCCGGATCGCGGCGTTGGCGGCGTCGAGGCTGACGAAGACGGTGTCGCGGATCGGCGCCAGCACGCGCCGTTCGACCTGCAGCACCGCATTCTCGACCGCTGCCTTGTCCCTCGGCTGACGCACCCGCGTCGGGACGACGGCGATCCGGTAGTGCTGGGCAAGGTCGTGGTAGCCGGGGTTGAGGGTGGGATCGTAGAACGAGGCGTGGCTGACGCCGACCTTGAGGTTGTCGGGCACCAGGCGGGCCGGAGCACCGCCCAGGTGCTCCAGCAGCCGGACGTGGGAGGCCAGCCAGTCCTCCGACCGCTGCGTCCAGGTCGCTTCGGCGTAGATGTAGCCGGAGTACGGCAGGCAGGCGACGAAGATCTGCGCCGGGCGGGCATCGGCGCCGACCCCGATCATCAGGGTCATGCCGGCGTAATCGACTTCCAGCGCGTCGCCCGGCAGATGGTCGCGCCGCATCCGGGGAACTGCCCGGGCGGCCTGCCAGTCCCGGAAGCGCTGGACGAACTGGGTGTAGCGGTAGCCGTCGGGATGGCAAACCAGATACTCCTGCCAGAGCAGTTGGAGCGTCACGCCCCGCCGGCCCAGGTCCCGCTCCACCGCTGCCCAGTCCGGCAGGGGACGTGGCTGCGCCGGCGGTGGCGGGAACAGACGCCGCTCCAGCTCCTCGTCGCTCCACTCCTTCACGTCGCCAAAGCGCAGGTCCGCGCTCTCGAGGCGGCGCAGGTAATCGCGCACCGTCGTGCGCGGCATCCGGCATGCCGCCGCGATCCGGCGCACGCTCGCCCCGAACTCATCGCGCAGCCGCAAGACTTCCCTGATGCGTCGCATGTCCGATCTCCCTCGCGGCATCCCACCCTCCCTGCCCATTGTCGCAAGGACCCCAGTGTAGATGCCGATACAGGATCAGACGCCGCCCATCTCTACTCCCACGTGTGGGCGAAATCGCCGAAACGGCAGGGCGGTTTGAACCGAAACAGGGGGGCGCTTTCCCCCGAAATCAGAGGGCGGATTCAGCCGAAATATGCAGATCCGGCGACCGGCATGCAGGACCTCGGCACCCGTAGCGGCGAGTTCAGCACCGGCAACGACATCAACGACAGCGGCCAGATAACGGGAACCAATCAAATCAGTAACGCAGACTTCCGTGCATTCCTGTGGGACTCGGTGAACGGCATACAGGATCTCGGCACTCTTGGCGGACGCTTCAGCTTTGGAAACGGCATCAACAACAACGGCCAAGTAGTAGGATCCAGCGAAGACGCAAGCCGTTCCGAATATGCGTTCCTGTGGGACGGTACGGGCATGTTCAACCTGAACGACTTGATTACTCCCGGAACAGGATGGACCATCATAAGTGGAGAGGCGATCAATGACGCCGGGCAGATCACCGGTATCGGCATCAACCCGAACGACCAGTTGCATGCCTTTCTGTTGACGCCTGTCAACATGGTGGCAGTTCCGGAACCGGGAACGCTGGCACTGATCGCCGTCGGGGGCATTGGGCTCGGCTTGGTACGGCATCGCAGGCGCCAATACGATGATCGCATGATCCCAAGGTGATTTCGCCTGTCCAAACCTCTTCCGGCGACCGCTGAGCAGGCGGTGAGTCGTCAATATCGCCCATGGTCAGTATCACACAGATCCATCGCGGCCAGTTCCATGCCTGCCCCCAGCTCTCGGAGCTGCATGGACACATGCAGGAGCAAAGCGGGGTGGCCGCCGGTCTCGGCGATGTCGACCATGGCCAGGATCTCATCGAGTACATAGGGTATGAGACGCATCTGCATCCGTAGACAACAGGCGCGAAGGACCTTGTTCCCCGCGCTTCTGATCACTGGCGTTCCCCGCGCCTTTCGCGATTAGAAACGTCACATTGTTCAGGGTGAACCGCGCCGGGTTTACCGGAGGCCCCATTTCTTGAGAGACTGGGGTCATCATGACGAAACAGGCATCACCCAAGTACGCCCCTGAAGTCCGCGAACGCGCGGTTCGGATGGTGTTCGAGCACGAAGGCGAGCACGCGTCGCAGTGGGCGGCGATCAGCTCGATCGCGACGAAGATCGGCTGCACGGCGGAGACGCTGCGGGGCTGGGTCCGGCAGGCCGAGCGCGACCAAGGCAAGCGGCCTGGTCCGACAACGGACGAGCAGGAGCGGATCAAGGCGCTGGAGCGCGAAATCCGGGAACTGCGCCTGAGCGAACGAGATCCTTCGCAAGGCATCTGCGTATTTCGCCCAGGCGGAGCTCGACCGCCCGCTCCGCAAATGATCGCCTTCATCGACGAGCAGCGCGCCGTCCACGGGGTCGAGCCGATCTGCAAGGTGCTGCCGATCGCCCCGTCGACCTACCGCGCCCATGCTGCCCGGCGGACTGACCCGTCAAAGTCGCCGGCCCGCTGGCGAAGCGATGCCGAGGTAAGCGTGGCTATCCGGCGGATCTGGAATGAGAACTTCCAAGTCTACGGCGTCCGGAAGGTCTGGCGGCAGTTGCGGCGGGAAGGCCTTGACGTGGCGCGTTGCACGGTGGCCCGCCTGATGCGGCGTATGGGTCTGAAGGGGGTGACACGCGGCAAGACGGTACGGACGACGATCAGCGACCGGGCGGCACCGTGCCCCGCCGACCGGGTGAACCGCCAGTTCCGGGGGTTCTGTTGCAGCTTTTCGCGGAGCGGCGGACTGGCTAGAAGGGCGTGCTGTGGGGCGAGGGAAGCGACCAAGGCATGCGGAAGCGGAAGAACCCGTTCAAGGGGCGTCAGTTCACGTCGGAGGTGATCCTGTGGGCAGTGCGCTGGTACCTGCAGTTCCCGATTTCCTACCGCGACCTGGAACTGATGCTGCGGGACCGGGGCGTTTCGGTCGACCACACCACCCTCTACCGCTGGATCCAAGCCTACGCGCCGGAACTGGAGAGGCGGTTGCGGCCGCATCTGCGCCCGACGAACGGCTCGTGGCGGGTCGACGAGACCTACATCAAGGTCAAGGGCCGCTGGGTCTACCTGTACCGGGCGGTCGACAGCCGCGGCCAGACCATCGACTTCCGGCTCAGCGCCCGGCGCGACGCCCAGGCCGCCAAACGGTTCTTCCGGAAGGCCCTGGCCCGGCCGAACACGGCCAACCCGCGGACCATCACGGTCGACAGGAATGCCGCCTATCCCAAGGCCGTGACCGACATGAAGCGGGACAAGCGGCTCTGGCGCTTTTCCAAGCTGCGCCAGGTCAAGTACTTGAATAACATCGTGGAGCAAGATCACCGGCGAGTAAAGCGGCTGGTCCGTCCCGGCCTGGGCTTCAAGAGGTTCCGAACCGCGTGGCGCACCCTGGTTGGCTATGAAACTCTGGCGATGATGAGAAAAGGACAGGTGAAGGGGATCAGCGGGGACGACATCGTTGCCCAAGCCGTCTTCGTGAACGCTCTGTTCGACGTTGCCGCCTGAGGATGATCTATACCTGCGGCAGTTTTGTCTCCATCAAAACTTTGCAACAGAACCCCGAGTACTGCGGCAACTCCCAGAGCCACGAGTACCAGCTCTACCTCGCCATCGAGGACATCGACCATACCCGCACCAAGACCAAAAGCCCGCAGACCAACGGGATCTGCGAGCGCTTCCACCGCACAGTGCTCGACGAGTTCTACCGCGTCGCCTTCCGCAAGAAGATCTACACCTCGATTGAGGCCTTGCAGGCGGACCTGGACATCTGGATCCAGCAGTACAACGAGGTCCGATCGCATCAGGGGCGCTGGTGCTGTGGCAAGACCCCGATGCAGACCTTCCTCGACAGCCTTCCTCTTGCAAAGGAGAAACTTATGGCCGCATGATCCCGATCAGACAGTCCGAACCGATCGGACAAGCCACCCACTGTCAGATCAAGTCTTGGTCATTACACCTGAATTCACCAACGAGATCTGGCACGGCTATCTGCCGGACGCGCGGCCGGGAACCGTCTACGCCTACCGTGTGCACGGCCCTTATGAACCGGCACATGGCCACCGGTTCAATCCCAACAAGCTGCTGCTTGATCCTTATGCGAAAGGTTTCGTCGGCGAGATCCAGTGGAACCCGGCGCATTTCGGCTATGTCCTGAACTCTCCGGACCTGGACCTGTCCTTTGACGAGCGGGACAGCGCCCCTTACATGCCGAAATGCAGGGTGGTGGACCCGGCTTTTACCTGGGGCAAGGAACGCAGGCCGTCCATCCCCTGGGAGCGGACCCTCTTCTATGAAACCCACGTCAAGGGCTTCACCAAGCTGCTGTAAAGGGCGGATGAAGCTTCCCCGGATCGGGCGGGTGAATAATCCCCAGACGGTTTATCAGGTTATAGGTCGGTGTCTGGCTGGGCAGAGGTCATTTTCGGTGGTCGTCCCCGGCGGCGTGGTTGAGGTTGAGGGGCAGTGATGGATCGGGTTCGAGTGTTGTCCGGGATCAGGTCGGCGTGGCGGCGGAGCCGGTAGCTGGCTCCCTCGATCTGAACGACAACGGCATGGTGTAGCAGGCGGTCCAGCAGCGCGGTGGCGACGACGGTGCCGCCGAAGACATCGCCCCATTCGGCAAAGCCGCGGTTCGAGGTCAGGATCATCGCGCCGCGTTCGTAGCGGGCATTTACCAGTTGGAAGAACAGGTTGCCGCCCCCCGGGATGACGGGCAGATAGCCGATCTCATCGACGATCAGCAGCTGGGGCCGGCACAGAAAGCGCAGGCGTTCGCGCAGGGTGCCCTCCCGCTCCGCCTTGGCGAGCGAACTGACGATGTCGGCCAGGGTGGCGAAGTAGACCGAACGACCGGACTTGACCGCCTCGACACCGAGGGCCAGCGCCAGATGGGTTTTGCCGCAGCCGGGTTGACCGAGGAAATGGACCGCCTCGTGGCGATCGACGAAGTCGAGCTGGGCCAGCGCCATGATGCGGTCGCGGTCAAGCGAGGGCTGGAAGGAGAAGTCGAACCCGCCCAGGGTCTTGATGTTGATCAGCCGGCCCATCTTCAGCGCGGACCTGACGCGTCGCCCCTCCCGCAGGGTCAGTTCCTCGCCGAGCAGGGTGTCGATGGCCTCCAGGGCCGAGATCTCGCCGCGTTCGATCCGGCGCAGGATATGCTCCAGCACTTCGAGCGCGCGCGGCATGTTGAGACCGACCAGGTGAGCGCGGATGCGGTCGAGCGTGGCGGGGCTGGCCGCCGGATCGAGGGTGGTTGCGGTCATGGGGCACCCTGCTGGCTGGCGAGACGGCGGCCGATCGCGTCGTAGATGGCCAGCGAACGGGGTGTCACCGTGCTGCCCCGAGGAGGCTCGGGCCTGGTCTCCTCCCGGGCCGTCCTGCTGTTGGCCGGCGGCGGCTGGGTACGGTGGCCGGGAGCGATCCGGCGCTGGCCGCGGCCTTCCTGTGCCGGATGGGAGGCGATGAGCATGCCGTCCTCCAGGATGTTGACCGCGCCGGCGGTAATCTGCACCTCGACGGTCCGCCGGCGGGTGCTGTCGGGCACGGAGTAGAGATTGCCGGCAACGGAGACCATGCCGTCGCGGGTGATGCGGCGCTCGAGTGCCAGCACGGTGTTGAAGGGACCGGCCGGGAGGGCCTTGAGGTGATCGCGCTCCTCGGCGAAATGCTCGACGACGACACGCTGGGTGGTGGCGTGCAGGCGAACGTTGGCGACCTGGTCCAGCCACTGGACGAACTGGGCATTCAAGTCGTCCAGATTGCGGAAGGTGCGGGCGAGGAAGAAGTCCTCCCGGACATAGCGGAAGGGCCGCTCCACCTTGCCCTTGGTCTGCGCCCGGTAGGGCCTGCAGGCCTTCGGCAGGAAACCGTAGCAGGCGGCCAGATCGAGGAGCTTGGCATTGTAGGCGATCCCCTTGGCCGGCTGGTCGGGGTCCTCGACGTCACCGAGCACGGCGGTCTTCATGCGGTCATACAGGATCTGCTCGGGCACGCCGCCGAACGCCTCGAAGGCGGCGATGTGGCACCGGAGCACGGTCGGCAGATCCTGGCGGGCGACGAAGCGGGCCCACATCATGCGGCTGTGGCCGAGCACGATCGAGAACAGCCAGACGATCCGCTCGACGTCGGGCTGGTCGGTGAACACGGTCTTGAAGAAGGCGAAATCGACCTGGGCCTGCTTGCCGGGCGGTGTCTCGAACCGGCGCTCGAACTGTGTCTCGGGCCTGGGCCGGACGGTGCGCAGGAAATCCTTCAGCACGGTATAGCCGCCCTGGTAGCCGAGCGCGCGGATATCCCGGAGCAGACGTCGGCCGCTGAGTTCCGGGAAGGCCTGGAGGCGCTCCCGCAGGTAGGGTTCAAAGGGGCCGACAAGGGTCTGCCGCGGGGGCCGCGGCGTGTAGGCGGGCGGCTCCAGCCCATTGGCGATGTACTTGCGGATGGTCTTGCGATCCAGGCCGGTCCGGCGCGCGATTGCCGACACGCTCAACCCCTGGCGGGCGAGATCGAGAATCATGACGAGTTCCCCAAGTGTGACCACCCACGCCCTCCCTCAATCGACTGAGGGGATTATGGGCCAAGGGCGGCTACACGGTTCCGAGGCGCCTGCTCCGGAGCCGTGCCGTTGCGTCAGCCTGGGGAAAGTTCATCCGCCCGATCTGAGGAGTATTCACCCGGCACTTACAGCTGCATCCCGCGGTGCCGCCGAACCTGCGTGGCACCTACGCCGGCTTGGCCGTCAAGGAGGTGGTGGACTATATCAAGAGCTTGGGCGTGACCTCCGTGGAGCTGCTGCCCGTGCATGCCTTCGTTCAGGACCAGCACCTCATCGACAAAGGGCTGGCGAACTATTGGGGCTACAACAGCATCGGCTTCTTCGCCCCGGAACTTCGCTACTCGGCAACCGGCAGGCTGACCGAGTTCAAGGAGATGGTCGCCCACCTCCACGACGCCGGTCTGGAGGTGATCCTGGACGTGGTCTACAACCACACCGCCGAAGGCAACGAGCGCGGCCCGACGCTGAGCTTCAAGGGCATCGACAACGCCAGCTACTACCGGCTCATTCCCGATCAGCAGCGTTACTACATCAACGAAACCGGGACCGGGAACACGCTCAACCTCAGCCACCCGCGCGTGCTTCAGATGGTGACCGACAGCCTGCGCTACTGGGTCACCGAGATGCATGTCGACGGCTTCCGCTTCGACCTCGCCACCATCCTCGGCCGGGAGCCGTATGGCTTCGACGAGGGCGGCGGGTTCCTCGACAGCTGTCTCCAGGATCCGGTGCTGTCCAGCGTCAAGCTGATCGCCGAGCCCTGGGACTGCGGTCCCGGCGGCTATCAGGTCGGCGGCTTTCCGCCGGGCTGGGCCGAGTGGAACGACAAGTTCCGCGACACCGTGCGCGCCTATTGGAAAGGTGACCACGGCAAGCTGCCGGACCTGGCGGCGCGCCTGACTGCTTCCGGCGAAGTGTTCAACCGGCGCGGCCGCAAGCCGTGGGCCAGCGTGAACTTCATCACCGCGCATGACGGTTTTACCCTGAACGACCTCGTCTCCTATAACGACAAGCACAACGAGGCCAATGGCGAGGGCAACAACGACGGCCACTCGAACAACCTGTCCTGGAACCACGGCGCGGAAGGTCCGACCAACGATCCTGGGATCCTGGACCTGCGTTTCCGCCAGAAGTGCAACCTGCTGGCCACGCTGCTGCTGTCCCAGGGCACGCCGATGCTGCTGGCAGGCGACGATCGGCATCGGCCTGCGAAGCCGACGCCGCTATGACGGCATGGCCGTCTTCAGCATTCTTCTTCCAACGGAAACCACCCCATGCGGTCGTCGTCGGCCTCAATCGCCGCCTGCTCGCGCTGATCCGTGTCGCGCCGGAACGCTTCCAACCAGGCGCGGGTATCCGCTTCCGCCACGCCACGTTCGGCCAAATCCGCCACCAGCTCGTCGGTCAGTGCGCGCATTCGTGTCTCGGACTGCATCACCTTGGTAAAGGACTGGTCCCAGGCCGCGGCCCGGTGGAGCCGAACCTCCCACCAAAACTCCCGAATGATATCGAGAACGTAGTGAAAATGAGCGAAGCCACAAGCAAAACGCAGGGTCGGCCCCACATAGCCGATCTCCTGCGGCTCATCAGGCTGGATGAGGAAGTCCGGAATGTCATGCGTCAGCGACATTCCGGGCTTCCATGTAAGTCTGTGCGTCGCGCCGCAGGCTGGATTAGAATTGGTCGATCCATTCCCGCGCCTTCTCCGGCGTCAGCCCCTCGTTCTCCCACAGGATCTGCAGATACTGCCGCGCCTCGGCGGCCTTGGCCTCGTTACGGATGACCTCGCCCAGGTCTCCGCGCCATGCTGCGGCGATCTGCGCCTGGATATAGAAGTCGAGGAATGTTGCCGCCCGCGCCAGGTCGCCATTCTCCAGCAGCTCGTGGAGCGTCGGCCGCTCCGGTTGCGGGGGTGAGGTAAGCCAGGAAAGGTCAAGCATCGGCGGCATCGCGGAATCATGCCACGCGGCGGAGTCCGGGCGCAAGGATCAGCGTGAGCGCTTCTCCGGCGGGCGGGGCAGCTTGCGGCCTCGCTGATCGGGGATCACGACCAGCAGCGCGACGATGCAGGAGGCGAAGGCGAGGGGAGCAATGTGCTCAACGGGACAGAGGCGCATGTTCTTCCTCCTGGCTGAAGATACTAACATTTTGATAACGCATAAGTTGTTTTCTGTCTCCGAGCGGATCATACAGAGGCTCTATTCCCCCTGCAGGCTCGTGAAGAATCCGGAGTACATCTTCGCCGGATAGACGGTTAGAGGAACCTGCACAACGGGCGCTTTGTTTAATTGTAGAAGATGGCGTCTTTAGTAGCATGCAGGAGTGTTTCTAAATGCAGTTCGTCCATTGGCGTGATCTTGGTTCTCCTACCCGGCCAGGATGTGCTACCGTTCCTGAAGGAGTCGTGCAAGTAAATCAACTTCACATTGCCATTGCGGCCAAACACGGTGGACGATGCAGTTTCAGGATCGATGACGCAATCAGAAATGGCAGCGCTGGGCGGGAGTATGATTTGGGAAGGCTGGCGTATCCAGACTGAGCTTGGTGGGGGCGGCACCGAGCATTTATCTGTATTGATTACGTCAATGAAGGGCGGGGCAAATCTACATCCCCGCCATTCATCCGTTTTGATTTGCCTGTTTTCTATAGTTATGCCGCAGCGGGCTGTTGCTTATTCTTTGACTGCCAATCTCCAACGCAGCCCTCGTTCTCATTGCCGACCGTAATTTCACGACACAATCAACCGATCGGCCAATTCCCTTGGGCCATGGCAGCAAACGGCGTCGCAAAGAACATATTCGTTTGAAACCGATCCGTCCCGTTCATAGGGTCGTACAGAGGACTGCTGCTGTTTCGCAGGAACCTATGATATTGTCTATAGTCATCGACCCGCGGCACACTTCCATTACCCGATCTAATCACAATTTGGGTATTGAAAGGCAAGGGCTGTGAATAGACGTTGCTTCCCAAGGGCGTTTGGCCCATTACCATATCGATGATGGTGTCGGTTACATACCAATGGATTGAGTTAGGTTGCCAAGATCCGGGCGAGGGTGTTGGCATTTCAACTCTGCATCGGAAGTTGCTTGCAACCATTTCCCAGTAGCTGCTTCCTGGTGTCGCGCCTAAGTACGTGGCGGTAAAGTCAATCCGTATCAACGCCCCTTCAGCACTTTGAAGATTGCACGTGCCCTCAAACGGCATGATTGTTCCCCTTGTTGCTCGTCAAGCGACACTGGCTGAGCGCGATTTATGTAATCAGCCGTCGATCTAGTCCTCATCATACTCGCACAGGTAGATGATTGCTCCGCTCGGCGCTCCGCCACCGCCTAGCATTCTCATCGCTTCTGCAAAAAGCCGAGTACCGCAGCAGTAAAGCCCGCCGGATCCTGGACTGGACCTCCATGGTCCACGCCTCTTAGAACTTTCAGTTCAGCGTTGGGCATGCACGCCTGGTAAGCCTGAATAACGATGGGGAAAAATGCTTTCGTTTCTTCTCCAGCAAGCAGAAGTGTCGGAGGCTTGAAGTTCTTCAGCATATCGCAGGTGATTGGTGGAGCAGGCGGCGCGGTGAACGCTAGCTTGATCATCCGCGCATTATCCATCCACATTGTTTTCAGATGCTCGGGCTTGTTGTCGAAGCCGCCAGGTGGAATTTGGAAGATCCGGTCGACCAGCATCCTGGAAGCTCCGACATGGTCTCCAGCCTTCGCTGCCTGAACGACGGGGCTGAACAACTCTGTGCGCTCCGTTACCATCTTCTTGGTTTCCGGAGCGTCTGGCGCCATCATCGTGCTCAGCGGCGGCTCATAGAGCACGAGGCTGCGCACGAGCGACGGGTTTTTCACCGCTGCTACCGTGGCAACGGTCCCGCCATAGGACCATCCAACCAGATGAACTGGTCCGGTGCCCAAGGATGAGATGAGTCCGACGAGCTCATCGGCGTGGGTCGCGACGCTGAAGTCCTTTCCGTCGTCCGTCCACGGCTCGGTTCCGGAATATCTCTGTGTGTAAGCGATGAAGCGGTTCTTCTCGGCTATCTTGGACGAAATTGGCGCCCATGCGCGCAGGTCGGACAGGGTTCCATGCACGAAGACGACAGTCTCCCCTGAGCCCTGTTCCAAGTAGGGAACCTGGACACCATTCACTTCAACAGACGACATTTTCTGAGCGCTGGCACTTAGCGGCACGTTACTTATCCACAGCGACAAGAATGCTCCGCCCAGTGCCCGGTAACGCCTCATGGACATGATATTGCCTCGCTGCAACAATCTACGCAACGATACCACAGCCTCGACAATCCTGTGCAATCTTAGAATGAGTATACTGAAAGGTCACCGGACTGCAGGCCGCTTCCATAAGGCATTAGATCACGCTGCAATCGTGCAAGCAGCCGAGTATTTAGCTGACCTTCGGTGTGGTACTGGATGGCAAGCTCACCGTGCAGAAACTCAAAGCCATCGTGGCGATCATGGAGGCGGGCGAGCCTTCAGCGGACAGCGGGCAATCCTAGTGCACAGACGCACTCAGAAGATGCACGAAAAAAGTGTCCAAACCCGCACGCCGATTGCCTTTCGGCTGAATCTTCTGTCGGCGTCTGTGCACTAGCCGCTGCATTCCCGTCCGCTCCCCGTGCGCAGATGACCGTCCTCCGTGAACCATGCGTCGGTGCATTCTCCCGCCAAATCGGCCCGCGCCCGCGCGTCCTCATCGGTCCTGAAGGCCTCCAGCCACGGCAATGACTGCTCCGACGGCACGCCCATCATCTCGGCCAGGTCGTCGACCAGCTCCTGCATCCGCGCCCGGCAGATAATGTCGGCCTCGAGCATGTCGGAGAAATTGCCGTCCGCTGCCGCTTCGCGGAACGCCCAGACCCACCTACTGACCGAACCCAGCCCGCACTCGACATGCACCGCATCGTGGCTGGTGCCGGAAAACCGGATGCCCGGGGACGGGCCGAACTCATAGGTCCGAATGGTGGGGTCAGGGGGCACGGGGCTTCTCGCACTCGTAGACGCTGCCGATCACCTGCTTTGCCTTGTCGGCGAGCTCGGGCCGGGTGTCATCCTTGGCGATGGCGACCAGGCTGGCATAGTCGCCCAAGCCCAGCGTGAACAGGGCATCGTAGAAGGGTTGGGAAATCACACGGCCCTGCTTGTCGCGGTTCATGGTGTCGTTAATGCCCTCCATGACGTGCATTCGGCGGTCGCCGGTCACGAGATCGCAGAACTGGTCGGCACGCGCCGCTGGAGCGGCAAGGAGCAGCACCATCAGAAGCGCGCGCATCAACCGATCCCCTGTGCTTTCGGCGGGCCGGGTAGCGCCCCGTCCGGGTTGCAGCGCCGTTCAAGATCGAGCAGCGTGCGCGCGGCCTTGACGGCGTGCCGGTTCTCCGGCGTCGGCGCCGTGGCGCTCGCTTGCTCCAGATAGCGCAACGCATCGGCGTGCCGGTCCTCGATCAGCGCCCACATGGCCGAGAGTGTCAGGAATTTCGGTTCTCCCGCACTTTGCGTGGATCAGGCGGCCAGGAGGACACGGCGGCGGATGAGATCGAAGTTTCCGCGCCCGTACATCTGCCTCTTGATGAGCTTGAGCTTGTTGATCTGTCCTTCCGCTTGGCCGCTGCTCCACGGCAGGGTCAGAGCGGCCTGGATCGCCGCTTGATCCTGACGGAGGCCGGCGGCAAAGGTTTCGACGACCGGGGTGCCGCAGGACTCCGCTTCATCCAGCCAGCGCGCCAGGATCGCCGGAGAATCCTCCGGGGCTTTTCCCCGAGTGACGCCGCAGGCGCGCACCAGGTCGCCAAACCGGGCGATCAGAGGATTGAGGCGGGCAACCTCGGCATCCTGGGCGATCCACGCCAGTGTCGCCTTCCCGGCTTCGTCCAGGGCGTCCGGGGAACGTACCAGAAGCCAGGCAAGCTGCCGGGCCGACGCCAGTATGCGCTTGCGCTCCGACGGCCGGCCGGATGGTGCCGGGACCTCGCGTCGCCGGTCCACCCACCGATGCAGCTGCTGGACCGATCCGGGATAGCCCCTCTCCCTGATGTCACGCCACAGCTCCGCCACGGTCGCACATCCCTCCGCGAGCCGGCTTTCCACATGATCGAGCCAGGGATCCAGAGCGCTCGCGACGGGGCGCCTTTCGGCGCGCTCGGGGAAGCTCTGCGCGGAGGCGAAGGATCGGACCGTCTGCCGGGAGATCCCATGGCGCGGCTGATCGCCAGGATCGTCTCGCCGGCCTGGAGACATCTATGCACCTCCTCATGCCGGGCCAGGCGCCGGGCACGGCTATCTTGCGTGCGGGCCGTCTCGCTTCGGGTCCGCGAGAAGGTTTCGCGCCGTTGCCGCGGTGACAGGTCGCCGGTGTGCACGGGAGGCAGTCGGCGCAGGCGGCCGTGAATGCCCGCCAGCCAGCGCTCGATCATCTCCCGCAGGTTTCGAAGCAGGTGCCAGCGGTCCACGACCTGGGCCACGCCCGGCGCGCCGAGGCTGGCGCCGCGGGCATACTCGGTGGACCGGTCCCGCGCGATCACGCTGACCGTGTCGTACTCGCGGAGCCATGCCGCCAGGGTCTGCGCCGTGCGATCAGGCAGCAGGTCGACGACATGGTGCTCCTCCAGGTCGACCAGGATGGTGCCGTAGGTCTGCCCTTTCCGGCGCGCCCAATCGTCAACACCCAGGACCCGCGGCGGGGCGCGGACTGGAAGGGGAACGGCGTGCACGAGCCGGAGAACGGTGTCGGCACTGACGGGCATGCCCAGGAACCGCATCAGGCGAGCACCGGTCTCCCCGCCGCAGGCGATGCCGATCCGCCCCTGGATAGCGGCAAGCCGCCGTGTCCGTCGTGCTTTCGGCGCCAGCAGATCCGGTATGGTTTCGGCAAAGGTCAGACGAGCGCAGGCCGGGTTCCGGCAATAGAACCGGCGGACGCTGAGAAGCAGGCGGACCTGGCCGCCCAGGCTTGGCAGATCGGCAGGATGACGCTGGTATCGGCTGTGGACCGCCTGGCTGGCAGTGCCGCAGTCGGGGCAGATCGCCTCGTGCCGTGCACCCTGGGCTGAATCTGGATGCTTGTTGGGCTGATCCGCGTCACATGCTCAACGCAGCAGCCCGGAACTGGGAAGAACTCATTCACATCATGATATGTGATCTCGGCCGGAAGGTTTGCGAGACGTTCTCAGACCAGACATTCCACGCAAAGTGCGGGAGAACCGAAATTCCTGACACTCTCCCAGGCGCGATCGCCTCATCCGTAAACCACACGGTCAGACTGCCCCGCTTCGGACTTGGTCAGTTTCCCCGGTTGGCGGGTGTTGCGAGCTGACATGAAGGCTTCCCTTGATGAGGGTCGGCATGGTTGGCTTACGGCATGTCAGTGCCGCCGCCTCCAGACCTGGACGCCCTGTCCCTCGACGAGCTGAAGAAGCTGGTCGTCCAGCTTTTGATCGAGGTGACAGCGCTGCGCGAGGAGAACCAGCAGCTGGGCGCGGAGAACGCTCGACTGAAGGATCTGCCGAAGAAACCGAAGCTGACGCCGGGCGGCATGGACAAGGCGACGGAACCGGATAAACGAGCCAGGACCAAGGAAGCACCCCGGCAGCGGCGCAAACGGCAGAGTGGCCGACGCACCCCGCCGGTGACGACGGAGCGAACCCTGGTCATCGAGGTCCCATCCGGCTCGCGGCGCCGCGGCTTCGAGAACTATACGGTGCAGGATCTGCTCCTGGCGCCACAGGTCATCCGCTTCCGCCGCGAACGCTGGGTGACACCGGACGGCCAGGAGATCACAGCACCGCTGCCGCCTGAGGTGAGCGGCCACTTCGGCCCCGGGATCGTGCGCTATGTCCTGATGCAGCATGTCCAAGGGCAGGTGACGGTGGAGCGCCTGCGCGCCCAGCTGAAGAGCTTGGGCGTGCGCATCTCGGAGGGCCAGATCATCACCATCCTGACGGCCAACAAGGATGCCTTTCACGCCGAGAAGGACGCCATCCTGGAAGCTGGGCTGGCGAGTGCCGCCTGGGTGACGGTCGATGACACAGCGGCTCGCCACGCCGGGCGCGATGAATACACCACCCACATCGGCAATGACCGTTTCGCCTGGTTCGCCACCCGGCCATCAAAGAGCCGCCTGAACTTCCTCGACCTGCTCCGTGCCGGCGACCCTGTCTATGTGATCAACACCGCGGCGCTGGCCTACCTGATCGAACACGGCGTGCCGGAAAGCATCGTCGCCGCTCTGCTCGCCGCTGGATCCCGAAGCTTTGACGATGATGCGGCGTGGCGGGTCCACCTGGACAGCTTCGGCCTCGGCGCCGGTCAGCGTCGGCGGGTCACCGAGGCCGCCATGGTCGGCGCCATCGTCGCCCGCGGCCTGCTGACCGACACCGTGATCGTCTCCGATGATGCGGGTCAGTTCGATGTTTTCCAGCACGCCCTGTGCTGGATCCATGCCGAGCGCCATCTCCGCCGCATCGTCTGCGTCACCGACGAGCAGCACCGCCTGGTCGATGTACAGCGCCAGCTGGTCTGGTGGTTCTACGCTGATCTCAAGCTCTACAAGGACGACCCGACCGCCATACGCCGCACGGCCCTGCGGGCACGCTTCGACCGGATCTTCGGCCGGATCACCGGCTTCACCGAACTCGACGACACAGTTAGCCGCCTTCACGCCAACAAGAATGAGTTGCTCCTGGTGCTCGACCGGCCCAACATCCCGCTGCATACCAATGGCTCGGAGAACGACGTCCGCAGCTTCGTCACCAAACGCAAAGTCTCCGGCGAGACCCGCTCCGCGGCCGGCAAGCAGGCCCGGGACACCTTCCTCAGCCTGCTGAAAACCTGCTCCAAGCTCGCCATCTCGTTCTGGGACTACCTGGGAGCCAGGCTCAAAATACCGGACGCCGATCGCGTGCCCTGGCTCCCCGATCTCATCCGGCAGAACGTTCCGGCATAGACCAGCTCAGAACGCCGTGACCGCTATCTGCCGGCGAAACTGACCAAGTCCCTACGTTGCTATTGGCGTTTGGCTGACGTGTGCCGGCACCTGCGCGGTGATCGCTCACGACAAGAACCGAAGCGATGTCGGCTGGTTTGTGCTGGGACTGCTGTTCAGCTTTTTTGCGCTTGTGGCCATCTGTGCGCTTTCCCGAAAGGAAAAGCTCGAAGGATCCAACGACACCAGTGTGAAGCCTATGTCCCAACAGCGCACGGCCTATCTGGCCAACCCCCGTCTGGCGGCCCTGATTTCAGAAGGCGAGAAAAATGCAGCAAAATGGGAAGTTGCTCTTGAAAAGCAATCGGATACATAGCCGGTAATGACCACCGGCGCGCTGACCCTTCGCACCTATCCGCTCGACCTGGTCCGCATCGCCCGCGATCGGTGTGGACGCCAGGGCCAGTACCAGCGCGCTAGGCTGCTCGACCGGTTCGGACCGGACCTCAGCATGCCGGACGTTTTGGGGTGCGTCACCGAATGCCTACGGCGTGGCAATGCGTCTGATCCATGCCACGCCCTCTACCCTGACCTGGTCGACCGCTCGATGACAGCCTCGCTATCCTCATCCAAAGATGGATAGGTACCATACCTAAGCGGAAATTATGTATTAGAGTCTTATTAGAACGTTTGAAATTAAGGAAAGTCTAGCATTCTGAAAACCCGGCTAAAGTTGATGTAACATTAAGTTTATCATGCCGGGACATAGTACACCCTTAACTGTAACATCCGGAACGAATTACTTTATTCTTTCCGGACTGGGGTTGTTATTGGGCAAATGCACCCCGGTACAACTTGCCCGGAGGCACGACCATGATATCAAAAGACCTGAAGAATAAATTGGTTCTGTGCGGTGTGGTACCAGTCCTCTTGCTGGGTAACATCGGCAGCACCCATGCCGAAGGTGCTCTAGTACCCCCTGCTGTTGACCTTGATATTTACACCCCTACTGCTCTGGACAGCACCAGCAAGGATCCCGAAAAGGACACGTTCGGCTATGACATGAGAGGAATAATCCAACCCGGTTCTCCGCCGACGCCTGGACAAGGCCTGGATGCTGAGGGCACAGAACTCGCAATAGTCACTCCGCAGCCGGAGTAGAACCATCATTGAACGGCTAATCTCTATCGTGGACCTCAATCCGTTTCCACCTAGTATTGTTCGGCCCAGTCCGACGACGGCCGGACAACGCTGGTTCCTGGAAAGCGGATTGACGTCCAACGTGCTGGATTTGGTCGCCCGCTCGTTGGTGGCCTCTATGTCCAAACCGTAGGAAGAGATATGTCCGGAATACCATAAGAATTTCCTATAGAATTATTCCCAATTAGTAGAAATTTTTCCAGATTCGGAATCGTCATTAGTAATGAAAGTATGCTTACTGAGACTCCTCTGAGTTTCCAAAAGTTGCGCTTAGACAATCATGTTTTTCCACCGGTTGTCTCAGTATCAACTAACAAATAGCAGTTTCTTGTTCTAGGGAGTTAACATGAAAAGACATGCGATTTTTGGTTTTGCCCTGACAGTGGCTGCGACGCTTTGCACTTCGCCTGGATATGCGAAAGACGGCGCAGACGACAAGCGAGCGGACGACTCCAAGTCGCCTCCGGCAGCAGCGGGACAGTGCAAGGGTCTTCCGAGTCATTCCAACCTCGTAAAAGCCCTCAAGAGCGCGGTTGCGGAGGCGAACGGTGGTTTCGGTCTCCAGATGTGGGCGACAATTGTAGACCGGGACGGGTTCGTATGCGCTGTCGCTTTCTCCGGCGCCGACCGCGACGACCAGTGGCCGGGCAGCCGCGTGATCTCGGCCCAGAAAGCCCATACCGCCAATGCCTTCAGCCTGGACGGCCTCGCCCTCTCGACCGCCAACCTCTATACCGCGGTTCAGCCGGGCGGGACTCTGTTCGGGCTGCAGGAGAGCAATCCTGTCGATCCCAAGGCCGCCTACAAAGGCAACCCGAAGAACTACGGGACCCCGCAGGATGGCATGGTCGGCGAGAAGGTCGGCGGCATCAACGTGTTCGGCGGCGGACTCGGGCTGTATACCAGCGACAGCCAGATCATCGGCGGCCTCGGGGTCAGCGGTGACAGCTCCTGCGCCGATCACAACATCGCCTGGCGGGTGCGTCGCGCGCTCCGTCTCGACCGGAACGGGACCGGTCCCAAAGGCGTGAGTTCCGCCGGGACCGATGCCATTGTTTACGACATCATCCAGTCGCAGGGAACGTTCAGAAGCCCGAGCGGTTGGGGTCACCCGGAGTGCAGCCCGGCAGCCACAGATATCGCGGTTGACATCGGCGCCGGGGTCGAGGGCTTGCCGCAGGCGGCCGCACTGTCTTCACCCGCCCAGTGATCGTCATAGTATGATCCGGGTCGGCATTGCTGGCTCGGATCATGCTCACCTGGGATATTATTCAATATGCCTCCACGTAATCCGGCGACGAGCCGCGTTGATCGCCGATCGACTGACGCCTAGCCGGGAGGCGAGATCCCCCGTCTTCATCGCACTGGCACGGACCATCCTGATGTCGTCTTCGGTCAGGCGAGCAGCGATGTTTTGCTCACCCGGTGCGCAGATCAGAGGGCGACCCCGTGAAAGCCCATCCTCGAGGCTGTGGTGCATAAATCGCGTTGGGACCAGACTTCCCCCCATGTGCTGGATCTCAGGCGACCTTCCGGGAGGCCGGCATGCCGAGGCTGGTCATGCGGTTGATCGCGGCGCAGGCGACCCTGGCCTCGACCTTCTGGGCGGACAGAGTCCGGGCGCGGAGGCTCCGCCGACCAGGACCTTGTACCTGTGGAAAGCGGTTTCCACGAGCGCGCGCTTGCCGTAGCCAGTCGCGGCCTGCCAGCCCATCCGGCCTTTCTCGGCAAGCACCTGGATGTGCCGGTCGCGCTGAGTGGGGTCGGTCTCTGCCGTGTCGCTCAGGACCGCGGTTGATCTGGGTGGGATGACCACCGCGGCGTCGGGATGACGCTCGAGGACAGTCCGGTAGGTGGGATCGCCGTCATACGCGCCGTCAGCAAAGACAGTGGAGACCGGGCCGTCGATCTGATCGAGCAACGGGCCAACCTGGGAGGCATCGCCCTCGTCCGTGGTGGTCAGCTCGGCGGCCAGGATGTCACCGCTGTCCGGATCGATGGCAAGGTGCAGCCGGCGCCAGCTCCGGCGTGGCGTGCCGCCATGTTTCTCATGCCGCCACTCGCCCGCGCCGAAGATCTTCAAGCCGCTGGAGTCGATCACCACATCCACGGGTCCCTTCGGCTTCTTCAAGGCGGTCGTCAACGGCAGGCGGGCGCTGCGCCGAGCCAGTGTCGTATGGTCCGGCACCGGCAGGTCCAGGCCGAGCAGTTCGATGATGGAGCGCAGCAGCCCCTCGGTCTGGCGCCACGGCTGGCCCATCACCAGACGCAGCATGGCCGCGGTCTCGATGACGATGTCCGAGTAAGCCGGCGGTCGACCACGTTGCCCGGTCGCCGCTGGCGCCCAGGCTTCCAGCGCCTCGGGCGTCACCCAGACCGTCAGGCTGCCGCGCTGCTGCAGGGCTCGGTCGTACTCCCGCCAATTCAAAACTCGGTACTTGGCTTTTGGAATCTTGTGACGGCGCGGTTCGTTGTGCTTGTACGGCATGCGGGCTCTCGGCAGCAGGGCGGCCTCTATACACCTGCCCGGGCCGGCCGTGCGATCCTGATTTACGCACCAAAGCCGGGTGAAGTGGAACCTGCCGGCGGACTACCCGATGGTCGCTCCGGCCTATGCTGAGAAACGCAGCGAGTTCGCCAAGGCCATCGGTTTGGGCAAGCACCGGTCTGCGCCTGAAGCCGAGACGGCCCCGGTTCAGCGCTCACGACGTCGGGCAGCGGCCTAATCTTCGCGGCAGGTAGGAGTGCAGGGGGCGCTCCCACCTGGCCTTTGAGTTCAAGGCTCCAGGCCAGATTTCTAAGGGCATCACGGCGGAATAATGCATTTTATCGAAGACATTGTCTGGATGCGATACTTCCTTAACGCTGTAGACGGTCAGCTGGGCAACGATTTTTAGTGCGCTCTTCGTCGGTGACCCGCCACCACGGGTGGTTGGGAGGCGAGGAGTGGTCGCGACAATCCTCGGCGCCGCGCCTGCGCCATTTGCGGATGGTCTCGGTGCTGACGCCGTAGCGCTTGGCAAGTTCGCCGGAGGGTTCAGCGAACGAAGGATTTCGGCACGCACGGCCGGTGTGGTTCTGGCATTGGGATGGATCTGATACATGGGCAGGCCTCCATGGATCGTTCGACCTCCACCGTTTACCGATGATCAGGGTATTCTAGACTGCGGTGGGACCTCAAGCCTGGCCCTGGCGAGCCCCCGCCGCTAGCGCGGCGGCTGCCGGCTTGACCGCCCACCGCCGTTTGGAAGATCTGGCTCTTCATCGGCTGCGACGGACCGGACTGGCTGGTGCTCCCGCGCGCCCAGCGGGCCGGCGAAGTGCCAGGCATAAGCCTCTATCACCCAACATACTTGATCCCTACAACGTTGCGCCGTCAGACAACTAGAGGGCGGAAAACAGCAGTGTCAATGCAAGGACCAGCGAGACGGTCTGCCAGAACCGCACGGGGTTCCGGTCGTAAAGCGGCGGCTTGCGCAGGCTGACAGGGCTACCGCGCGCCAGTCCGCTTTCCAGCTCCGAGGCGAATTCGATCGCGTCGGCAACGCGGTCCCGGCGATCCACGGCCACTGCCCGGTCCAGGACGGCGTCGAGCCAGCCCGGCAGGTCGGGCCGGTAGCGTGACAGGGGCGCCGGCTTGCCGAAGCGCGGCCGGCTGAATGGCTCGACCTCGCCATAGGGGTAGTGGTTGCTGAAGGCCCGGTAGACGGTGATGCCCAGGGCATAGACGTCGCTCAACTCGTCGCCGGCCTGGCCGGCGAGCAGTTCCGGGGCCATGTAGCTGGGCGTCCCGGGAATGTCGGCGGCCGGGAAATCCTCGATCCGGGGCAGGCGCACCACCCCCAGGTCGATCAACCTCAAACCGCCCCGCGGTTCCAGGATCACGTTGTCCGGCTTGATGTCGCGGTGGATGATGCCGGCACGGTGAAGTGCAGCGACCGCCTTGCAAAGCTTGATGGCGATCTCGACACCGTCGCGCAAGTTCAGCCGTGGCTTGCGGCCCAGCCGTTTCTCCAGCGTCTCGCCCTCGTAGAAGGGCATGGTGGAATAAAGGCAGGTCTGGCGCTCCGCCGGCACCTCGATCACCTCGCCGATCCAGGGGCTATGGATGCGCGCCGACACCCAGGCCTCGCGCAGGAAGGCGGAGTGGTGGGTGGCATCGGTCGCGACCATGGGCTGCGGAAACTTCACCACGACCCAGCGGTCGCCGTTGGCGGTGTCGGCGGCCTTGAACAGGCGGCTGTAGCGCCCGTCCGACAGAACGCTGTCCAACCGGAAGCCGTCGACTGTATCTCCCGTCCTGGGCACCGGATCGCGGATCGGCAGGGCGGCGATAGCCGATTCAAGGTCGGCATGCTCCGCCGGAGGCAGGCTGATGACGTCGATGACCAGGGCCGTGATGTTGTCGGTGCTGCCGGCCTGGAAGGCGGAGGCGACGATCTCCCGCGCCGCCTCCTCCGGCGCCAGGCCCCTTATCAGCAGGTCGCGGATGCGGCGGTCTCCCAGGGTGCCGTGGACCCCGTCCGAGCACAGCAGTAAGCGGTCGTGCGGCTTCAATGTCTCGGCCGAATAGTCGAGCCTGACCGACGGCTCGATTCCGATCGCCCGGAACAGCACGTGCCTCAGGTCCGGATGCTTGAGCGTGTGGTCCTCCGTCAGGCGCACTAGGTCGTCGCCGCTCAAGCGGTAGGCACGACTGTCGCCGACATGGAGGACATGGGCCTTCCTGCCGAGCAGGATCAGCGACGTGAAGGTGCAGGACGCATTCTCCAACATCGCGTCGGTCCGGCCGAGTTGGTGTATCCACCGGTTGAAGGCGTCGATCGACGCTGCGGCGGCGTGATGAACGCCGACCGTCGCCGGCTGGGCATAGTAGCCATCGATGAAAGTCCTGACCGCCAACTCCGCCGCGACGCGCCCGCCCTTGGCGCCGCCGACACCGTCGGCCACCGCCGCGACGATCCCCTGCCGAATGCGCTGGAGCGCGGTTCCCTCGTAAAGACCGGCGTAATCCTCGTTCCGCGGGCGCCGGCCCTGTTCCGAAGCGATGCCGAACCGGATCTGGATGCCCTTGGAGCGAACCTCATTCATGCCGATGGAATCCACGCGCCGTCAGGCGCGGAACCGGCCCGGAGACCGCGACCGCCACAGCCGCTCGGCCATTGCCTCGGCCTCCTCGATCAATGAGGCTCGGCCAACGGCCCTCAGGCCCACGGCTGCGGTCGCGATGACCGCCTGCTCGGCGACCGGGTTGTCCAACTCCCCCGCCCACAGCAGGGCGGGGTGGCGTGGATCCAGGTCCTCGGCACGCCACTGGTAGGTCGTTTCCATCCGTTCCGCGAGCCGGGGCGCCCAGAATTCCTCCGCCGCCTGGCCGTCCTCGACGGTCGCGACCACGCACTCCTTCAGGGGGGAGCGTTGCGCCTCGCCGCCGATGCCCTTGAAGATGGCGGCGCAGGGCTGGCCTAGGCGGATCGCGATCTCCTGGTGCAGCGGGCGGTAGGGCGGATGGAACACGCTCTGGATCTGGGCAGGGGCGTCCAGCGGGTTGATGTCGCGGGCGAAGGTGTTGACCGCGGTCCGCACGCCCAGCAGCGGGCGGAGTTGGAACAGCCGTTCCAGGTCGGGACAGAAACCCTGCAGCCTGATATAGGCGAAATTGCTGTTCCGCAGTTCGGCCGCCGCTTGGGTCAGGGATCCACAGGGATGGATGCCCAGCTGGGCGAGCGCAGCGGGGGTCGGGGCGTACCCTTCCGACCCGCCGTCGATGCCCTGCATCAGCACCTTGATGCCCTCTGCCGCCAGCAGCAGCGCCGACAGCACAAACCAGGGCTGCTGTCGGTGCCGGTCGGCGTAGGAGGGCCAGCCCAGGTCGGGAACGATCGGGTCGTCGGGCCGGGCGAGCACCGACTTCGCCGCCCTGACGAATCCGGCAAGCTCCGCTCCCGTCTCTTCCTTGCGCCTCAGCAGCAGAAGGAAGGCGCCGAGCTGGATGGGATCGACCTCGCCGCGCAGGACCATCGTCATGGCCGTTTCGGGCTCGTGCTCCTCCAGGTCGCGGAACAGCTTCGGTCCCTTGCCCAAAGCCCTCGTATATTCGGCGAACGGATGTTCCTGCATGATCGGTGACTTTCCCCGATTTTCATCAACGATATTCTAGCGGACATGCTGGTGCGGTGCAGCATCTTGTTCCATGAGACATCGGTGGCTTCGCTTTGCTCCGCATTGCATGTGAATGCCGGCGCTACCGTCCGCGGTAGTAGCGGTCAAGTGGTAGGAACGAGCGTGACCGCAACTCCGTTCCAGAGTCTCAACCTGATTTTGCACCGACATCATCAAGGAAATACCCCATGGCCAAGGACAACCAGGGGCAAGCCCGAAAGATGGAGATCGATGGCATGCAGAAGGCGAAGCGGCTGAACCACAATGCCGTCGCTAATACAGCGCCTGACAGCAATGATGCCAGCCGCAACGATCCCGAATTGACCTCTCCGGCAATCGGCGTGCCGAAATCGCCCGGATCCCACAGCTGAGCACCGGGAGGGCTAAACATCGGGGCTGTCGCCCAAGATCTATTCAGACTGCCATGATGACAGCAGGTTGAGCAGATATTGGGCAATTATCGTTTCCGACGCGCCTTAATTCCATTCAGTGACCGACGCCGACCAGCCACACCTGTCCGGCGTCGGTGATTTCAAGCACCTTCTCTAAATCGGAAGATCGTTGAGTGCCTCTTAATTGGGTAAGAGCGGGCGGTTCCGCAGCAATGAAGTTATAGATCTTCATCTGTGAAAGATGTTCGCATGACACCAACGTGACAGTTGGCACATAAATTGCGATGCCATTTCCCCGGATGGATGAAGATATAAGCATAAAATCGAAAGATTAATTTTATGTTTTCTCGGCTGAGTTGGGTCGCAGCCGCAGAAAAATCCGGGGAAAGGAGCTCCATGCACTCTAGTTTCTGGAAGGCGGGTCATCCACCGACCCTGTTCGCCGCGTTCCTGTATTTCGATGTCAGCTTCATGGTATGGGTGCTGCTGGGGCCGCTCGGCGTCCAGATTTCCGAAACCCTCGCGCTCAGCCCGGCCCAGAAGGGCCTGATGGTGGCCACCCCCGTACTGGCCGGAGCGTTCCTGCGCGTCGTGCTAGGCCTGATGGTCGACCGGATCGGCCCGAAGCTGACCGGCATCATCGGCCAGCTGCTGGTGATCGGGGCGCTCGGCGCCGCATGGCTGGTCCAACTGTCCGCCCTGTGGCAGGTGATGCTGCTGGCCGTGTTCCTCGGCGTCGCCGGCGCCTCCTTCGCCGTGGCCCTGCCGCTGGCGTCGCGCTGGTACCCGCCCGAGCACCAGGGAACCGCGCTGGGCATCGCCGGCGCCGGCAACTCCGGCACTGTCTTCGCGGCCCTGTTCGCACCGACGCTGGCCGTCTGGTACGGCTGGAACAGCGTCTTCGGGCTGGCCCTCATTCCGCTGGGCATCGCCTTCGTGGCCTTCCTCGTCATGGCGAAGGACAGCCCGGATGCCCCGCCGCCCAAGTCCCTGAAGGAATATCTGGCGGTGCTCCGGGAGGTCGACGCCTGGTGGTTCATGTTCTTCTACAGTGTGACCTTCGGTGGCTTCGTCGGCCTCGCGTCCTCCCTGACCATCTACTTCAACGACCTCTACGGGCTGGGCGCCGTGGAAGCGGGCTACTTCACGGCGGCCTGTGTCTTCCTGGGGTCGGTGATGCGGCCGGTGGGCGGCTATCTCGCCGACCGGATCGGCGGTATCCGGTCGCTCAGCATCATGTATGCCATCGCGGCGGCTTTCCTGATCATCGTCAGCTTCGGCCTGCCCAATGCCTGGCTCGCGCTGATCGCCTTCGGATGCGCCATGCAGGCCCTGGGTATGGGCAACGGCGCCGTGTTCCAGCTCGTCCCCCAGCGTTTCCGGCGGGAGATCGGCGTCATGACCGGGATGGTCGGCATGTCCGGGGGCATCGGCGGGTTCTATCTGGCATCGAGCCTGGGCCTGTCGAAGCAGTGGTTCGGCGACTACCAGGCGGGATTCCTGGTGTTCGCTCTGCTGGCGGTGGTGGCTCTGCTCGGCCTGTCCGGCGTTAAGAGGCGGTGGCGGACGACCTGGGGTGCCGCCCACATGACCGCCGCCAAGGTCTGACGGCATGGCGGGGACGCATGCGGGGACCCGCACGGACACGCACTGTCCGTACTGCGCCTTCCAGTGCGGCATGACCCTGGTCCGGGAAGACGCCTGCGGGGAGGTCCGTTACACCGTGGCCGCCCGCGATTTCCCGACCAATCGGGGCGGACTGTGCCGCAAGGGCTGGACGGCCGCCGACCTGCTGTCGGCACCCGACCGGCTTACCACGCCCCTGATGCGCGACAGCAAGGACGGCCCCCTGCGCCCCGCCTCGTGGAACGAGGCGCTTGACAGGATCACCGACGCGATCGGCCGGACCCAGCGGGAGCATGGTCCGGCCGCCGTCGGCATATTCGGCGGCGGCGGGCTGACCAACGAGAAGTCCTACATGCTGGGCAAGTTCGCCCGCGTGGCGCTCCGTACCCCCAACATCGACTACAACGGCCGTTTCTGCATGGCATCGGCCGCCGCGGCCGGGATGAAGGCGTTCGGCATCGACCGCGGCCTGCCGTTCCCGCTGGAGGATATCGGGAGGGCCGAGGTGATCCTCCTGGTCGGCGGCAACCCGGCTGAATCGCTGCCCGTCATGATGCAGTACTTCGAGGAGCAGAAACGCCGAGGCGGCCGCCTGATCGTCGTCGATCCCCGAGTCACGCCCACGGCGGCGCTGGCGGACCTGCATCTCCAGATCACTCCGGGAACCGACGCCGCGCTCGGCAACGCCCTGCTGAACTCGGTGATCCGGCAAGGCTACCTGGACCTCGACTTCATCGGGCTGCGCACCGTCGGGTTCGAGCAAGTCCGGCGGACCGTGGGCTCCTACTGGCCCGACCGGGGCGAGCGCATCACCGGCGTTCCCGCCGACCGCATCAACGAGGCCGCCCGCATGCTGGGCACCGCCGGGACGGCGATGGTGCTGACCGCCCGCGGGCCGGAGCAGCAGAGCACCGGTGTCGACAACGTGCTGTCTTTCATCAACCTGGCGCTGGCGCTGGGCAAGGTCGGCAAGCCTTTCTGCGGCTTCGGCACCCTGACCGGCCAAGGCAACGGCCAGGGCGGGCGCGAGCACGGCCAGAAGGCCGACCAGCTTCCGGGATACCGCAAGCTGGACAACCCGGAGCACCGGGCGCACGCCGCTTCGGTCTGGGGCGTCGAGGAAGCCTCGCTTCCCGGCCCGGGGCTGTCAGCCTGCGAGCTTCTCGCCGCCCTCGGTCGGGAGGAGCCGGGCAAGCCCGGCATCCGCGTCCTTCTGGTGATGGCCTCCAACATCGCCGTCTCGGCCCCGGATGTGGCGCAGGTCCGGCAAGGCCTGCGGGCGCTCGACCTGCTGGTGGTGTCCGACATGTTCCTGTCCGAGACCGCCGGGATGGCCGACGTCGTCCTCCCAATCGCCCAGTGGGCGGAGGAGGAGGGCACCATGACCAACCTGGAGGGGCGCGTCCAGCTACGGCGCCGGGCCAAGCCGGCGCCCGACGGCGTCCGCACCGACCTCCAGGTGATCAAGGCCCTGGCCGACCGGCTGGGCCGCGGCGCCCACTTCACCGACGATGCCCGCGAAGCGTTCGGCGAGCTTCGCCGGGCAAGCTCCGGCGGCCTCGCAGACTATTCCGGCATCACCTGGGAGCGGGTCGCGGCGGAGGACGGCGTCTTCTGGCCCTGTCCCGATGAGGCCGCTGGCCCTGCCGGCACCCCCCGCCTGTTCCTCGACCGTTTCCCGACACCCGACGGCAGGGCGCGCTTCAGCCCCGTCGGCCACCGTCCCCCGGACGAGGAGCCGGACCAGCATTACCCGCTCTACCTGACCACGGGGCGGGTGCTGTCGCAGTACCAGTCCGGCGCCCAGACGCGCCGGGTGCCGGCGCTGCTGGAGGCGGAGCCCGAAGCTTTCGTCGAGATCCACCCCGGCATGGCCCGAAGCTTCGGCATCCGGAACGGCGACCGGGTGCGGCTCGTCACCCGGCGGGGCGACGCGGTGGTCAAGGCGCGCCTCGTCACGACGATCCGGATGGACACGCTGTTCGTCCCTTTCCACTGGGGCGGCGCGGGGTGCGCCAACCTGCTGACCAACGCCGCCCTCGATCCCGTCTCGCGCATACCGGAGTTCAAGGTCTGCGCCGTCCGCCTGGAAGCGGCGGACTTGCCCCCGAAACATTGAACAACACCCCTCACACCCACTGAACCACGGGAGAAACCGGACATGATGGATTCGACCCCACGCTTCCTCAACGGCGTGTTCGACTTCGAGGGGCGCGGCCTGTCGCGGCCGGCGGAGCTGGACCCGGCGCTGGCCTACACGGTCCCGGCGGACAAGCGCGCCCAGCTGATCTACCTCCGCGCCGGAAACTCGCTGAACGAACTGGTCTACCTGGTGCTGACCAAGGACGGCGCGCCGATGCGCTATTTCCCCATCGGCGCCAAGGACGCGGTCCATGTGCCTCTGGCCGTGGTCGAGGACCTGTTCCCGGAAACCAGGGTGGAGGTCTTCCTCGCGGCGCCCGAGGGCCAGGCCGGCACGCTGGTGCTCGACATCGGCCTGATCGAGATCTGACGGTTTCTCCCTTTGCTGCCATCTTCCCAGGAGAGAGCCATGGGCAAGCGTAAACTGGTCGTCATCGGCAACGGCATGGCGGGCGCCCGCGCCGTGGAGGAAGTGCTCGCCCGCGGCGGCGCCGACCTGTTCGAGATCACGATGTTCGGCGACGAACCCTACGGCAACTACAACCGCATCCTGCTGTCCAACGTGCTGAACGGCAGCCAGGACCCGGCCGACATCGTCATGAACCCGCTGGACTGGTACCGGGACAACGGCATCACCCTGCACGCCGGGTCACCGGTGACCGATATCGACCGGTCGGCCAAGACGGTGCGGTCCGAGGCCGGCGTCCACATGCCCTATGACTATCTGCTGATCGCCACCGGCAGCCGCGCCTTCGTGCCGCCGATCGAGGGCATGACCGGCCCGGGCGGTAAGCTCCGGGACGGCGTGTTCGCCTTCCGCACGCTGGACGACTGCGACGGCATCATAGCGAGGGCCAGGGAGAGCCGGCAGGCGGCGGTGATCGGCGGCGGCCTGCTGGGCCTGGAGGCGGCGCGCGGCCTGATCAACCACGGCTGCCAGGTCCACGTGATCCATATCGGCAAGCACCTGATGGAGCAGCAGCTGGACGCCCCGGCCGGCGCCATGCTGAAGGCGGCCATGGAGTCCATGGGCGTGCAGGTCCATCTTCAGAAATCCACCACGGCCGTGCTGGGCGACGAACGCGGCATCACCGGCCTCGCCTTCAAGGACGGCACAAGCATCGACTGCGACCTGGTCGTCGTCTCCGCCGGCATCCGGCCGAACGCGGAGATCGGCATGCGTTGCGGCCTGACGGTGGAGCGCGCCATCGTGGTCGACAACCACATGCGTTCGGTGGACGACCCCGACGTCTATGTCGTGGGTGAATGCGCCCAGCACCGGGGCCGGGTCTACGGGCTGGTGGCGCCGCTGTGGGATCAGGCGAAGGTGTTCGCCGACCATGTCACCGGGCGCAATCGCGACGCCGCCTACCACGGCTCTAAGCTGGCGACCAAACTGAAGGTGATGGGCGTCGAGGTGGCCGCGATGGGCATCACCGAGCCGACCGAGGAACGGGACGAGGTCGTCCAGTTCACCGAGCCCAAGCGCGGCACCTACAAGAAGCTGATCGTCCGCGATGGCAGGCTGGTCGGCGGCATCCTGATGGGGGACATCAGCAAGGCGGCCTACCTGATGCAGGCCTTCGACCGGGACTCGCCCCTGCCGGACGAGCGGCTGTCCCTGCTGTTCGACTTGGGCGCTCCCGCCGAGAAGGTGACGCTGGAGGAGATGCCGGCCGAGGCCCAGGTCTGCAACTGCAACGGCGTGACCAAGGCCGCGATCGGCGCCTGCGTTTCCGGCGGCGCCCGCACCGCGTCGGCGGTGATGAAGGCGACGCGGGCTGGCATGGGCTGCGGCTCGTGCAAGGGGTTGGTCAACGAACTGGTCGATTTCTACTGCGGCGGCGAGGCGGAGGAAGACCCCTCGGTCCACTACTATGTGCCCGGCGTGCCGCTCGCGACCCAGGACCTGATCGAGGCGATCCTCACCAACGACTTGAAGTCCGTGTCGTCGGTCTTCAAGGTGCTGGCCGGCGGCAAGGAGGATCCCGGCAGCAAGCCCGGGCTCGCCAACCTGCTGTCCACGATCTGGAAAGGCGAGTATGAGGACGAGCGCGACGCCCGCTTCATCAATGACCGCATGCACGGCAATATCCAGAAGGACGGCACCTTCTCGGTCGTGCCCGAAATGCCCGGAGGCGTCTGCACCCCGGACGAGCTGAAGCGGATCGCCGACGTGGCGGTCAAGTACAACGTCCCCCTGGTCAAGCTGACCGGCGGCCAGCGCATCGACCTGGTCGGTGTGCCGCGCGACGACCTGCCTGGCGTCTGGAAGGATCTGGGCATGCCGGCCGGCCACGCCTGGGGCAAGAGCTACCGGACCTGCAAGTCGTGCATCGGCACCGATTACTGCCGCTTCGGGCTGGGCGACAGCATGGCACTGGCGACTAGGATCGAGAACCGATTCCGCGGCATCGACAGCCCGGGCAAACTGAAGCTTGCCACCGCCGGTTGCCCGCGCAATTGCTCCGAGGCCTACGTCAAGGACGTGGGCGCGGTCGCGATCGGCGACGGCAAGTGGGAGATCTATGTCGGCGGCGCCGCCGGCGCCCATATCCGCAAGGGCGACCTGCTGTGCGTGGTCGGCAGCCACGACGAGGCCCTGAAGATCATGGGCCGCTTCATGCAGTATTACCGCGAGACCGCGAAATGGAAGGAGCGGACCTACAGCTACGTCGAGCGCATCGGCATCGCCAAACTCCGATCCATCGTCGTGGACGACAGCGAGGGCATTGGCGAGCGCCTGGACAAGGCGATGCAGGAATCGATCGACGCCTATCGCGATCCTTGGCTGGAAGGCCAGAATCCCGCCACCCCCAACCAGTTCACCTCACTTGTTCCAGCGGAGGGCTGAACCATGTCCGATCGTTTCACCCTGGGTCCCCTGACCGGCCTTCCCGCCGGCGAGGGGCGCACCTTCAAGCTCGGCGACCGCCGCGTCGCCGTCTTCCGCACCAGGGACGGTGCAGTCTATGCCACCCAGGCGAGCTGCCCGCACCGGTCGGGACCGCTGGCCGACGGCATGCTGGGCGGCCACGCCCTTGTCTGCCCGCTGCATGACTGGATGTTCGACCTGAAGACGGGGAGTTCCCTGAACGGCACCTGCGGCATCAAGACCTATGTCGCCAGCGTCGAGCCCGACGGGAACATCACCGTGGAGGTTGACGACGGTCCGGAAATCAATGCCAATCCCGCTGCCGGTCCCATGACATCCGACATCGGCACAGGCACGCCGCCGCCTAGCTGAACGTAATGAAGCATTGACCCTTTCCTCTCCATAGGACCGAAGAAGACATCAGGTCTAAAAAGGTTAGGGACTGCTGCGGGCCATAGCTTCCGGCTAAGTCGGTCCTCTGGTAGACGCCGCCAGCGCGACAAGGCAAATCACGGCGTAGACGCCCAAATCTACGCCGTGGCAAACGATCAGGCTGCAGCCGAAACGCCGGCTTCAGCACCCGTCGGGACGGATGCAATCGTTTTCAGGATCCGGGAAGCGATCTGGTACGGGTCGCCTTGCGAATTGGGACGGCGATCTTCGAGATAGCCTCTATAGCCGTTTCTTACGAAGCTGTGCGGCACACGGATCGATGCGCCCCGGTCAGCGACACCGTAGCTAAAGGAGTGGATCGACTGCGTTTCGTGCTTGCCGGTCAGCCGCATGTGGTTGTCCGGTCCATAGACCGCGATGTGATCATCCCTGGCTTGTTCGAAAGCTGCCATCAGCCTTTCCAAGTATTCCTTGCCGCCTGTCTCGCGCAGATACGTTGTGGAAAAGTTGGCGTGCATGCCGGACCCGTTCCAGTCGGTGTCGCCGAGCGGCTTGCAGTGATACTCGACATCGATGCCGTACTTCTCCGTCAGCCGCTCCAGCAGATACCGGGCAACCCACATCTCGTCGGCGGCCCTTTTTGAGCCCTTTCCGAAGATCTGGAATTCCCATTGGCCCTTCGCCACTTCGGCGTTGATGCCCTCATGGTTGATGCCGGCAGCAAGGCATATGTCGAGATGCTCCTCAACGATCCTGCGTGCTATATCGCCGACCCTGCTGTAGCCGACGCCCGTATAGTAAGGACCCTGTGGTGCCGGATAGCCATTCTCGGGAAACCCCAGCGGCCGGCCGTTCTTGTAGAGGAAGTATTCCTGCTCGAATCCGAACCAGGCACCCTTATCGTCCAGAATGGTTGCCCGCTTGTTCGACGGGTGCGGGGTTTCGCCGTCCGGCATCATCACTTCGCACAGCACAATGGCGCCATCCTTGCGTTCGCTGTCCGGAAAAATGCGGACCGGTTTCAGAACGCAGTCCGAACTGTTTCCCTCAGCCTGCATAGTGGAGCTTCCGTCAAAACCCCATAGAGGAAGCTGTTCAAGCGCGGGAAAATCAGCATATTCCTTGATTTGCGTCTTCCCACGAAGGTTGGGTACTGGAGTGTACCCATCAAGCCATATATACTCGAGCTTGTACTTTGTCATTGCCCGGTTTCTCTGAATCTGTTGATAGGATGCGACAAAAAATCCTGGCGCGTGCCAAGGCGCCAAAGGCGCCCCCGGTCGACAAGGGCATAGATCTTTAAGCATTTACTGTGCCATTGGACCCGGAAGCTTCGCCTCAATCAGCAGAACTGAGGTCTAACCTCCACCCAATCTGGACCCAATCCTCATGTCGTGAGTCAGAGGCGCCGACAGTGCGGCGAAGGCGCTACGAGCACCGCGCGGAGTGGCGACGCTGCTAACCTGGATAATTCATGAGGGTCTGGCGGGGGCGAGTCAAAAGAGCGCAGCGGGGACGCCCAACGAATTGATTTCGTGTAGGATTTTAGTGTTCAGACAAGATCCACACGAAACCCGGAGGCGTTCCCGCCGTGACCAACACTACAGGGTTCCTGCCCGGCTTGTCACCGGTGTGCGGCAAACCGGTGGTTGCCAAGTTTGACGCAGGACGGCTGTCCTCGGACAGCGGCGTCCTGCTGCTCGGCGAGATCGACCGGCGCCTGGGGATCAGCGAGCGTCTGGCCGGCTGCCTCCAGGACCGCCGGGACGCCGGGCGCGTCGTGCACAGCTACGCCGAGATGATCCGCTTCCGCGCCCTGCTGATTGCCTGCGGCTATCCGGACGGCAACGACTGCGACGCGCTGCGCGCCGACCCGGCGTTCAAAATGGCGGTCGGCCGGCTGCCGGAGAGCGGGGCGGACCTGTGCTCGCAGCCGACCGTCTCGCGGCTGGAGAACACGCCGGGGCGCATCGCGCTGCTGCGCATGATGGCGGCGATGGTCGACCTGTGTAAAGGGCGGATGAAGCTTGGTCCATCCGCATTCCCGGTGCACAAGCGGCAAGTGCATTTCCACGTCATATTTTCTCCGATGTCATGCGGCCTCCAGAACCCGATAGCGCAGCAGGTCGAAGCCGGCCCGCCCGCACATGGTACGCTTGATCGTCTTGAGTCGACTGACCTGACCTTCCACCGGGCCGCTGCTCCACGACAGCGACAACCCGGCCCGGACCGCCGCCAAGTCCCGTTTCAAGCCGCCGGCAAACCCGGTCAGCGCCGTTCCCTGCGCTGCCGCGAGCCACGGATCCAATCCGTCGGCCCGCCTCTCTCGGACCATCGCGCGAAACTCCCGCGCCAGCGCGATCACCACGGCCAAGTCCGGCGATCCGGCGAGCAGGGCCTCGACGAACTTCCCTGCGGTCTCGTCGATCTCGTTGGCATCGGCCACCACCAGCCACGCCGCGCGCCGGCCGGAGGGCGCCTTCCAGGCGGTCGTAGACGACTCCAGGTCGGCAGGCCCGGCACCGGTGCCCCGCAGCCGGCGCCGAACCCATTCCTGCACGGTCTTGGGTCGGCCCGAATAGCCCCGGTCGCGGATTTCCCGCCACAGCCGGGCGGTGTTGGTGCAGCCCTCGGCCCAGCGTTGCCGCAGGTACTCGGCATGGCGGTCGATTGTGCTCCCATAAGCCGGTTTGCTCCACGACGGAGGCCGGCCCGCCCGCAACCATGTCCGGATCGTGGCGCGGTCCAGGCCAGTGCTGCGGGAGATAGCACTCTGCGACCAGCCGCGGGCGTGCAGTGCTGCGACTTCCTCGAAACGGGCCTGCCGCGCCGCCCGCTTGTCCAGCGTGCGCTGCTGGCTGCGGGGCAGAGGCCGGGGCTCCGGCGGAGCGTTGGGAACCGGAACCGTCGTCACCGCCGTGGCTGCCTTGGTCGCAGTGCGGATGGCCCGGTGATGCCGGTCGAGAACGCCGGCCAGGGCGTCGCCGAGATTGCGCAGAAGATGCCAACGGTCAGCCACCTGGACCGCGTCCGGAGCTCCGGTCCGGGCGCCGTCGGCATAGGCACCGGCCCGGTCTCGGGCAACGATCTCCACGCCGGGGTGTGCCTTCAGCCAGGCGGCAACTGTTTCTCCGTCGCGATCGGGCAGCAGGTCGATGGGGCGGCTGCGCTCCAGATCGACGATGAGGGTGCCGTAGCGCCGGCCACGCCGCCAAGCCCAATCATCGATGCCGACGACGCGCGGGGTCGGTGCCACCGGGAGGGGAGCCGCCCGGATCAGGCGCAGCAGGGTGTCGCCGCTGACCGGCATGGCGAGGCGGTCCGCTAGGCGGGCGCCCGACTCGCCTCCGGCATGTAGGGCGATGCGGCGTTGCGCCTCGGCGAGGCGGACGGTCCGCCGAACCCTCGGCAGGGCCACCTCCGGCAGGCGCTCGGCGAAGATCCGGCGCGGGCATCTTGGGGCGGAGCAGCGAAAGCGACGGACCTGAAGCTCGAGATGGCCGATCCTCCCCTGCCAGGGGAGATCCCCAAGATGCCGGATGTAGCGGCTGTGGACGCGACGCGAGTGGCGCCGGCACAAGGGACAGGACGCCGTGGCGGCGCGAGCACGAACGGCGACGACAACACGATCAGGGCGGACGACGACCCGCTCAACCGCGAGACCGGCGGGCAGCAGGGACAGCAACGAACTGGACACGGAGAAGACGGCACTCTCGGGGGAAAAGCGTTTCCCCTCATATGGTTATCCTCACCCTCTGGCGCACTCGCCCTGCACCGGGAATGCGGATGGACCTGAAGCTTCCCCGGATCGGGCGGGTGAATAATCCCCAGACGGTTTATCAGGTTATAGGTCGGTGTCTGGCTGGGCAGAGGTCATTTTCGGTGGTCGTCCCCGGCGGCGTGGTTGAGGTTGAGGGGCAGTGATGGATCGGGTTCGAGTGTTGTCCGGGATCAGGTCGGCGTGGCGGCGGAGCCGGTAGCTGGCTCCCCCGATCTGAACGACAACGGCATGGTGTAGCAGGCGGTCCAGCAGCGCGGTGGCGACGACGGTGCCGCCGAAGACATCGCCCCATTCGGCAAAGCCGCGGTTCGAGGTCAGGATCATCGCGCCGCGTTCGTAGCGGGCATTTACCAGTTGGAAGAACAGGTTGCCGCCCCCCGGGATGACGGGCAGATAGCCGATCTCATCGACGATCAGCAGCTGGGGCCGGCACAGAAAGCGCAGGCGTTCGCGCAGGGTGCCCTCCCGCTCCGCCTTGGCGAGCGAACTGACGATGTCGGCCAGGGTGGCGAAGTAGACCGAACGACCGGACTTGACCGCCTCGACACCGAGGGCCAGCGCCAGATGGGTTTTGCCGCAGCCGGGTTGACCGAGGAAATGGACCGCCTCGTGGCGATCGACGAAGTCGAGCTGGGCCAGCGCCATGATGCGGTCGCGGTCAAGCGAGGGCTGGAAGGAGAAGTCGAACCCGCCCAGGGTCTTGATGTTGATCAGCCGGCCCATCTTCAGCGCGGACCTGACGCGTCGCCCCTCCCGCAGGGTCAGTTCCTCGCCGAGCAGGGTGTCGATGGCCTCCAGGGCCGAGATCTCGCCGCGTTCGATCCGGCGCAGGATATGCTCCAGCACTTCGAGCGCGCGCGGCATGTTGAGACCGACCAGGTGAGCGCGGATGCGGTCGAGCGTGGCGGGGCTGGCCGCCGGATCGAGGGTGGTTGCGGTCATGGGGCACCCTGCTGGCTGGCGAGACGGCGGCCGATCGCGTCGTAGATGGCCAGCGAACGGGGTGTCACCGTGCTGCCCCGAGGAGGCTCGGGCCTGGTCTCCTCCCGGGCCGTCCTGCTGTTGGCCGGCGGCGGCTGGGTACGGTGGCCGGGAGCGATCCGGCGCTGGCCGCGGCCTTCCTGTGCCGGATGGGAGGCGATGAGCATGCCGTCCTCCAGGATGTTGACCGCGCCGGCGGTAATCTGCACCTCGACGGTCCGCCGGCGGGTGCTGTCGGGCACGGAGTAGAGATTGCCGGCAACGGAGACCATGCCGTCGCGGGTGATGCGGCGCTCGAGTGCCAGCACGGTGTTGAAGGGACCGGCCGGGAGGGCCTTGAGGTGATCGCGCTCCTCGGCGAAATGCTCGACGACGACACGCTGGGTGGTGGCGTGCAGGCGAACGTTGGCGACCTGGTCCAGCCACTGGACGAACTGGGCATTCAAGTCGTCCAGATTGCGGAAGGTGCGGGCGAGGAAGAAGTCCTCCCGGACATAGCGGAAGGGCCGCTCCACCTTGCCCTTGGTCTGCGCCCGGTAGGGCCTGCAGGCCTTCGGCAGGAAACCGTAGCAGGCGGCCAGATCGAGGAGCTTGGCATTGTAGGCGATCCCCTTGGCCGGCTGGTCGGGGTCCTCGACGTCACCGAGCACGGCGGTCTTCATGCGGTCATACAGGATCTGCTCGGGCACGCCGCCGAACGCCTCGAAGGCGGCGATGTGGCACCGGAGCACGGTCGGCAGATCCTGGCGGGCGACGAAGCGGGCCCACATCATGCGGCTGTGGCCGAGCACGATCGAGAACAGCCAGACGATCCGCTCGACGTCGGGCTGGTCGGTGAACACGGTCTTGAAGAAGGCGAAATCGACCTGGGCCTGCTTGCCGGGCGGTGTCTCGAACCGGCGCTCGAACTGTGTCTCGGGCCTGGGCCGGACGGTGCGCAGGAAATCCTTCAGCACGGTATAGCCGCCCTGGTAGCCGAGCGCGCGGATATCCCGGAGCAGACGTCGGCCGCTGAGTTCCGGGAAGGCCTGGAGGCGCTCCCGCAGGTAGGGTTCAAAGGGGCCGACAAGGGTCTGCCGCGGGGGCCGCGGCGTGTAGGCGGGCGGCTCCAGCCCATTGGCGATGTACTTGCGGATGGTCTTGCGATCCAGGCCGGTCCGGCGCGCGATTGCCGACACGCTCAACCCCTGGCGGGCGAGATCGAGAATCATGACGAGTTCCCCAAGTGTGACCACCCACGCCCTCCCTCAATCGACTGAGGGGATTATGGGCCAAGGGCGGCTACACGGTTCCGAGGCGCCTGCTCCGGAGCCGTGCCGTTGCGTCAGCCTGGGGAAAGTTCATCCGCCCGATCTGAGGAGTATTCACCCGGCACTTACAACCTGTTCTGCGACAGCTTCGCCCAGGTGCCCCGGCGCGTCGTGCTCGACATCGACGACACCGAGGACGAGGTCCACGGCTCGCAGCAGTTGTCGCTGTTCCACGCCAAGCACGACAGCCACTGCCTGCTGCCGATCCACATCTACGACGGCCTGACCGGCAAGCCGGTGGCGGTCATCCTGCGCCCCGGCAAGACCCCGAGCGGGGCCGAGGTCGCCCTGGTGCTGCGCCACGTCATACGCCGGCTGCGCCGCCGCTGGCCGCGGGTCGAGGTCGTCGTGCGCGGCGACAGCCACTACGGCCGCCATGAGGCCATGTCATGGTGCGAGGCCAACGGCGTCGGCTACCTCCTCGGCCTGGGCACGAACGCGGTGCTCAAGGCGCGGGTGAGCGGCCTGGGCGAGGACGCCGCCCTGGCCCGGCTCGACCTCATGGACAAGGCGGCCAAGGTGCGCCACCATGCCGAGTTCCGCTACGGCGCCAAGAGCTGGAGCTGCGAGCGCCGGGTCATCGCGCGCGTCGAGGCCTCGGCCCAGGGCGTGGACTGCCGCTTCGTCGTGACCAACCTGGCCGGCATGCCCGAGGCGCTCTACGAGCGCGGGTACTGCCAGCGCGGCTCGGCGGAGAACCTGATCAAGGACCACAAGCGCCACCTAGCGTCCGACCGCACCTCGTGCACGGCGGCCACCGCCAACCAGTTCCGCCTCCTGGTCCACACCGCGGCCTACTGGCTGCTCCACACCCTGCGCGGCCTGGCGCCCAAAACCTCGTTCTGGCACAAGGCCCAGTTCGACATCCTGCGCGCCCACCTGATCAAGGTCGCCGGCCGGGTCCGGGAAACCGCCGCGCGCGTCGAGGTCGCCCTGCCGTCCAACTTCGCCCATCCCGACAGCCTGCGCCGGCTCTCCGGTCGCATCGCCCGGCTCCCGCCGTGACGCCCCGGGCAGCGTGCCCGTGACCGCAGTCCTTTCCGCCAACCCACATGACCTCGCCCACCGCGCGGCCCGCGCCACGGATCAGCGCGCCTGATACGAGCTCCGCAACCTGGCCGGGCGCCCTTGTGGAAAGGCACGTGAATTATCCGGGCTAATACCTGCAATTCAGCCTTCTTCTCCCGCTCGAAAAGGAACGAATGGACTAGCGTCTTAGCAAGGATCGATCTGAGTCTCACTAGGAGCCTGGCAATACTGGCCAGTGACGACAAAATATATATGACAAAGAACTTCTGTAAAAGTATGCAATCCGTCTTCTGCTTAAAAAGAAGACACCCAATGAGTTTGAACGAACCATGTTGCACCAATGGGAGCAAAACCTGCTCTGCACAAATGAAGACGCATGAATGAAACCGCATTCCCGTGGTAATTTTTTCAAAATCTACATTTCCTCAGAAATGGCCGCGCATCTATTGGTGTCCATCATGAATAGATCAAGCCCGTCACGAAACTCGCGTCTGCGCGCGTATCCGAAGCAATGTTTGGCAGCGGTTGGTACCATGAAGCAGCGGTCCAAGAAGCTGAATGGGACCGCAAGCTTTAGCGTCGCTTGCTGGTCGGTTCCGCCGAGTTCTGGCCAGACTACTGCTGGTCATGCTACCGACCAAAGTAACACTCAGTTCATGGGAGGTGAGGAGGGCGACACCCGAATTGTTGCTCAGTTGCGATGGCGCAGCGTTCGGACCAGAACGTTTGCGGCTCGTGCCTCCCAGTCCGGAGTGTGGGAAGGCGAGCGCATTGAACTGGTACTCAGCCAACTCGGCTTATTTATGCCCGTCCAATGGGGCAAGAAGTTATCGATCACCCATCCAGCGGGTTGGCCCATAGACGGACGAGCCGTGCGGTCCTGTCCCCGCCAGCCCTCGTTACCGGCCCACTCATTACAAAACCAGAACCATTCGCAGTAGCAGGTATCCACTCCATGACCTCGCCATTCCGAGGCGCGGTTTTCATCGTCCGCCATGCAGTCATGGCGAGCTTTCCTGCCCCAAAGGCGAGTTCTCTCTTCCCACAGCTCGCATCGCCGGTCCTTACTTCGATCATTATTCTTAATGGTCGGGCGAAACCCAGGTAAATGTCAGGGAAATCTGATCTGACGTGATACCGATTCCTTGTCGATCCGTCCGGCTTGATAAGAATGGTTTATCCGAGGGCTTCAGGCGGGTTTCCACTTTCTCCAGTGCGGCTATGGCCTCTGCCGCTATGCGTTCATACTCGTCTATTGGGTGTTCTTCTGACTTGCTCATTTTTGGATCCGATGTGCGCGAGGGGACAACCTCCTGAAATTGGAGCCAGCCCACCGATAAGTAGACTGTCGCCGGAGTATGGCAGGCAACAGCCTTCCTGATGAAATCACGGCATGGATTTGTAAATGCTGCAGCGCAGAAAACGTTGTAGCTCTCAGACGGCATATACCAGCAAGATAGACGATTAAGTTGCGTTCATCATGGTCTCTATGCAATCATAAATACGAAGTGTTAGATCGGGCTATGAAATCGGTAGTAGAATTCTAATCGTTAGCCCATGACCCTGATTATTCAGCAGCGACCGACTCCTGGCTTTCCGGCATGGAGACTTCAGCCTTTCGCTGCAGATAGCTGTGGATGTGAGCGGCAACATCGCGGCCGTCACGGATCGCCCAGACCACCAGGCTGGCGCCGCGCACGATATCGCCGGCGGCGAACACACCGTCCAGGTTGGTCATCATGGTGCGGAAGTTCACTGTCACGGTCCCCCAGCGGCTGACCCTCAGGTCGGGCTCGCCGAACAGGGTGGGCAAGTCCTCCGGGTCGAAACCGAGCGCCTTGATCACGAGGTCGGCTTCCAGCTTGTATGTCGACCCCGCGATCACCTGCGGGGTCTGACGACCGGTGGCATCGGCCACCCCAAGATGGATGCGGTGGGCGTTCACGCCCGCGACCAGTCCGTCCTTTCCCTCGAACCCTTCCGGAGCGGACTGCCAGACCAGCTCAACGCCCTCCTCCTCCGCATGGTTCACCTCACGCTGCGAGCCCGGCATGTTGGCGCGGTTTCGGCGGTAGAGGCATTTCACCGATCTGGCGCCCTGACGGATCGCCGTGCGCACGCAGTCCATCGCGGTGTCACCGCCACCGATCACTACCACGTCCTTGCCGGCCGCGTTCAATGCCCCGCTGTCATATTCCGGCACGGAGTCGCCGAGCCCCTGGCGGTTGCTGGCAGTCAGGTATTTCAGCGCGGGAATGATATTGCCCAGGTCCGAACCCGGCGCCTGAAGATCGCGCGCTTTATATACGCCGGCCGCGATCAGCACCGCGCCGTGCCTGGCGCGCAACTCGGCCAGCGTGGCGTCGCGACCGACCTCGAAATTCGTATGGAACACCACTCCCTGCTTGATGAATTGTTCGGCCCGGCGCTGGACGATGTGTTTCTCCAACTTGAAGCCGGGAATGCCATAGATCATCAGCCCACCGATCCGGTCGTAGCGGTCGTAGACATGAACCTCATAGCCTTTGGCGCGGAGTTGCTCGGCCGCCGCCAATCCGCCCGGTCCGGCGCCGATGATGCCGACGCTCTGTCCGCGTTCGGCAGAGGGCATGCGCGGTTTGACCCAGCCCTTCTCCCACGCCGTGTCGGCGATGTAGCGCTCCACGGTACCGATCGTCACCGTGCCGTGCTTCGACTGCTCGATCGTGCAGTTGCCTTCGCAAAGACGGTCCTGCGGGCATATCCGCCCGCATACTTCAGGAAACGTGTTGGCAGCGGCGGCGATCTCGTATGCCTCTTCCAGCCGACCCTCGGCGGTAAACCTCAGCCAATCCGGGATATTGTGGTGAACCGGGCAATGAACCTGGCAGAAGGGCACGCCACACTGCGAGCACCGGGCGGCCTGATCGGCGGCACCGCGGTCGTCGAACCCTTCGTAGATCTCATTGAAGTCATGCCGACGAGCCTCGGCATCGCGCTTGTCGGGCATGCGCCGGTCGACATGAACAAACTGGAGCATTTTCTGCGGCATTACGAGAGCCTCCTCGGCCTAACGGCAAAACCACTGGCGGGCGCGGGCGCGCCGCGTCCTCGCCAACTTGGTCCTGCATTGGATTCACCTGCCCCGACCAGGGCTCGTTGGTGAGACAACGTGCCTTGAATGAGCCGGTTCCCTTATCTCCCGGGCTCAATCACTCCGTCCTGGCCGATTTCTCCTCTCCTGTGACTTCCTTGAAATCAGACTTCCGGATCAGGATGTTGGTTCCCTTTGTGCGGTCCACCACCTGGGAGATCTGCACATCGGAAGCGGCTGACAGATAAGCATAGGCGACGGCACGGTCCATGCCCAACCGTTCCGTCAGAAACCGCAGCGCTTCGCGAATGGAGTCCTGCGTGGCCAGATCCAAGTCCGGGTTCAATCCGACGGGGATCCAGTACTCCTCGGTTTCCGCGAACAGCTTCTTCAAGGTGCCTGAGGCCGAGGGGATCTCCGGATCACCCTGCTTGAGCAATGTGATTCGGAAGGTCGGCCGCTGAGAATGCTCCAAGGCCGTCAAGGCCACCTCGCCGTCGCCCTGCGCCATGTGCGGATCGCCAGTATAGAACATCGCACCCCTGACGAACACCGGCAGGTACAACGTCACTCCTGGCCCGAATTCGTTGACGTCGATGTTGCCGCCGAAGACGTCGGGCGGAATGGAATTGACCGGCTGATCAGTCGCCGCCGCAACGCCCATCAATCCCATGAACGGATTAGCCGGGAAGGTGATCTCCTTGCCGTCCTGGTTCTTTATCACGCCGTACCACTGGTCGCCCTGCTTGCGGATCGGCGTGAAGACCGAGACATTGCCGTAACGGTCCGGGAACTCCGGGGTAGCATCCTCGCCCGGGCTGGTGTTTTCGGGGAATTCGCCGGGCAGCGCTCCCTTGCCATGCCGGTTGGAGATGACGCCGTAAGGAACCCGCGGCACCACCGATAGGACTTCGACCTTGAGAACGTCGCCGGGTTCAGCTCCCTGGATCTCGACAGGGCCGGTCACGATATGCGGTCCGTCTTTTTGAAAATCATGCGGCAGCTTGGAAGACGCGATCCTGCGGGCATCGTCCAGGATCATGTTTTCAGGAACACCATGGGAAGTGAAGAATTTGACGGGATCTCTTCCCTGATCCTCCAGGATCCCCTCGTGGGAAACCGTGTCGAACACGATAGTCGCACCACTTGGAACGGTCAGGACCGGCTTCGTCGTCGCGTTGGGCAGATATCCCCACTTGATGGTATCCAGCGTCGACGGCACATAATACACCCCCTCCGGCAGACCTGGTGCGGCCAGCCTTCCCGGTTTGTCCGCGAGGGGCTGTAAGGGCATTTCCTGGGCAGTGAGGGGGCCGGCGATCAAAAGCAGACCGCAGAACATGGCTTTCTTGAACGGCATGGTCTTCTCCCGCATCCGTGATGACGTAGATGAGAGCGTCCGTTACCTGGTGGTGACGTATCGGCCGACATTGGTGCCGCCCGTTATTATTTCAGCCCTCGACGGCAGGCGTGCCATGAGGTCCACGAAGCCCAACCGATGTACCGAAACGAAGTTCCGCCTCGGCAGTGTGCACCCCTTCACGGATTTCGTCGCAGCCCGTGCCGACCCCGATTGTACCGACTAATGCTCGGCGACAGAAATGACCCAGCGTTAACATGCCTGCTGAGGGCACCGGTGTATCAGGAACGAGAGGAATAAGCCTCATGGATCTCTCGGTTTGCCGGGACCCGACGGCATGCTTTCGTTAAAGGATCTGCGTGCTGACCTTCCTGTCAGATCTTGTCCCTCAGCCACACTGACTCTGCTTCTGACCTTCCATAGCCGGCTGTCCAAAGAATGAGGTGGAGATGGCTCCAGTTACATTCCCGAGACGTAGTTGCAACAAGTCCAGATATTCATGCAAGCCGCTCCGGATAACGGTGTCGATGTTCTGGGCATGGAGCGCTGTCATTATTTCGTCGACCTGCTCCATGGCGGTGTTGCCTCCCTGCAGCATGTAGTGCGATTTCAGCCTCACCAGCAAGCCCTCGATCTGGCGCGCGCAGGTCGCGACCGACCGCGGAAAACTTTCATTGAACAGCAGGAACCCGGCGACCGCGGCCGGGGTCATGCCGCGGGGATAGATACGGCGGAAGGCATGATAGCCCGCAGCCGAGCGCAGTACGGCATTCCACTGACTGACATCCACCGGTGAACCGACCTCTTCGACCGTAGGCAGCAAGGTATGATACTTGATATCCAGTAGCCGGGTGGTCTGGTCGGCGCGCTCGATGCATTTGCCAAGCTGGTAAAAATACCAGCCCTGGTCCCGATAGAAGGTGCCCTCCGTGATTCCGGTATGGGTCTGGCAGGCCTCCTTGACCATGGCGCACAGCCGCGGCAGGTTGTGCTGCATGACGTCCCGCGGCGTCAGTTCTTTCAGTCGGTTATGGAAAACATTGATCTGTGTCCACATCTCAGTGCTGATCAGCGGCCTCAGCGTGCGGGCGTTCTCGCGGGCATAGCGGACCGCCGAAATGATCGAAGTCGGATTTTGTGCATCGAGAACGTAGAACTGCGCGACGGCCTCAGCGGATGCCGTGAGATGACGTTCCATGAACCGCTGCTCGTCGGCATTGATCTGGATGATGGCCTGCCAGTTCCGGGCGCCCTGCCGGTCGCGGGCAAAGGTTTCATTGACGTCGATGATGCGGGCCAGGTTCTCGGCACGCTCCATGTAACGGGCCATCCAGAAAATGGCCTCGGCATAGCGGGCAAGCAGATTACTCAAGAACCCACGTGTCTTTCGACCCGCCTCCCTGTGAGGAGTTGACGATCAGGGTGCCCTTGCGGAGTGCTACCCGCGACAGGCCTCCCGGCAGCACCCAGGTACTTTTGCCAGTGATGGCGAAAGGCCGCAGGTCGACATGGCGCGGCTCGATGGCATTTTCCACCACGGTCGGACAGACCGACAGCGGCACCACCGGTTGGCTGATGTAGTTGGCTGGGTCCGCCAGCAGCTTGGCCCGGCAGGACTCGAGTTCCTCGTGGCTGGCCCGCGGGCCGATGGTGATCCCGTATCCGCCCGCCTCGCCGACCGGCTTGACCACCAGCTTGTCCAGATTGGCCAGCGTGTATTTCAGCGCGTCCGGCTCGCGGCATATGTAAGTCTCGACATTGGGCAGGATCGGCTCCTGATCGAGATAGTATCTGATCATCCGTGGGACATAGCAGTAGACCGCCTTGTCATCCGCCACGCCAGTGCCGACGGCGTTAGCCAGCGCCACGTTGCCCTTCCGGTAGGCCTCCATCAGGCCCGGCACGCCGAGCAGACTGTCCGGCCGGAACGCCAATGGGTCGAGAAACGCATCGTCGAGGCGCCGATAGATGCTGTCGACCCGCACCAGCCCGTTGGTCGTCCTCATGTAGACCCGATCGTTCTCGACCACCAAGTCACGCCCCTCGACCAGCGGCACACCCATCTCACGGGCCAGGAAGACATGCTCGAAATAAGCTGAATTGTACGAGCCCGGCGACAGCAAGACGACCTGAGGGCTGTCGGCTGCGCCGGGGGCGATCTCACTCAGCGCCTCGAGCAGCCTGACACCGTACTGGTCCACCGGGCGGATGCCGATGTCCGCGGTCAGGTCGGGAAAGGCGCGCAACATCATATGGCGGTTCTCCACCACATAGCTGACGCCCGATGGCACCCGGGCATTGTCTTCCAGCACCCGAAAGGTGCCGTCGCCGTCACGCACCAGATCGACACCGAGAGTGTGGACATATGTTCCGAATGGCACGTCCAGACCAATCATCTGAGAGCGGAAATTCGCGTTGGGCAGCACCAGGTCAGCCGGAATGATCCCGTCCTTCAGGATCTTCTGGTTATGGTAGATGTCATGCAGGAATAGGTTCAGCACCGCGGCCCGCTGAACGACCCCGGCTTCAATGTGCGCCCATTCCGCGGCGGACAGCACCCGCGGGATCACGTCGAATGGTAGGGTGCGGTCAACGGCATCGCGTTCGGAATACACGATAAAAGTGATGCCGAGATTGTAGAGTTCCCGCTCGGCGTCCCGCGCCCGCCGGCGCAGAGTCTCGTATCCGATGGCCTCCAAACGTTCGCAGATCACTCTCGTATGCTCGATGGGCTTGTCCCGGCCGCCGAGCAGCTCGTCGTAGAAGCCACTGGGAGCAGGATAATTCCCCGATCGGAAAAGATTGTCGACGGTCATGCTCGCTCTTCCGTCAGAGGTTTCTCAGGTCCAGGGTCAAGGGGAACTCCGCGTTGCGTCGGTCCCCCGGCACATCCACCGGTCCCGGCGTATGGCCGGAGGGCTGGAAGCGATTGCGGCGCCGCCCCGCCGCCTCATCGACGCTGACCGGTAAAGTGTCGTGGGGGCGGCCTTCCGGATCGGCTACGTGATAAGTGCAGCCGCCGATCGACCGCTGTGACCAGGTGTCCAGCAGGTCAAACACGAGCGGGCTGTGGACTGGGATGGTCGGATGCAGAGATGACGGCGGCTGCCAGGAGCGGTATCTCACGCCGGCGACATATTCGCCCTCTACTCCCGTCGGGTTCAGCGGTATCCGCTGCCCATTGCACACCACGGTATGGCGCTGACCGATCATGCCGGTGACCCGCACCTGCAAACGTTCGATTGAACTGTCGATGAAACGGACGGTGCCGCCACCCCCCGGTTCCTCACCCAGGGCATGCCAGGGTTCCAGAGCGTGCCGCAGTTCCAGGGTGATGCCCCGGATCGACACCTCACCATGCACCGGGAAGCGGAAGTCGAAATGCGGAGTAAACCACTGGTCCGGGATGGGATAGCCCTCATTCCGCATGTCGGTCAGAACATCGATCAGGTCCTGCCAGACGAAATAGGGCAGCATGAAGCGGTCATGCAGTTCGGTTCCCCAGCGGCGCAGGCGGCTCCGGTAGGGTCGCCTCCAGAACCGGGCGATCATGGCGCGCACCAGCAATTGCTCTGTCAGGCTCATCTGGGCGCTCGGCGGCATCTCGAAGCCGCGGAACTCCACCAGGCCCAGGCGACCATCGGCTGTGTCCGGTGAGTACAGCTTGTTGATGGCGAATTCAGCCCGGTGCGTATTGCCCTGCATATCGGTCAGCAGATGACGCAGAACCCGGTCGATCAACCAGGGCGGACAGGATTCATCCTGCGTCGCCGCCTCCAACTGGCCGAAGGCGATCTCCAGTTCGTAGAGTGTATCGTGGCGCGCCTCGTCGATGCGCGGCGCCTGACTGGCCGGGCCGATGAACTGGCCGGAAAACAGGTAGGACAGCGCGGGATGATTCTGCCAGTACGTAATCAGGCTGCGCAGCAGATCGGGCCGGCGCAGGAACGGACTGTCCGCTGGCGTCCAGCCACCGATCAGCAGATGGTTGCCGCCTCCGGTACCGACATGACGGCCTTCGGTCGTGAACTTCTCGGTGTCGAGCCCGCACCGGCGCGCGTCCTCATAGAGGTCGTTCGTGGTGCGCACCAGCTCGTCCCAGGAATGGGATGAGTGGACGTCGACCTTGATAACGCCGGGATCCGGCGTAACCGCCAGATTGTCCAGCCGCGGATCGCGCGGCGGCGGGTAGCCCTCGATGATCACCGGCATGCGCAACTCGATCGCGGTCGCCTCGACCAGCGAGAGCAGATCAAGATAGTCTTCCAGCAGGTTCATCGGTGGCATGAAGACGTAGAGCCTGCCCTGGCGTGCCTCGCTGCACAGCGCCGTCCGTACGACCCACCAGGCCGACTCACCCGGCTCGGGAACTTCCGAACGCACCTCGGCCATGGCGTGACGAACTTGCCGGCGCTGGGCGTCTTCGCGACCGTCGGAGGGCAGGGGGTTCCGGCCCAGCGGCACCTGATGAGGCGGCAGCGGGGGGCGGGGTTCGAACGGGTCCTGCTCCCAATGATAGGGATAGTCGGCCTGGCTCGTCCACGGCAGCGATCCCAAAGGTAGCCGGTAGCCGATCGGGCTGTCACCCGGTGCCAGCAGCAGCCTTTCCTGGCGCAGGGGCCAGATACTGGACAGCCAGACCGGCCCCTGCCGGGTCATCCGCCGGCCGATTGGCAGGGCGAAGCCGACCGGTTCGTCCAGGCTGTCGCTGAGCCCCTTGGCAAGACGTGCCCGCTCTTCCGGATCGTCGAGTTTGCTGTCGAGCGGATCGACGCTGACCGGCAGTGCCGTCTCCTGCCGGACGCGGGGCCAGGGATCCTCATAGGCGGCAACCACCAGCGCCGGATCGATGCCCATCTTCCGCGTCAACGCCACCAGGAAGCGGCTTGCCGACCGCACATCGAACCCGTAATCCACGGCTTCCTGAGCCAGCAGATCCGCATTGGCCCATAGTGCATTGCCATCGCGCCGCCAGTAAGCCGTGATCGCCCAATGGGGCAGCGGCTCTCCGGGAGACCATTTGCCCTGTCCGAAGTGTAGCAGGCCCCCTGGCGCGAACCGGTTCTTCAGACGCTCTATCAGACCTGTGGCATATTGGCGTTTGGTTGGCCCAGTGGCGGTGGTGTTCCACTCCGCCGCGTTCCTGTCATCGGTCAACACAAAGGTCGGCTTGCCGGCCATGGACAATCGCACATCGCCCGCGCGGAGCTCCTCATCCACCTTGTGCCCCAGCGCTACGATGGCGGCCCATTGGGCATTGGCGTAGAACCCGCTGGTTCGCGGCTTGTCGTGGATGCGGGTAACCGACAGTTCATGATCGAACTCCACCTCTGCCGGTTCGGCCATGCCGGTGACCGGCACGGCACTGGAGGGGTCGGGGGTGCAGGCCAGGGGGATGTGCCCCTCGGCGGCCATCAAGCCCGAGGTGGGATCGAGCCCGATCCATCCGGCACCGGGCAGGTAGACCTCGGTCCAGGCATGCAGATCAGCAATGCCCGTCGCGGGCCGGTTGAGATGATTTTGATCGGGAGCAAGTTGGATCAGGTAGCCGGACACGAAGCGGGCCGCAAGTCCCAGATGGCGCAGGATCTGGACCAGCAGCCAGGCGTTGTCCCGGTAGGATCCCGTTCTCAGCGTCAGCGTCTCTTCCGGTGTCTGGATTTCGGGTGCGCGCCGGACGACGGAGGTAATATGCCGCTGCAGCCGTTGATTAAGATCCGTCAGGAAGGAGACGGTGTTCTGCTTTTCGCGCCGGACACCCGCCAGCCATTCCGCGAGCCTCGGTCCGACTGGTGCCGTCTCCAGGTAGGGGCGCAGTTCCCGCTGCAGCCAGGGTTCGTAGTCGAAAGGCCACTTCTCCGCGGTAGGTTCCAGGAAGAAGTCGAATGGATTGATGGTCGTCATTTCCGCGACCAGATCGACTTCGACCATGAACTCGCGCGTTGGTTCGGGAAAGACGAACCGGGCGAGATAGTTGGACTGAGGGTCCTGCTGCCAGTTCAGAAAGTGCTGCCGCGGCGTAACCTTCAGCGAATAGCTCAGGATCGGCGTTCGGGAATGGGGAGCAGGCCGGAGCCGGATAATCTGCGGTCCGAGGGACACCAGCCGATCATAGCGATAGGTGGTCTTGTGATTCAGTGCGACATGGATGCTCATAGCGGCAGATCACTGTCCTGGCGGCAGACTAGATGTTGCACATGCCTGTCACAGTGTACCGATGTCAATCGCGATTTAGCAGGGCAGGGTAACGCATGACCTCATGCAGGAACCGCAATCCGGCGAGTTGAGCCTGTTTACTGTGCAAATGCAGCCCTCTTATTGTGCAAGTATAGCCTCCTTATTGTGCACGTAAACGGCAGAAGAATCCGGCGTTGTGGCGGCGCAACATTTTTTGCGGAACTCGATAAGCCTGTCTCCTGTTCTTGCAAATGCCGAACGATCGCGAGAGGACTCAGGATGGCTGAGGACAACGAGGATCAAGCCAGAGAGATGGCTCTGGAAGGTTTACGAAAGCTCAGGGGCGGCAAGGACACGTGTCTGGACGGGCGCGAGCTGATGGAAGAGGCCAAGCGTCTCGATCACGATGCGATTGCTGACATTGCACTGGAGAGTGAAGACATAAACCGGAGCAGTCGCGACAATGCCGAACCCCAACCACCCGACAGCATCACATCTTCGCCAGCCGGGATCGGCGCAGTGACCAGTAATAGGTGACTGAAATCGGACAGCGGCAATGCATCAGGCTATCAGGCCCACTGCAGTCTCGGGGCAAGTTTTCAGCCTAACAGATCAGGTGGTAGACTGTGCCTATTTTCCGGGACCTGATCGAATATGTTCCAACTCTAAAGCGCACCGCAGGATTGGCATCTGAGCACTCATGGTTGCTGCCTGAGGATCACAAGGAAGCCTGCTCATGAATGAGGACTGCCGGGACCAGGCCGAAGCTTTCATCGAGATCTATCCGCAGAGCCGCTACCGTCTCGCTGAAGCCTACGGTTTCGACGCCGCCAAAGAGCATGACGCCTGCGGAGTCGGCTTCATCGCGGCAATCGATGGTGAGCCACGCCGTGCCGTGGTCGAGAAGGGTATCGAGGCTCTCAAGGCCATCTGGCACCGCGGCGCCGTGGACGCCGACGGCAAGACCGGCGATGGGGCCGGCATCCACGTTCAAATCCCGCAAAGCTTCTTCAAGGACTACGTCAGGCTGATCGGTCACAAACCGCCTGACGGCGATCTCGCGGTCGGCCAGGTTTTTCTGCCCCGCCTGACACTGGAGGCGCAGGAACGCTGCCGTACCCTGGTTGAAACCCAGATCCTGAATGTCGGCTACTATATCTACGGCTGGCGCCGGGTTCCAATCAACACCGAGATCATCGGCGAGAAAGCCAATGCTACCCGGCCCGAGATCGAGCAGATCATCATCGGCAACAACAAACAAGTCGATCCCGACCAGTTCGAGCTGGAACTCTACATTCTGCGGCGGCGCATCGAGGCGGCTGTCATGGCCGAACGGGTCAACGACTTCTATATCTGCTCACTCTCGGCACGCTCGCTGATCTACAAGGGCATGTTTCTGGCCGAGCAACTCACCAGCTTCTACCCCGACCTGCTGGATGAGCGTTTCGCGTCGAATTTTGCCATATACCACCAGCGCTATTCGACCAACACATTCCCAAGTTGGTCGCTGGCCCAGCCTTTCCGCATGCTCGCCCACAACGGCGAGATCAACACGTTGAGGGGTAACCTGAACTGGATGAAGGTCCATGAGACCCGCATGGATCACCCCGCGTTCGGTGGTTTTATCGATGACCTCAAGCCCCTGATCCCGTCGGGAGCCTCGGACTCCAGCGCCCTGGACGCCGTCTTCGAGGTGATGGCGCGTGCCGGACGGCCGGCCCCGATGGTCAAGGCCATGCTGATCCCGGAAGCGTGGTCGAACCGCCCATCCATGCCGCAGAACCTCCGTGATCTCTACAGCTATGCCAACAGCGTCATCGAGCCATGGGATGGTCCGGCGGCGATCACCGCCTATGACGGCCGCTGGGTTATGGGCGGTATGGACCGAAACGGTCTGCGCCCGATGCGCTACACCGTCACCGCTGATGGACTGCTGATCGCCGGATCGGAAACCGGCATGGTCAAGGTGGAGGAATCCCAGGTCGTCGAGAAGGGCCGCCTCGGCCCCGGCCAGATGATCGCCGTCGACCTCGCAGCCGGCAAGCTGTATCACGACACGGCGATCAAGGGCGTGCTAGCCGCACGGCAGCCCTACGGAAAATGGGCCTCCAACATCATCAGACTGGACACCCTGGTCAAGTCCGCCCCTACCGAGCCGGTCGAGCTGTCCAGGGACGTGCTCCGTCGGCGCCAGATCGCGGTCGGCGTGACGATGGAGGATCTGGAGAACGCCTTGCAGATCATGATCGAGGAGGCCAAGGAGATTGTCGCCTCGATGGGTGATGATACCCCGCTCGCCGTCCTGTCCGATAAGTACCGGGCGCTGCATCATTTCTTCCGGCAGAATTTCAGCCAGGTCACTAACCCGCCGATCGACTCCTTGCGCGAGAGGCAGGTCATGAGCCTGCGCACACGCCTAGGCAATCTCGGCAACATCCTGGAAGAGGACGCCGGGCAATGCCGGTTCTTGCAGCTGGAAAGCCCGGTGCTGTCCACGGCCGAGTTCAACGCCATGCGCCGCTATATGGGCGACACCGCCAAGGTAATCGACTGCACCTTCGCGGCAGACGGCGGCCCCGGCACGCTACGCGACGCACTTCACCGTATCCGGCAGGACGCCGAGGAGGCCGTACGCCGAGGTGCTGCCCACATCATTCTGACCGACGAGAACACGAACAGCGACCGCGGGCCGGTCCCAATGATCCTGGCCACCGGCGCCGTGAACAGCCATCTCGTGCGCCAGCAGCTCCGGACATATGCCTCCCTGAATGTGCGCTCCGCCGAGTGCATGGATACTCATTACTTTGCGGTGCTGATCGGTGTCGGCGCCACCACGGTCAATGCCTACCTGGCGCAGGAGGCGATCGCCGACCGTCACCGCCGCGGCCTGTTTGGCGACATGAGCCTGGAGGAGTGCCTCGTGCGCTTCAAGAAGGCGGTCGACGAAGGCCTGCTCAAGATCATGTCGAAGATGGGCATCTCGATTATCAGCAGCTACCGTGGCGGCTGTCATTTCGAAGCTGTCGGCCTGTCGCGCGCTCTTGTCGCCGAATACCTCCCGACCATGATCAGCCGCATCTCCGGCATCGGGCTTAGCGGTATCCAGAAGAAGGTCCAGGAGCAGCACGATCTCGCTTTCGACTCCGAGGCAACGGTGCTCCCGATCGGCGGCTTCAACAAATACCGCAGGGGTGGCGAGCGCCACGCCTGGGAAGCCGGCGTGATCCATATGCTGCAGAGTGCCGTCACCTTGGACAGCTACCCGACATTCAGAAAATACACCGAGGCAGTCAATAAGCGGCCGCCGATCCAACTGCGCGATCTGCTGGATTTCAAGGCGACACGCAGCCCGGTTCCTCTGGACGAGGTCGAAAGCATTACCGCGATTCGCAAACGCTTCGTGACACCGGGTATGTCGCTGGGTGCACTTTCGCCCGAGGCGCACGGCACGCTGAATGTCGCGATGAATCGGATCGGCGCCAAATCGGACAGCGGCGAGGGCGGCGAGGATCCCGGTCGCTTCAGACCGGATCGCAACGGGGACAATTGGAACAGTGCTATAAAGCAGATTGCCTCGGGCCGGTTCGGCGTCACCGCCGAGTATCTGAACCAATGCCGCGAAATCGAGATCAAGGTCGCCCAGGGCGCCAAGCCCGGAGAAGGGGGCCAGCTTCCCGGCTTCAAGGTGACCGAGCTGATCGCCAAGTTGCGCCACGCCACCCCTGGCGTCACCCTGATCAGCCCGCCGCCCCACCACGACATCTACTCTATCGAGGACTTGGCGCAGCTGATCTTCGATCTGAAACAGATCAACCCGGATGCTAAGGTCTGCGTCAAGCTGGTGTCGCGGTCCGGCATCGGCACGATCGCGTCCGGCGTGGCGAAGGCCAATGCCGACATCATCCTGATCGCGGGCCACACCGGCGGCACCGGCGCCAGCCCGCAGACCTCGATCAAGTTCGCCGGCGTGCCGTGGGAAATGGGGCTGACCGAGGTGCAGCAGGTGCTGACCCTCAATAACCTGCGCCATCGCGTGCGGCTGCGCACCGATGGCGGCCTGCGGACCGGGCGGGATATCGTGGTCGCGGCCATGCTGGGGGCCGAGGAATACGGCATCGGCACCGCCAGCCTGATCGCCATGGGCTGCATCATGGTCCGGCAGTGCCACAGCAACACCTGTCCGGTCGGCGTCTGCGTGCAGGACGAGGATCTGCGCAGGAAGTTTACCGGCACCCCGGAAAAGGTCGTCAACCTGTTCAGCTTCCTGGCCGAGGAGGTGCGCGAGATCCTGGCCCAGCTGGGGTTCCGTTCGCTTAACGAGGTGATCGGGCGAACTGACCTGCTGCACCAGATCAGCCGCGGGGCCGAGCATCTGGATGACCTGGACCTGAACTCGCTGTTAACGCAGGCCGACCCGGGGAGCCGTGCGCGTTACTGCACGTTAGCGGGCCGCAACGAGGTTCCCGACACGCTGGATGCCCAGATGGTCGAGGATGCACGACCGCTATTCGAGGACGGCGAGAAGATGCTGCTGTCCTACAATGTCCGGAACACTCACCGGGCGATCGGCACCCGCCTTTCCTCGATGATCACGCGGCAGTTCGGCATGACTGGTCTGCAGCCGGGTCACGTCACCGTGCGGCTGAACGGATCGTGCGGCCAGTCGCTTGGCGCCTGGGCAGTGCAGGGCATCAAGCTGATCGTGTCGGGCGATGCCAACGACTATGTCGGCAAAGGGCTGTCCGGCGGGACCATTGTGGTCCGGCCGAGCAACTCAAGTTCTCTTCGGACAAACGAGAACACGATCATCGGCAACACGGTGCTCTACGGCGCGATCTCGGGCAAGCTGTTTGCCGCGGGCCAGGCAGGAGAGCGCCTGGCCGTCCGCAACTCGGGTGCGACGGTAGTGGTCGAGGGATGCGGCTCAAACGGCTGCGAGTATATGACCGGCGGCACCGCCGTCATCCTCGGGCAGGTGGGCAGCAACTTCGCGGCCGGCATGACGGGCGGCATGGCGTTCGTCTACGACGAGGATGGCTCGTTCCCGCTCCAGGTCAACAACGATACGGTTGTCCATCAGCGGATCGGAGTGCGGCACTATGAGGATATGCTGCGCGGTCTGGTCGCGGAGCATGCCGAGGAGACGAAGAGCCGGTTTGCCTGTGAGTTGATCAACGACTGGGATCTGGTGTGCGACCGGTTCTGGCAAGTTGTTCCGAAGGAAATGTTGTCCCGTCTGCAGGTGCCGATCGTCGACGCGGCGTACTCCGCCGCGGAATAACGGCGACCAAAGCAATCAGGGCTGTGGTGTGTCAACCGATCCATCGTTATGGCGGGGATGCGGGCTAGACAGCGACATGACGATTAGATGGCGACTCCATGTAAACCATGAGCAGGAGTGCTAGATTATGCCAGATGCTGAGAAGATTGAGACGTTCAACAGTGGCGACAGGCAGCCTGGGACCGTCACCCTGATCGACGACAGTAATGGACAGCGATATACGCTTCCCGTCCTCGAGGGGACGATCGGACCTCGGGTCGTTGACATTCGCAAGCTGTATGCTGAAACCGGATACTTCACCTATGATCCGGCCTTCACCTCGACGGCCAGCTGCGAAAGTCAGATCACGTACATCGACGGGGATAAAGGGGTCCTGCTTCATCGAGGATACCCTATCGAGCAGCTGGCAACCGACTCTGACTTCCCGGAAGTCTGCTATCTGCTGCTCCACGGCGAACTGCCTTCGGCAGAGGAAAAGGAGCAGTTCACCCGGGACATCACCTACCACACGATGGTGCATGAACAGGTAAGTACGTTCTATCGCGGCTTCCGGCGCGATGCTCACCCGATGGCAATCCTGTGCGGCGTGACCGGTGCCCTGTCGTCGTTTTACCATGACAGCACCGACATTACCGATCCGGTACAGCGCATGATCGCCTCACACCGCCTGATCGCGAAAATGCCGACCCTGGCGGCGATGGCCTACAAGTATTCCGTTGGGCAACCCTTCGTGTATCCGCGCAACGACCTGAGCTATGCCCAGAACTTCCTCCATCTGATGTTCTCGGTGCCGGCCGAACCCTATACCATCAATCCCGTGCTGTGCCGGGCGATCGACCGGATCTTCATCCTGCATGCCGACCACGAGCAGAACGCGTCAAGCTCGACGGTACGTCTCGCCGGATCCTCGGGGGCCAACCCCTTCGCCTGCATCGCGGCCGGCATCGCGTCGCTGTGGGGCCCTGCCCATGGCGGTGCCAACGAGGCGGTGCTGAAAATGCTGACGCAGATCGGCAGACCCGAGCGCATTCCCGAGTTCATTGAGCGCGCCAAGAACAAGGACGATCCGTTCCGGCTGATGGGTTTCGGCCATCGGGTTTACAAGAATTTCGACCCGCGCGCGCAGGTACTGCGCAAAACGTGCCACGAGGTGCTCGGCGAGCTTGGCATCACCAATGAGCCTCTGCTTGATATTGCCATGGAGCTGGAGCGCATCGCCCTTGAGGACGAGTATTTCATCGAACGCAAACTGTACCCGAATGTCGACTTTTACTCAGGGATCATCTTCAAGGCCATCGGTATACCGGTCAGCATGTTCACCGTCCTGTTCGCCATTGCCCGGACGGCCGGCTGGATTGCGCAGTGGAAGGAGATGATTGAAAGTCCGGACATGAAAATTGGCCGTCCGCGGCAGCTCTACACTGGCAGGCCGCAGCGCGACTATGTGCCACTGGACCGGCGGAACTGATGAACTTCGATCGGCTTCCGTTCGATCGTTGCCGGATCAGTTGCCTCCAGCATCGCCCACAGTGTGCTGAGTGCGGTACCCGAGGGGTAGCTTCCCGGTTGGAGCGAACGCATCTCAACGGGCCTAGTTGAACCGGCGCAGTTGGGCTCAGTCCTCTATGGTTGCGGCGTCCGAACAGAGGAGAAATCTTCATGGAGATCACTCGGCGCACGGCGTCGGTCGCGGCAATTCCGCGGAAACAAATCTACCACCACCTCTATTTCCAGGTGCTGTGCGCCATCGTGATCGGCGTGCTGGTCGGGTATTTCTATCCCGAGTTCGGCGCCAGCCTGAAGTGGCTGGGCGACCTGTTCATCAAGCTGATCAAGATGCTGATCGCCCCGATCATCTTCTGCACCGTCGTCCACGGCATCGCCAGCATGGAGGACATGAAGAAGGTCGGCCGGGTCGGCGTGAAGGCGCTGATCTATTTCGAGGTCATGACCACCCTGGCGCTGATCATCGGCCTCGTCGTCGTCAACCTGTGGCAGCCCGGCGCCGGCATGAACGTGGACGTCAACTCGCTCGACACCAAGTCGATCGCGGCCTACACCTCGAAGGCGGCCGAGCAGGGCACCATAGAGTACATCATGCACATCGTGCCGAGCACGGTGGTCGGCGCCTTCGCCGAGGGCGAAATCCTCCAGGTGCTGTTCTTCGCGCTGCTGTTCGGCTTCGCGCTGTTCGCGCTGGGCGAGAAGGGCAAGCCGCTGCTGGGCATCATCGACCAGTCGGCCCACGTCTTCTTCAAGATCGTTGGCATCGTGATGAAGGTGGCCCCGATCGGCGCCTTCGGCGCCATGGCCTTCACCATCGGCAAGTACGGCGTCGGCTCGCTGCTGTCGCTGGGACAGCTGATGCTGGCCTTCTACGCCACCTGCCTGCTGTTCATCTTCCTGGTGCTGGGCACGGTGGCACGGCTGGCCGGCTTCAGCATCGTCAAGTTCATCAAGTACATCAAGGAAGAGCTGCTGATCGTCCTCGGCACCTCCTCGTCGGAATCGGTCCTGCCGCGCATGATCGCCAAGATGGAGCTGCTGGGCTGCGAGAAGTCGGTGGTCGGCCTGGTGATCCCGACCGGCTATTCGTTCAACCTGGACGGCACCTGCATCTACCTGACCATGGCGGCGATCTTCCTGGCCCAGGCGACCGGCACCGACCTGTCGCTCAGCCAGGAGATCGGCATCATCGCCGTGCTGCTGCTGACCTCCAAGGGAGCGGCCGGCGTGACGGGAAGTGGCTTCATCGTGCTGGCGGCGACGCTGGCCTCGGTCGGGACCATCCCGGTCGCCAGCATCGCGCTGATCCTGGGCGTGGACCGCTTCATGTCCGAGGCCCGGGCGCTGACCAACCTGATCGGCAACGGCGTCGCCACCGTGGTGGTCGCCCGCTGGGAAGGCGCCCTGGACACGGAGCGGATGCACCGCCACCTGAACAACGAGACCGACGAGGAAGCCGACAACCCCGAATCCGTCCTGGTGACGGAGGAGGAGACAGCCGACATCGGATTGCGGCCCGTAGCGGGAAGTTTTCCGTCTAACGCCCGCGCCTGACCTGCTCTCTCCGCCCATGAGTGTGATAATTAACATCCATAAAGGGTAGGTCGTACGCAAGTGCCCCACCGGGGACACTGAAGAAAATCAAAGCCCATGGTGACGCAGGAGCACATTGTCGAATGGTCAACGAAGACCGGCTGGAACATATCCTGCCGGAGTCAAATTTCTTCCGCAGTACCCTTAACTCAGCGCCCAGACCTTGCCGGCGCCAGTCAGGAGAATCCTGAAACATGCGGGATCAATCGCTTGAGTTCCTGAAAAAACTTGTGAACACCCCCTCGCCGAGCGGCTATGAACAACGCGTGGCCAAGGTCTACCGGGATTACGCGGAGCAGTACGCTGACCGAGTCACGATTGATGTGCATGGCAGCGTGACGGCTGTGGTGAACCCGAGCGCTTCGATGAAAATCATGCTCGCCGGGCATATGGACGAGATTGGTTTCATCGTGCACTACATCAGCGAGGAGGGGCTCCTCTACTTCAGCGCCATCGGCGGCCACGACAGCATTATTCCGGTTGGGCAGATGGTTTGGGTACACGGGACGCAGCGTGTTCCCGGCGCGATCGGCCGTAAGGCGATCCACCTGCTTGACTCAGAGGAAGCTAAGAAAAAGCCGGAATTGAGGGATCTGTGGATCGACATCGGCGCAAGCTCGCGTGCCGAGGCTGAAACCGCTGTTCAGATCGGCGATGTCGTTACGTACCAGTACGAGTTTCAGCCGCTAGTGGGAGACCGTGCAATGGCGCGCGGCTTCGACAATAAGGCGGGCTTGTTTATCGTGGCCGAGACCTTGCGGCTTCTCAGGGAGGAGGGGGGCCTGCACAATGGTGTGGGGGTGTACGCGGTCGGAACTGTGCAAGAGGAGATCGGGTCCCGTGGCGCCCGGACTTCGGCGTTCGCCATTGGGGCACAGACCGGGCTCGCTGTCGATGTGGATCACGCGGTTGATTATCCCGGTGTCAGCAAAGCCCAGTACGGCCAGCTCGACCTTGGAAAAGGGCCGAGCGTCTCGCGCGGCGCCAATACCAACCCGACTGTCTTCGATCTGATCTGCCAGGCCGCGAGGGAGGAAAACATCCCTTACCAGGCGCGGGTCACGCCGGGGGCGACTCCGACCGACGCCGGCGCGATGCAAATCAACGGGCCAGGCATGGCAACCGGTCTGCTCGGGGTTCCGCTGCGATACATGCATACTCCGTGCGAGGTGGTGAGCCTCAAGGACGTGGAAAATTGCGCCCGCCTGATGGCTGCTTACTGCCGCCGAATTTCACCGGAAACAAATTTCACCCCGCGGTGAGGCAGACGATGATCGGTTCACTCCATCGACCCAGGAAAACCTGACCTTGTTCTTCCAAACCGGGCCAGGAGTGACATCCTTGACCAGAGGTGCTTTCGACATCGTCGCGGGCCGACCAACAAGCAGGAGATCAGACGACCCATGTGTGGCATTTGCGGTGAGATAAGGCTCGATCGAAGCGCCGCCGATGGCAGGGCGGTCAATGCCATGGCCGACGTGCTGGCGCCGCGCGGCCCAGACAGCGCGGGTGCCTTCGCGCAGGGCCGGGTGGCGTTCGGCCACCGCCGCCTCAAGATCATCGACCTGTCCGACGCCGCCCAGCAGCCCATGGTCGACCCGGCCCTGGGCCTGACCATCGTGTTCAACGGCTGCATCTACAATTACCCGGAACTGCGCGCCCAGCTCGAAGGGGAGGGCTACCGGTTCTTCTCCCACGGTGACACCGAGGTGATGCTGAAGGCCTACCATGCCTGGGGGCCGCGCTTCGTCGACAAGCTCTACGGCATGTTCGCCTTCGCGATCTGGGAACGCGAGAGCGGCCGGGTCGTGATGGGCCGCGACCGGCTGGGCATCAAGCCGCTGTACCTGGCCGAGACGCCGGGCATGATCCGGTTCGCCTCGACCCTGCCGGCCCTCGTCGCGGCCGGCGGCATCGATACCGACATAGACCCGGTGGCGCTCCACCACTACATGAGCTTCCACGCCGTCGTGCCGGCCCCCATGACCATCCTCAAGGGCGTGCGCAAGCTGCCGCCCGCGACGCTCCTCACCATCGAGCCGGACGGGACGAAGCGCGAGGAGGTCTACTGGACCGTCAAGTTCGGCCCGCAGGCCGGTGACGGAAGCCTGTCCGAGAGCGACTGGCAGGACCTCGTCCTGGAGACCCTGCGCAAGGCGGTGGAGCGCCGGCTGGTGTCCGACGTGCCGGTCGGCGTGCTGCTGTCGGGCGGCCTCGACAGTTCGATCATCGTGGCGCTGCTGGCCGAGGCCGGGCAGCACGGACTCCAGACCTTCTCGATCGGGTTCGAGACCGTCGGCAACGAGCGCGGCGACGAGTTCCAGTATTCCGACATCATCGCCAAGCGGTTCGAGACCGACCACCACAAGCTGTTCGTGGACAGCAGCCGGACCCTGCCGGAACTGCAGAACTGCGTCTGCGCCATGGCGGAGCCGATGGTCAGCCACGACGCGATCGGCTTCTACCTGCTGTCGCAGGAGGTGGCGAAGCACGTCAAGGTGGTCCAGAGCGGGCAGGGGGCCGACGAGATCTTCGGCGGCTACCACTGGTATCCGCCGATGATGGAGAGCCGCGACCCCGTGGCGGACTATGCGCGCGTCTTCTTCGACCGCGACCAGGCCGAGATGGCCCAGGTGCTCGACCCGCGCATGCTGGGCGACGACTACAGCCGCGCCTTCGTCGAGCGCCACTTCGCCCAGCCCGGCGCCGACCGGCCGATCGACAAGGCGATGCGACTCGACACCAACGTCATGCTGGTGGACGACCCGGTCAAGCGGGTGGACAACATGACCATGGCCTGGGGGCTGGAAGGCCGCGTCCCGTTCCTCGACCACGACCTGGTCGAGCTCGCGGCGCGGGTCCCGCCCGAGCTGAAGATCGCCGAGGGCGGCAAATACGTGCTGAAGGAGGCCGGGCGCCGCGTCGTCCCGTCCGAGGTGATCGACCGGCCCAAGGGCTATTTCCCCATGCCGGCCCTGAAATACCTGCGCGGACCCTACCTGGACCTCGTCCGCGACGTGCTGAACGAGCCCAGGGCGCGCGAGCGCGGCCTGTTCCAGCGGGACTACGTCGATCGCCTGCTGGCGGAGCCGGACAGCCACATCACGCCGCTCCGCGGCTCCAAGCTCTGGCAGGTCGCCCTCTTGGAATTCTGGCTCCAGACACACGGCATCTGAGCATGACCCAGCCTCCCAACCCAAGGTCCCAGCATCGCCTGGAGCGGCGCAATGCGCCGTCGCTCCGCAACTGGTACTCGCGCGACCAGCACCATCCCGACCAGACCGGCTACGAGGAGAACGCGACGGTCGATTGCGGCTGGGGCCGGCTGCTGTTCGCCCACACCTTCCCCGACCTGCCCGAACTGGCCGGGGCGCTGCGGGAGGAGACGCAGGGACGGCGCGACATCGCGCTGTACCTGCGCGACCCGCACGTGGCGCTGTCGCTGGCGCCGCAGGAGCTGTTCCTCGACCCGTCGCACACCTACCGGCTGTGGTTGGAGAACTACCGGCCGAGCCGGCGCCGGCCGCGCGGCTTCACGGTGCGCCGGCTGCGGACGGTGGAGGACGCCGAGGCGATCAACCGCATCTATGCCAGCCGCAACATGGTGCAGGTCCCGCCCCACTTCTTCCACGACAAGCGCAACAGCCGGGTTCTCACATACTTCGTCGCGGTCGACCAGGCGACCGGCAACGTGATCGGCTCGGTCACCGGCGTCGATCACGGGCGCGCCTTCAACGACCCGGAGAACGGCTCGTCCCTGTGGTGTCTGGCGGTCGATCCGCAGGCGTCATTCCCCGGCATCGGCGAGAACTTGGTGCGGACGCTGGCGGAGCATTTCCAGGCGCGCGGCCGCAGCTTCATGGACCTGTCCGTGATGCACGACAACGTCAATGCCATAGCCCTCTACGAGAAGCTGGGGTTCCAGCGGGTGCCGGTGTTCGCCTTGAAGACGAAGAACTCGATCAACGAGAAGCTCTATGTCGGGCCGCCGCCCGACGAGACGCTTAACCCCTACGCGATGATCATCATCAACGAGGCCCGGCGCCGCGGCATCGGGGTCGAGGTGGTGGACGCCGAGGGCGGCTATTTCACCCTCAGCTACGGCGGCCGGTCGATCACCTGCCGGGAGAGCCTCAGCGAGCTGACCACCGCGGTCGCCATGAGCCGCTGCGACGACAAGGCGGTGACGCGCCGGCTGATGGTCAAGGCGGGGCTGAAGGTCCCGGCCCAGCAGGCCGCTGCCAAGCCGGAGGACGACGCCGCCTTCCTGGAGAAGTACGGCTCGATCGTGGTCAAGCCGGCGCGAGGCGAACAGGGCAAGGGCATCACGGTCGATGTCCGTACGCCGGAAGCGGTCGCCAAGGCGGTGGCCGAGGCGCGCAACCATGCGGAGACCGTGCTGCTGGAGCAGTTCTTCCAGGGCGACGACCTGCGGATCATCGTGATCGACTACCGCGTCGTGGCCGCGGCGATCCGCAGGCCGGCCGAGGTGACGGGTACCGGCGAGCACACCGTGCGGGAGCTGATCGAGGCGCAGAGCCGGCGCCGTGCCGCCGCGACCGGCGGCGAGAGCCGCATCCCCATGGATGCCGAGACGGAGCGATGCGTCACCGCCAACGGCTTCTCCATGACCGACGTGCTGCCGGAAGGGCAGGTCCTGCCGGTCCGCAAGACCGCCAACCTTCACACCGGCGGCACTATTCACGACGTCACGGACCGCCTGCACAGGACGTTGGTGGATGCCGCCATCGCCGGCGCCAAGGCGTTGGATATACCCGTCGTCGGTTTCGATTTCCTCGTGCCGTCGGTGACGGGGCCCGACTATGTCATCATTGAGGCAAATGAACGTCCCGGCCTTGCCAATCATGAACCGCAGCCCACGGCCGAACGTTTTGTTGACCTTCTCTTCCCCAATACTAGGCTTCTGTCAAACGGATAAAGGCCGTGACACGACGAGTCCAGCGTCAGGGTGATCGCCGGGGCGGCGGTTGTCGGTTCGAGCGCGGCGGCATCGCGCAGCGCCTCACCGAGCTTCAGGGTGCGGCCGCGCATGCTTTTGTGGCTGATGCCGCTATCGACCGGCAGAAGGTGCCCGAGCACGCCAGCCGCGACCCGCTAAGGCATGAGGGCGGACAAGCGGGCCTGGAGCTGATCGAGTTCGGGCGCCGATCGGCAGCGCACTGGCCAGCCGACAGCGGCCTCCATCGTGCCGCAGCCGGCGCAGCGGAAGCGGGGCAGACGGACGGTGACCTGACCGAACAGGGTAGCGATCTGGCGCGGGCGGTAATTCTTGATGCGACAGGGCTATGCCCAAAAACGCGATGTCGCCGGGACCACTTCGACTCACGATCTCTGTTTTGTTGTGGTCGCTTTGCATTCTTTTCGTGTGCACCGGAAGTGCGGAAGAACCCGAAATATGCAGCATGCTGTCCGGTTGTTTGCGCCGCAGCATGGTTCGGCCACGAGGTTTCACCCTCTACAATAGCGGCCCGCGGAGCTGCTCTCTTTCCGGCACGATGGCGCAATTATTGCATGTTTTGACTTGGCGACCTGACCAGGAAACTGTGGGGAACGAGGAAGGTGAGGCCGATGACGGCAGCGTACGGCACCCATGCGCCCGATCCCGAGCGCCTACGGCTCAAGGAACAGGCACAAGGCTTGCGCGATTGGCAGCTCTGGGGTCCTTACCTTAGCGACCGCCAGTGGGGCACGGTGCGAGAGGACTACAGCGCGGACGGCGAAGCCTGGAACCACGTAACCTATGAGGATGCCAAATCGCGGGCCTACCGGTGGGGCGAGGACGGGCTGGCGGGTTTGTCGGATTCGACCCAGCGCCTGTGCCTGGCGCTGGGACTGTGGAACGGCGCCGATCCGTTGCTGAAGGAGCGGCTATTTGGCCTGTCCGGCCCGGAAGGCAGTCACGGCGAGGACGTCAAGGAACTGTACTGGCACCTGGACGCCGTACCGAGCCACGCCTACCTGCGCATGCTCTACAAGTACCCGCAGCGGGCTTTCCCCTACGAGGAGCTGCGCGCGGCGAACCGGGGCCGTCCCCGGCCGGAGGGCGAGTTCGAGCTGCTGGATACCGGAATCCTGGACGGCAATCGGTACTTCGACGTCTTCATGGAATATGCCAAGGCCGATGAGGCCGACATCCTGATGCGCGTGACCGTGCACAACTATGGTCCCGAGCCTGCCCGGCTGCATGTGCTGCCCCAGCTCTGGTTCGCTAACCACTGGTCCTGGCGGCAGGGCCATCCCAAGCCCTCAATGGCGCTGGACGGGTGGCAATGCGTGGCGGCGGAGCACAGGATGCTGGGCCGCTACACCTTCCATGTGGAGGACGCCGCCGAGTTGCTGTTCTGCGAGAACGAGACCAACCCGCACGCCTTCGGCCTGCCGCCCGGGGAAGGCGTGTTCAAGGACGGGCTGCACGACAGGATTGTCGGCGGCTGGAGAGACGCCGTGCGCCGCGACGGCCCGGCGACCAAGGTCGGCGCTTGGCACGTCCGCACGGTCGAGCCCGGCGGGACCTGGGTGGTGCGCGCCCGGCTAGTCCGCGGCCAGCCGATCCTGCCGCCCTTCACAGGCTTCGACGCGCTGGTCGACCTGCGCCGGTCGGAAGCGGACCGGTTCTACGAGCCTATCCAGCGCGACCTGCAAGGCGACGACGCCCGGTCGGTGCAGCGGCAGGCCTTCGCCGGCATGATCTGGAACAAGCAGTTCTACAAGTTCGACGTCTATCGCTGGCTGCGCGGCGACCCCGCCATGCCACCGCCCCCGCCGGAACGCAAGCAGGGCCGCAATTCGGACTGGCGCCACCTGTCGGCCGAGGACATCATCTCGATGCCGGACAAGTGGGAGTATCCCTGGTTCGCCGCCTGGGACCTGGCGTTCCACTGCGTCCCCTTCGCCCTGATCGACCCGGCCTTCGCCAAGCACCAGCTGCTGCTGCTGACGTCCGAAGACTATATGCACCCCAACGGGCAGATCCCGGCCTATGAATGGGCGTTCGGCGACGCCAACCCTCCGGTCCACGCCTGGGCGGCATGGCGCGTGTTTGAGATCGAGAAGATCGCCAACGGCGGCCGGGGCGACCGGATCTTCCTAGAGCGGATCTTCCACAAGCTGCTGCTGAATTTCGCCTGGTGGGTGAACCGCAAGGACGCTCAGGGCCGCAACGTCTTCCAGGGCGGCTTCCTGGGGCTGGACAATATCGGCGTATTCGACCGCAGCCGGCCGCTGCCGACCGGCGGTTTCCTGGACCAGGCCGACGGCACCGCCTGGATGGCCATGTTCGCGCTGAAGATGATGCGCATCGCGCTGGAACTGGCGTTCGATGACGACGTCTTCGAGGACATCGCGAGCAAATTCTTCGAGCACTTCCTATATATCGCCCAGGCGCTCAACAATATCGGCGAGCGCGGCATCGGCCTATGGAGCGAGAGCGACAAGTTCTTCCACGACGTGCTGAACCTGCCGGACGGTACGATGCACGAGCTGAAGCTGCGCTCCATGGTGGGCCTGACGCCGCTGTTCGCGGCCGAGACGATTGAGCCGGACCTGCTGCACCGACTGCCCCGGTTCGCCCGCCGCCTGGACCTGTTCCTGAGCCGGCGCACCGACTTGGCCAGCCTGGTCTCGCGCTGGAACGAGCCGGGAGTCGGCGAGCGCCGGCTGCTGTCGCTGCTGCGCGGCCACCGGGTCAAGCGGCTGCTGGTGCGGATGCTCGATCCGGAGGAGTTCCTGTCCGACTACGGCATCCGCTCGATGTCGCGGGTGCACGCGGCGGAGCCCTACGTGTTCGAAACCGAGCACGAGCGGATCTCCGTCGGCTACGAGCCGGGCGAGAGCCAGACCTTTATGTTCGGCGGCAATTCGAACTGGCGCGGCCCCGTCTGGTTTCCCATGAACTACCTGATCGTCGAGGCGCTGGAGCGCTTCCACTATTATTACGGCGACGATTTTCTGGTCGAATGCCCGACTGGGTCGGGCAACCTCATGACCCTGAAGGAGATATCGTGCGAGGTCGCAGGGCGGCTGACCCGGCTGTTCCTGAAGGACGGGCGGGGCCGGCGGCCGATCCACGGTAACCGCGAGTTACTCCAGACTGACCCCGCCTTCGCCGACCATGTCTGGTTCCACGAGTATTTCCACGGCGACACCGGCACCGGCCTGGGCGCGTCGCACCAGACCGGCTGGACGGGCTTGGTGGCGAACCTGCTGCTTCGGCAGCCCTGCGCAATACTCCCTTTGCGACAACTCGGCGCGCATCCGGGCAGAGAGTAAGCTTGCCAGAAACATAGGTGACGAGGCATTTCCTGCTCGCCGCAACCTCGGGACGGCGGGTCGGGATCACTGCTTGAACTTTCGTGGAGAGAGCCACCATGTCTTCCATCGATCAGCTTATCGCCGGGTTCAGGGCGTTCCGTGTCTCGAATTTCGAGCACCGCCCCGAACTGTTCGAGCAGCTTGTCAGTCGCGGCCAGGCGCCCGAGGTGCTGATGATCGCCTGCTCGGATTCCCGGGTCGATCCGGCCCTGCTGCTCAACGCCCAGCCGGGCGAGCTGTTCGTGGTGCGCAACGTCGCCAACCTGGTCCCGCCCTACGAGCCCGACGGCCGGCACCACGGCACCAGCGCGGCGCTTGAGTTCGCCGTCCGCGATCTGACGGTCTCGCACATCGTCGTGCTGGGCCATTCTCGCTGCGGCGGCATGGAGGCGCTCCGTAACTCGGCACTCGGCGAACGGTTCGACCGCGAATTCATAACACCCTGGGTCTCCATCGCGCAGGAGGCCTGCCACTGCGCCGATGCCGAGACCCTGGCCGGCCCGGACGGCGCGCGGCTGGTGGAACAGGCCGCCCTCAAGGTGTCGCTGGCCAACCTGATGACTTTCCCGTGGGTGCGCGACCGCGTCGAGTCCGGCGAGCTTCAGCTCCATGCCTGGTGGTTCAACCTGGAGAAGGGCGAGCTCTGGGCCGTCACCGACGACGCGGAGCCACCGGCTCCCATCGCGTAAACGCGGACGGCCGCTTCAGAACAGCTGTTGCACGGCTACAGTGCCGTGCGCGAAATGCGAAGCACCCCTACCGTTCTTTTGGCATTGCCGGGCGACATCACGTTCCAAAGCGATCCAGATTTAACGCAATCCGCTGTAGTGGCTCTGCACAGTGATTATGATGAGTTCAGGCGGTCTGCCTGCGTGTTGCACAGATAGGAGCTATAGCGGAATTTGGGTGACGAGGTGTTCAGGCGGCGCTCTGTGATGTCGGCACGCTGACCTCGATGCCGTCGCGGAATGTGACGCCCTGGATGATCTTGGGCAACTGGTTTTCACCTTTCAGCCGTCGCCAGGTCCGGGATGCTGCCGAGATCAGCTTGAAGACCATGAGCTTGGCGGTGTCCTGCGAAAGCGCGCCCTTGGTGCGGACCGTCCGGTGCCGAACCGTGGCAAAGACACCTTCTATGGGGTTTGTGGTCCGCACGTGATCCCAATGCTCGGCCGGGAAGCTGTAGAAGGCCAGCAGGGCATCGCGGTCCTTGGTCAGGCACTCGACAGCCCCGGAATACTTGGCGCCGTACTTCTTTTCGAAGGTATAAATAGCACGCTCCGCCGCCTTGAGGTCGGGCGCCATCCAGATCTCCCGCAAGTCCTGCTTGACCACGGGCTGGATGGATTTCGCCACCTTGTTGATAACATTGCCAGTTTTATGAAACCAGCACCGCTGGTGCCGTGTTCCGGGAAAGACCTCGTCAAGCGCCTTCCAGAAGCCCAATTCACCATCGGCGACCGCCAGTTCAGGAGCAATCGTGAGCCCGCGCGCCTTCAGGTCGATCAGCAGTTCGCGCCAGCTCTGGGCGCTTTCACGGACGCCGACCTGGAAGCCGAGCAGTTCCTTTTTGCCTTCCGGCGTGGCGCCGATCATCACCAGCATGCACTCGGCAGTGGGCTCCATACGGGCCTGGAGGTAGACGCCGTCGGCCCAGACATAGACGTAGCGCCGGGCCGACAGGTCCCGCCGCTGCCAGCGCGTATAGTCCTCCGCCCAGCTCTCTTTCAGCCGCGCGATGACCGTGGGCGACAGGTTGGGCGCATCCTTGCCCAGCAGAACGCCCAGCGCCTCTTGGAAATCACCGGCCGAGACACCGCGCAGGTACAGGATCGGCAGCAAAGCATCCAAGCTCGTCGTCCGCCGTGCCCAGCGCGGCAGCAGCGGGTTCTGTCAGCTTTCGGGGCAAGTAGAGCTGGTGCCAGGTTGATGCCTACCAGAAGCTGCATCAGGCGGCGGAGATCAGGTCCCGCAACGCGGCCACGCGCTGCAGGTGGATAACCCGCCGACGGGCGAGCGAGACGTTCTGGTTGATGTAGGTGGCCGGGCGCAGGAAGTTGCGGACCTCGTCGAAGGCGCGGCAGAAGCGATGGGCCGCCTCGAAGTTCTTGAAGCCGCGCATCGGCCGATAGCGCCCTTTTATGCCCCGGTGATTTTGTTCGATCACGTTGTTTTTGTACTGACTGGTGCGGTGGTCGACGTCGGTGCCGAGTTCGTCGGCAATGGCCTTGGGATAGCTGGTATGGCCGTCGGTGGTGACCTGCTCCGGCTCGACCTGGGTGACCGACCGGGCGGAGCGGAGGAATGCTTTCGCCGCGGCCATGTCGCGGGTTGCGCTGAGATAGACGTCGACCAGGGTGCCGTCGCGGTCGATCGCCCGGTAGAGATAGCACCATGCGCCGGCGACTTTGACGTAGGTCTCGTCGACGTGCCAGCACCGGCCGGCCTTGCCGGCCCGGCGCTGGCGAAGGCCCTCGGTCAGCAGCGGCGCCAGCCTGGCTTCCCAGTCCCGCACTGCCTCGTGGGTGAACACGAGGCCCCGGATCAGGAACATCTACTGCCTCCGGCATTAGCTAAAGCTCCCGCCAGATCGCGCAGGCTGAGCTTGTAGCGCAACCTCCAGAAGACGACCAGGAACACGATGTCAGTCGGGACCTGGACCCGGTTCAGCGCCGTGCCGGTCCGCTCCTTGAACCGCCGCCCGCAATCCCGGCAGCGAAAACGCCGGAAGCCATGAACCGTTCGCCCCTCCCGCTCGGTGGTCGACGACGAGTGGCAGTGCGGGCAGTCCATGACGGCTCTCTTGATCGCTCAAAAGTGGCCGGGGAACCTATCCGCTGGGGGCGCTCTCGGCAAGCTGCCCCGAGATTTGACAGAACCGCCTGGCGAGGTGCCGGCAGGTTGACATGCGCTCCGGGCGCAATGGCGCTTGCCACGATGATGCCCGAAAACGGCTGGCGTGGCAATCCTGCTGGCGCTGGGCGGGTGCGCTGCTCCTGTCCCGCAAACGGTCGTATCCGGGACGCCGGCCGATCAACGGTGGCAAGCGGGAGTTGACGGTCCAGGAACTCTGTCCCAAAACGAGGTGCTGCGAAGTTCACGAAAAAAGCCCCGCCAGAAGTTTGCGGGGCTCAGGGGTCGTTGCTTGCACTGGAAACAGACACGTTGGAATTCTGGCGTGTTTTGGTTAACGAGCGGTTAACCATGCCTCGTGCCGCCACGGAGTTCTGGAAGAAAGGCCCGCACGAGCTGTCGTGCGGGCAGTCCGGATTTTGTGAGAACCACAGGCTGTCACTGTGGTGAAGCTTGCATAAATTAACCATATCGATAAGCCAATTAGGCTTAACGGTATTTTCCTTCGGAAGAAAGTGCCTCGTATAAACGAAGGGCATAATCGTCTTGTTCGTCAAAATCCTTAAAGCGTTCTATCGTTTCGAGAATGCGCTCCTGTTCAGAACCGCTCAGAGTCTGGCTCAAAGAGATTAAGTCGGCGAGGGCTTGGCGGACGTGATCCTGCATGGCGGAGTCCTCAACTAGTCAAAACCCTGATGTTTCCACTTGGGCATAAGGCTACTCCTCTCACCTGCAATCATAAATAGCGATTTTGCGGTGCATCATAACGCTATCAATCAATGCTGTACCTAAATCGGATGAGCGCCAGTTCTTCCTCATCGCGCCACTCATTGGGGGTGGACAGGCGGGTAATGATCCTCAGAATCTCCTGTTGCTTTGCGGGGTCTGATGTTTCAGACGCAACTACTTTTAGCTCATCTATGATTCGTTGTGTCCGGTCTTCCATAACACACCAACTAAGCTTTAGCCTTCATTCGTAACAATTCCTTATGGCTTTTCATCATAGTGTCATAAAGAAAAGATCCCCGGCGCGGAGGCGACGCGCCAGGGCTTAGAGGATGTTGAGCTGAAGATGCGCTAAATTTGAGTGGCGAGGAGGCGTGAGGCTTAAGGTTGATGAATTGTTGATCTGATAAGGGGTGGCGCGGGATCCAGGAGGATGCGCGATGACGGACAAACCTTACCCAACGGATCTGACGGATCAGCAATGGGAACTGATCAGGCCGTTGCTTGAGCGCAGCCATGGACGGCGTGGCCAGCGGCACTACAGTCTACGGCGGATAGTTGATGGCTGCTTCTATGTTCTGCGGGGTGGTATCCCCTGGCGCATGATGCCTCACGATCTCCCGCCGTGGGAGGATGTCTACTATCATCTGCGCACCTGGCGCCGGAAGGGAGCTATAGCGGAATTTGGGTGACGAGGTGTTCAGGCGGCGCTCTGTGATGTCGGCACGCTGACCTCGATGCCGTCGCGGAATTTGACGCCTTGAATGATTTTGGGCAACTGGTTTTCGCCCTGAAGTCGCCGCCAGGTTCTGGATGCTGCCGAGATCAGCTTGAAGACCATGAGCTTGGCGGTGTCCTGCGAGAGCGCGCCCTTGGTGCGGATCGTTCGGTGCCGGACCGTGGCGAACACGCTTTCTATGGGGTTCGTGGTCCGGACATGATCCCAGTGCTCGGCCGGGAAGCTGTAGAACGCCAGCAGGGCATCACGGTCCTTGGTCAGACACTCGACGGCACCGGAGTACTTGGCGCCGTACTTCTTCTCGAAGGTATCAAGGGCATGCTCCGCCGCCTTGAGGTCGGGCGCCATCCAGATCTCCCGCAGGTCCTGCTTGACCGCGGGCTGGAGCGATTTCGCCACCCTGTTGAGAACATTGGCACTTTTGTGAAACCAGCACCGCTGGTGCCGTGTGCCGGGGAAGACCTCGTCGAGCGCCTTCCAGAACCCCAAGGCGCCGTCGGCGACCGCCAGTTCGGGAGCGATCGTGAGCCCACGGGCCTTCAGATCGATCAGCAGTTCGCGCCAGCTCTGGGCGCTCTCGCGAACGCCGACCTGGAAGCCGATCAGCTCCTTTTTACCTTCCGGCGTGGCGCCGATCATCACCAGCATGCACTCGGCGGTGGGTTCCATACGGGCCTGGAGGTAGACGCCGTCGGCCCAGACATAAACATAGCGCCGGGCCGACAGGTCCCGCCGTTGCCAGCGCGCGTAATCTTCCGCCCAGCTCTCCTTCAGCCGGGAAATGACCGCCGGCGACAGATTGGGCGCGTCCTTGCCGAGCAGCGCGGCCAGGTGCGTTGATGAGATGGACGACCCCCCGTTTCCGGCGCGGCAGCGCCATATGACGGACAGGACGTTTTTCATCAGGGAGATGGTGCGATGTCGGCAGCGTTCATCGGTCTCGATCTGGCGAAGTCGGTGTTTCAGGTTCACGGTGTTGATGGCCAGGGCAAGGTGGTTGTGACGAAGCGTCTGCGGCGGGACGCGGTGCTGGCGTTCTTCGCCAACTTGGCGCCGTGCGTGGTTGGGATGGAGGCCTGTGCCGGGTCGCATTTCTGGGCACGGGAACTTACCCGGCTCGGTCACACGGTGCGCCTGATGGCGCCGCAGTACGTCAAGCCCTACGTCAAGCGCCAGAAGAATGACCGGGCCGACGCCGAGGCGATCTGCGAGGCGGTGCAGCGGCCGAGCATGCGGTTCGTCGCGGTCAAGAGCGAGGAGCAGCAAAGCACCCTGGCGATCCACCGGGTGCGCGAGACGCTGGTCGCCCAGAAGACGCAACTGATCAACGCGCTGCGCGCTCACCTTGCCGAGTTCGGCATCATCGCACCCCAGGGCGCCGGCAAGGTCGTGCAGCTGACCGCCGTGGTGGCCGACCTGGAGGACACCCGGGTTCCCGTTCTGGCACGAAGCGTTCTTCAGAGTCTTGTCGACCAACTGCGCGACACCGAACGCCGGATCGAGGAACTGGACGCCCGACTGGCCGAACAGGCTCAGGCGGACGAGGTGTGTCAGCGGCTGATGACGGTTCCCGGGATCGGCCCGATCACTGCGACAGCACTGACGGCGACAGTCGGCGACGCCACAGTCTTCGAGTCCGGCCGCCATCTGGCGGCCTGGCTCGGCCTGGTGCCGCGCCAGAATTCGAGCGGCGGCAAGGAGCGCCTGGGCGGCATCTCCAAGGCGGGCGACGGTTATCTGCGCCGGCTGCTGGTGCATGGCGCGCGGGCGGTAATGCGCTAGCATGGCACGACGTCGCACTGGCTTGCCGGATTGCTGAAGCGGCGGCCCTTCAACGTCGCGGCGGTGGCGCTGGCCAACAAGCTGGCCCGGATTGCCTGGGCGGTGATGGCGCGCGGCGAGGATTACCGCAAGCCTGCCGTGACGGCTGAATCGGCTTCGGCTTGAGGCGGCCATGAGCGCATCCTTCACAGCGGCCATCCCGACCAGCGGCAGAATAGCACCGTGCTCGCTCCGGCAAGGCCAAGCCGCCTCCGGCGGTGGCCCTGACGGGCCAGCCTTGCCGTTCGCTGCGCGCGGCGCTCCTGAAAAAGACAGGTCGGGACGGAGAGGTGGTTCCGCCGATCGAACAAAGAGGTTGGGATCAGGAGAAAGAACAGGATGAGACAGCGCTGCGGGCTCGGCAGCCGTCACGGCGCCGAGGGCGGCACATCAGGCTCTCCTTCGGTTTGCGAGGGCGACTGACGGCGTGATGACACCACAGGTCGGACCGGGATCGGCCAAACCCGTGTGCACCAATGAGCCACCGAGCTCGCTGCGTTGATTGGGCGTCGATCCGCGGATCTTCATCAGGGCCAGCAGCCTGAAAGCTGCACAACAGGCCGGATAGATGGCAGCAACCGACTCCCTACGTCTGAACGCTGCAGGAAACAAGGCGGGGGGCCGTCCATAGATGGTGCATGGATGCCGCGGTTGCCTGGGCGGACTGGACTCGGTAGGGAACCTGCCCCTTCCTGATCGTCTCGTCTGACCATGCCGCACAAATACAATGCCGACCGTCGCCATCGGATTCCGAGGACCTGCTACAGGGTGACGAACTGGAAGGCCTACGAGGCTGGCCTGCGCCAGCGCGGCTCGCTGACGATCTGGTTCACCGAGGAGGCGGTCACAGCCTGGCGAGCGGCGCCGCGGACCACACCGGGCGGCCAGGCGCGCTACTCGGATCTTGCCATCGAGACGTCGCTGATCCTGAGGACAGTGTTTCACCAGCCGCTGCGCCAGACCGAGGGGTTGGTCGGCTCGTTGCTCGAGTTGATGGGGCTGGATCTGCCGGTGCCGGACCATAGCACCCTGAGCCGACGATCCAGGACACTGGTGGTTGCATATTTTCATCGATTTCGGCCAGTTGTGTTCATGGAAACCGGACACCGATGTTCATCGAAACCGGACAACCGTTTTCATGATTTCGGCCACCCGTTTTCAGCCCGGACAGCACCCGTGAAAGGCGAGTTGGGCGTCTGACCTCACAGGCGCGGTATGATTGTCCCCTTTGGTCCAGTCCAGGGGGCGAGGCGTGCCGCGGGAAAGGTCAGACATGCGACGAGTGAAGGAACTTCTGAGGCTGGCCCACGAACTGGGCTATTCGAAGCGGCAGATCGCGCAGTCGATCCGCATGCCGAAGACGACGGTGGGCGACTACCTGGCGCGAGCCGATGCTGCCGGGCTGCGCTACGCCGATGTCGCCGGGATGAGCGAGGAAGCGGTGGAGGCGCTGCTGTTTCAGCGGGCCGCTCCGCCCGAACAGCGGCCGATGCCGGACTGGGCGTGGGTCTCGGCCGAGCTTGGCAAGCGCGGCGTCACCCTGATGCTGGTCTGGGAAGAATACCGCCAGCAGCACCGGGACGGCTACAGCTACAGCCAGTTCCGGCGCCACTTCCTGGACCACACCAGCGCCGGCGCCGAACCGCGGATGCGGCGGGAGCATGCCCCGGGGGCGGCGTGCGAGGTGGATTACGCCGGTATGACGCTGACCATCAGCACGGCCGAGGGGCCGCGCCAGGGGACTTGGTCAGTTTCGCCGGCAGATAGCGGTCACGGCGTTCTGAGCTGGTCTATGCCGGAACGTTCTGCCGGATGAGATCGGGGAGCCAGGGCACGCGATCGGCGTCCGGTATTTTGAGCCTGGCTCCCAGGTAGTCCCAGAACGAGATGGCGAGCTTGGAGCAGGTTTTCAGCAGGCTGAGGAAGGTGTCCCGGGCCTGCTTGCCGGCCGCGGAGCGGGTCTCGCCGGAGACTTTGCGTTTGGTGACGAAGCTGCGGACGTCGTTCTCCGAGCCATTGGTATGCAGCGGGATGTTGGGCCGGTCGAGCACCAGGAGCAACTCATTCTTGTTGGCGTGAAGGCGGCTAACTGTGTCGTCGAGTTCGGTGAAGCCGGTGATCCGGCCGAAGATCCGGTCGAAGCGTGCCCGCAGGGCCGTGCGGCGTATGGCGGTCGGGTCGTCCTTGTAGAGCTTGAGATCAGCGTAGAACCACCAGACCAGCTGGCGCTGTACATCGACCAGGCGGTGCTGCTCGTCGGTGACGCAGACGATGCGGCGGAGATGGCGCTCGGCATGGATCCAGCACAGGGCGTGCTGGAAAACATCGAACTGACCCGCATCATCGGAGACGATCACGGTGTCGGTCAGCAGGCCGCGGGCGACGATGGCGCCGACCATGGCGGCCTCGGTGACCCGCCGACGCTGACCGGCGCCGAGGCCGAAGCTGTCCAGGTGGACCCGCCACGCCGCATCATCGTCAAAGCTTCGGGATCCAGCGGCGAGCAGAGCGGCGACGATGCTTTCCGGCACGCCGTGTTCGATCAGGTAGGCCAGCGCCGCGGTGTTGATCACATAGACAGGGTCGCCGGCACGGAGCAGGTCGAGGAAGTTCAGGCGGCTCTTTGATGGCCGGGTGGCGAACCAGGCGAAACGGTCATTGCCGATGTGGGTGGTGTATTCATCGCGCCCGGCGTGGCGAGCCGCTGTGTCATCGACCGTCACCCAGGCGGCACTCGCCAGCCCAGCTTCCAGGATGGCGTCCTTCTCGGCGTGAAAGGCATCCTTGTTGGCCGTCAGGATGGTGATGATCTGGCCCTCCGAGATGCGCACGCCCAAGCTCTTCAGCTGGGCGCGCAGGCGCTCCACCGTCACCTGCCCTTGGACATGCTGCATCAGGACATAGCGCACGATCCCGGGGCCGAAGTGGCCGCTCACCTCAGGCGGCAGCGGTGCTGTGATCTCCTGGCCGTCCGGTGTCACCCAGCGTTCGCGGCGGAAGCGGATGACCTGTGGCGCCAGGAGCAGATCCTGCACCGTATAGTTCTCGAAGCCGCGGCGCCGCGAGCCGGATGGGACCTCGATGACCAGGGTTCGCTCCGTCGTCACCGGCGGGGTGCGTCGGCCACTCTGCCGTTTGCGCCGCTGCCGGGGTGCTTCCTTGGTCCTGGCTCGTTTATCCGGTTCCGTCGCCTTGTCCATGCCGCCCGGCGTCAGCTTCGGTTTCTTCGGCAGATCCTTCAGTCGAGCGTTCTCCGCGCCCAGCTGCTGGTTCTCCTCGCGCAGCGCTGTCACCTCGATCAAAAGCTGGACGACCAGCTTCTTCAGCTCGTCGAGGGACAGGGCGTCCAGGTCTGGAGGCGGCGGCACTGACATGCCGTAAGCCAACCATGCCGACCCTCATCAAGGGAAGCCTTCATGTCAGCTCGCAACACCCGCCAACCGGGGAAACTGACCAAGTCCGCGCCAGGCCAGCGTCTTCGTCGGCTGCCTGCCGTTCTCCGGCTACCTCTACGCCGAGGTAACGTGGACCCAGACGGCCGAGGACTGGCTGGCCAGCCACGTCCGGATGTTCACCCACCTTGACGGCGTCGTGCCGAAACTCGTCCCGGACAATCTCAAGACCGGCATCACCCATGCCAGCTTCTACGATCCGGTGGTCAACCGCTCATATCACGAGCTGGCGCGCCATTACGGCACCGGTGTTGTTCCGACGCGGGTCCGTCGCCCAAGAGACAAGGCCAGCGCCGAAAAGGGCGTGCAGGTTGTCGAAACCAGAGTGCTGGCGGCGCTGCGCAATCGCGTGTTCTTCACGCTGGACGAGGCCAACGCGGCGATCCGGGAGCTGGTCGCCGCAGTCAACGCGCGGCCGTTGACGACCGACAGGACGCTGACCCGGCGCAGGCTGTTCGAGGACCGCGAGAAGCCGCTGCTGAAACCGCTTCCGGCCGAGCCCTTCGTGATCGGCCGCTGGTCCCGTTACAAGCTGGCACCCGACTATCACGTCAGCATCGAGGGCGTGGCCTACTCGGCGCCCTACCGGCTGATCGGCAAGCACGTCGATGTGTTCTGCACGGTCAGTCTGGTCAGCATCTTCCACAAGGGCGAGCGGGTTGCGGCCCATGCCCGGCAGGATGGCGAACCGGGGCGGGGGACGGTGACGCTCGACGAGCACCGGCCGCCCAATCACCGCGCCGCGGCGCTCCTGACCCCGGAGGCGGTCCGGGCCGAGGCCGCCGGTCTCGGCGGCGCGCTCGGGCTGCTGGCCGACAGGATCTTCGCCGATGCCGATCATCCCGACCAGGCCGCGCGTCAGGTCGCCGGCCTGCTGCGACTGGGCCGGCTGCACGGGACCGTGGCTCTGCAGGCCGCCGCGACGGCGGCGCTGAGCGCCAACGTGCGCTCCTGCCGCTTCGTCCAGCACCTGCTGGCCAAGGGCCAGGTCCAAGCTCTGGAGGATCCCGCCGGCGGGCTCGGTCCCCATGCCAACCTGCGCGGCCCGGTCTACTATCACTGACGTCCCGGAGAGAAACCATGCATCACGCCAACCTGGAAAAGCTCAAGTCCCTGCGCCTGTTCGGCATGGTCCGGGCGTTGCAGGAGTTGACGGGGCTGGACGACCGCGGCCGGCTCGACTTCGATGATCAGCTCGCCCTGCTGATCGAGCGTGAGACGGCTGACCGGGCCAACACCGCTGTGGAGATGCGGCTCAAGCGCGCCCGCCTGCGGCAGGCGGCCTGCTTCGAGAACCTGGACCTGAAGGCGAGCCGCGGCCTGGACAAGGGGCTGATCCGCGATCTGTTCACCTGCCGCTGGATATGCCAGCACCGTCACCTGATGCTGACCGGGGCGACCGGCACGGGCAAGACCTGGATCGCGTGTGCCCTGGGTAATCAGGCGGCGCGGGAAGGCTTCAGCGTGCTCTACACCCGGCTGTCGCGCCTGCTGGACGATATCGCGACGGCGCGCCTGGGCTCGGGAGCCGGGGCTCTGATGCGGCGGCTTGCCAGGGTCGATCTCCTGATCCTCGACGACTGGATGATGAGTGAGCTGACCGCGCCCCAGCGCCGGGACCTGATGGAGATCGTCGATGACCGCCATGACCGCGGCTCGATCATCCTGGCCTCCCAAATCCCCCTGACCAGCTGGCATCGGGCGATCGGGGATTCCACTTACTCCGAAGCGATACTGGACCGCATTGTTCACGCCGCCTACCGGGTTGAACTTCAGGGCGACTCCCTGCGCAAACCCGCTCGCGGTGGCACCGCCCCTTCCGGCAGCGCCATCGATCAACCCGCTTCCCACCTCGAGAAAACAACCGTAAAGTGAACTTACGTCAGACGCCCACGGCTGGCCCCGCCCCATGGGGCGGGGCCAGCCGTCGCCCTCGCGAAGTGCCTGCCATGGTTGAAGCGCAGGTGGCCGGATTGATGAAAATGCCGGTCGGATTCGTGAACATATGCACTCGGGGCCTTGCTCGACCAGGTCGAAGCGCCCCTCGCCACACTCACTGCCGACGGCGCCTATGACCAGGACAATGTTTACGCTACCGTGGCCGAACACTCTCCAGAAGCCGCGGTTGTTGTGCCGCCACGAACGACGGCCGTGCTCAGCGCCACGGCCGAAACCGACCCAACCCAGCGCGATCGCCATATCCAGGCCATTGCCGAACAGGGCCGGATGGGTTGGCAAAAAACCTCGGGCTACAATGCAGGGCTGTTCAGTTCTCCCCCCGCTGGGTGCCTGGATCGCGCAAAGCGAGTCCTGATGGGGCGTGATGCCGCGTAGAAAGAGTCTACCATCGGGCACGAATGTGTGAATCCTTGATCGGCAATTCCTGACCCTGGGGGTTTGCCATGGTACCGTTCGGCCGGCTTCTCGATGCGTTGAGCGAGGTTCCCGATCCACGACGCGCGGAGGGCAAGCGCTATCCGCTGGCGCCGTTGCTGCTGTTCACCGTGCTGGCGCTGCTGTCCGGCGCGACCTCGTACCGCCACATCATCTGCTTCCTGGAGCAACGCCGGATCGTCCTCAACGCCCTGTTCGGCTGTACCCTGAAGCGAGCGCCGTCGCTCAACACGCTGCGTACTGTCCTGCAGATGCTTGACCGCGACGCCCTGGAAGAGGCTTTTCGCCAACACGCCCGGGACCTGTTGCCGCCGGCGGAACCGGGCCGGATGCCGGTCGTGGCGCTCGACGGCAAGACCCTGAAGGGCAGCTTCGACCATCTCAACGACCAAAAGGCGGCCCAGGCGCTGAGCGCCTTCGCCTCGGCTGCCGCGATCCTGCTGGCGCACACCGAAATCGACGTCAAGAGCAATGAAATTCCGGCTGCCCAGCAGATGATCGCCGAGCTGGGCCTGAGCGGTGTGCTGTTCACGGCCGACGCCCTGCATTGCCAAAAAAACCTTTGAAGCAGCCCGCGACAGCGGCAACGCGCTGCTCGCCCAGGTCAAGGCCAACCAGCCGGGCTTGCTGGCCACGCTCCAGGAGATCGCCGCCGAGCAGCCGCCGGTCGAGCGCTTCGAGAGCGTTGATCCCAAAAGCCATGGCCGTCATGAAACCCGCGAGATCGAGACCTTCGACGTTCCGGACAAACTCGATGCCCAGTGGGACGGCCTGATCGTCCAAGCTGCCCGGGTCTCGCGCCTGACTTGGCACAAGGACACCAGATCCGGCTTCTGGAAGGCAACCGAGGAAGTTTCGTTCTACGCCTGCCAGATCAAACTCGACGCCAAAACGTTCAGCCAGGCGATCCGAAACCACTGGGCAATAGAAAATCGGAGCCATTATGTGCGCGACGTCACGTTCGGCGAAGACAGGTGCCGGACCCGCATCAAGCCCCTACACTTCGCCCGCTTCCGCAGCTTCGCGATCAACATCCTGCGCGCCAACGGCGTCGAAAACATCGCCCGCGAACTCTATGTCAATGCGCTCAACTTCAACAACGCGCTCGCGTATCGCTTCTCATAGCGAGAACTGAACAGCCCTGGGCTACAATGCGAGGGCCGGGGCGGAGGGAACGATGAGTCGATACAAGCGCATCATCGGCAACACCTTGCGCTCCCATGGCCGGCCGTCGCAGGAGGTCGAAACCAGGATCGCCGTCACCGTTCTCAACCGCATGTTCGACTTCGGACGCCCGAACTCTGTCCGCGCCGCTTGAAGATCAACGAATCAGGGAGAAATCCGTGTTCGTCGGCCTCCATGCACCAGAGCACCCACTCGCCGAGCTTGGTGTGCCGGGACTTGGTCATGGTGCCGTAGACCGCCACCGCGCAGGCCCGCTTCTCGCCGACCAGGATGACCAGGCGCTTGCCCCGGGTGACGCCGGTGTAGAGCAGGTTCCGGTGCAGCATGGCCAGGTGCTGCAGCATCACCGGGATCACCACGACCGGGTACTCCGATCCCTGGCTCTTGTGGATCGTCGTGGCGTAGGCGAGCACCACCTGGTCCAGCTCCTCGAAACGATAAGGGACGTCGCGCTCGTCGAAGCGGATCACCAGTTCCGCCCGGTCCGGATCAACCGAAGCGACCCGGCCGATGTCGCCGTTGTAGACCTCCTTGTCATAGTCGTTGACGATCTGCATCACCTTGTCACCCATGCTGAAGGTGAAGCCGAACCGCTCCACCCGCACCGCGCCCGGCGGGTTGATCGCCCGCTGCAGCTCGATGTTAAGCGAGCGGGCGCCAACCGACCCGACGTTCATCGGGCACAGTACCTGGATGTCGCGGATCGGGTCGTAGCCCTGCCGGCGCGGCAGGTGCCGGGCGACCAGGTGGACGACCGCGCGCACGGCCTGCTCGGGCGTGTCGGCGTCGAGCCAGTGGAAGTCGCTGGTCTCTCCCCGGCCCGGCAGCAGCGGCAGCTTGCCGGTGTTGATGCGGTGGGCGTTGGTGATGATCCGGCTGTTCGCCGCCTGCCGGAACACCTCGGTCAGCCGGACCACCGGCACGACGCCGCCGTCGATGATGTCGCCCAGCACCCGTCCCGGCCCGACACTGGGCAGCTGGTCCACGTCGCCGACCAGCAGCAGCGCCATGCCGGGCGGCACGGCTTTGAGCAGCGCGTACATCAGCGGGACATCGACCATCGAGGCCTCATCGACCACCAGCAGGTCGCCATCCAGCGGGGTCTCCTCGGCGCGCTTGAAGCCGCCGGTGCGCGGATCGACCTCGAGCAGCCGGTGCAGGGTCCTGGCCTCCAGCCCGGTTGCCTCGGTCATCCGTTTGGCCGCCCGGCCGGTGGGCGCCGCCAGCAGGATGCGGACACCCTTGGCAGTGAGTATTCTGATGATGCTGTTGACCAGCGTTGTCTTGCCGACGCCGGGGCCGCCGGTGATGACCAGGACCTTGGCGCGCAGCGCCTGGCGCAGGGCGGCCGCCTGGCTCGGCGCCAGCGAGATGCCGGCCCGCGCCTCGACCCACGGGATCGCCCGGGCGACATCGATCCCGGACCAGGGCAGCGGGCCGGCACACAGGGCACTGAGCCGCCCGGCGATGTTGCGCTCGGAGTGGAACAGCCAGCCCAGGAACACCGCCGGCTGACCGCCGATCGTGTCCTCGACCAGGGTGCCTTCCGCGACCTCCTCGGCAAGGCCCTGCCCGACCAGCCCGGTCTCCACCTCCAGCACCTTGGCGGCAGTCTCGATCAGCTCGGCACGTGGCAGGCCGCAGTGCCCCTCAGCCATGGCCCCGGAGAGGACATGCGACAGGCCGGCCCGGATGCGCAGCGGCGAGTCCCGGGCGATGCCGAAGGCGGCGGCGATCCGGTCGGCCGACAGGAAGCCGATGCCGCGTACATCCCGGGCGAGGCGGTACGGGTTCTCGGTGATCAGGCGGATCGCGTCGCTGCCGTAGAGCCGGTAGATCCGGACGCTCCTTGCGGTGCTGATCCGGTGCTCGTGCAGGAAGATCATGATCTCGCGCACGGCGCGCTGCTCGGCCCAGCCCTCGATGATCTGGCGGGCGCGCTGCGGCCCGATGCCGGGCACCTGACGCAGCCGCCCGGGCTCGGTCTCGATGACCTCGAACACGGCATCGCCGAAGGCAGCGATCAGCTTGCGGGCATGGATCGGACCGATGCCGCGGATCAGGCCAGAGGACAGGTACTTCTCAATGCCCTCGGAGGAAGCGGGCGGGGCCGAGTTCAGGAAGGAAGCCTGGAACTGCAGGCCGTGGCTGCGGTCGTTGATCCACTGGCCGGTGGCCTGGATCCGCTCGCCCGGGGTGATCGCCGCCGCCCGGCCCACCACGGTGGTCAGCTCGCGGCGCCCCCGCACCTGGACGCGCAGGACGCAGAAGCCGGTCTCGGCATTGTGGAAGGTCACCCGCTCGACCGTACCGACCAGCATCTCGCCGGCACCCTGCCGCGCGAGGCTCTCCAGGACAGGGGTCACCGCCTCAAAGCTCCAGCGTCAGCAGATCTACTTCCGTCTGCCCGCATCTCATCACGACAGGCAGCCATCGGCTGTCCCAATTCGGTTGGACGAGCGCCCTCGCCTTCGTTTTTCTCGAACCGTGTGCCGAGACAGCTGACAGGATCAATGGGCTGCCGGTCTGCCGAAAACGGTGTCAATGTTTTCGGCATCAAGCACCACGTCAATCCAAGCGTCCAGCTGCTCCACGTCAGCCGCCTGCACCCGGGCACGGTAGGGCTCCGGAACACCGTGGAAGCGTCGCTCAAGCAACCGGAGCAACGTCTCGGCTTTACCTCTGGCTTTTCCCCGGGCCTCACCTTCAATGCGCCCCTGTTCGCGTTCCTGCGCCATGACCGACATCACCGCCTCCCTCTGCTCATCCGGCGCCCGGGCCAGCGCCCCCTCGATCACCCGGCGGTCGACCGCATCGTACGCCCAGTTGATATATATGAACGCACTGACCAGGATTCCGCTACCCAGCAGATCGTCGACCGCCGCCAGCACCGCCGCCCCCTGCCCGTCCGGCCGGTAGCTGTACTTCAGCACCCGCAGCCCACCGCGCGCCACCCGCTGATCGGACAGCTGCTCGTCCGGCACCCGCCCGAGGTCGAGCAGGGCGTAGCGGAAGTCCGGCAGGTAGGGCCGCAGCGCCGGATATGCTGCCACCGTCTCGCCGAACGACAGCGGCACGGTCCACTCCCGGGCACCATGGTAGATCACCAGCGGCACGATCGGCGGGCGCTCGCTGCCCACCGCCCCGCCCTGCTCCAGCCGTTGCCGGTCCAGCCGGCGCCAGATCTCGGCCAGGTAGCCCAGCAGCTGGACCCCGACCTCCGGGTCCGGTGCGCTCTTGTGTTCCAGCAGCACGTAGATGTAGAGCTCGCCGCCGGCCAGGGTCCGGGCCCGGTAGAGCCGGTCGGCCTGGCTGTGGCGCAGGTGGGCCGCGACGAAGTGGGCATCGAGCAGCTCCGGCGCGTCCGGCGCCAGCAGCGCCGCCACCTCGGCCGGCAGGTGTTCGCGCAGCACGGCCGCGGCCACGCCGGGCTCGTCCATCAGCGCCCGGAAAAAGGCGTCATGGGTGACCGGTAGGTTCTGCACGGATGGGCGGCTCCTGGTTGTCGGAGGTCGGATCATGCCGTGCCGGCACCAGCCACGCCAGCCGGATTTCTCACCGATCCCCAGGGCAATCGTTGCCGTTTTCACCTCTCGCTGGAGGAATTCCGGGATCGGGAGGGACGTCCCCACCGGTTGTCAAGGGGCTGAGTAGAGCTGACGGGTGCCCCCTACATCCGATGGTTATGATTTCCGACGGCCCGACGCGCGTCAATCGGGATAGGGGGGCGCCTCGCGGTGCCACCCCTCCCACACCACCGGGCATACGGGTCCGTACCATGGCGGTTCGGCGGATTAAGCGGTGAACGACGTCGCCATCGAGGGCAGGCCCAGGTTCCGGAAGCGGGCGTTGGAGTAGGCGCGGTGCAGGGCGTGGGTGGAACTGAGCCGCCAGGGTCCCTTGGGGCTCCAGACGAGTTCGCTGGCCGCCTTCTCGGACACCCCGAGACGCCGCAGTTCCTGGTAGCGCCGACGCCGCGTCTTCCACTGGACCCACGCGACGCAGCGCAGGCGTCGGCGGATCCACCCGTCCAGGGCTTGCAACTCGGAGAGCTGGCTGAAGCCGAAGTACCCGGCCCAACCCCGCAGGATTGGAGCCAGGTCTGCAATCATCCGCTCCACGGGAATGCCCCTGTGTCGGCGCGTCAGGACGCGCACCCGGTCCTTGAACCGGGTGATCGCCTTAGCGCTGATGCACCGCCGGAATGCCCGGTCGTTCCTGACTGTGAAGCCAAGAAACGAGCGCTCCCACGGTCGGGCAACGGCACTCTTATCCGCGTTGACCTGAAGCTTGAGGCGCCGTTCAATGAAGCGGGTCAGGCTCGCCATGACCCGCTGGCCGGCCTTTTCGCTGCGGACGTAGATGTTGCAATCATCGGCGTACCGCACGAACCGGTGGCCCCGGCGCTCCAACTCGCGATCCAGCTCATCCAGCACGAGATTCGACAGCAAGGGCGAGAGCGGACCGCCTTGCGGAACGCCTTCGCGGCTTTCTTCGAAGAGCCCGCCCCTGAGCACTCCGGCCGTCAGGTAGGCCCGGATAACCCGGAGTACCCGCCGGTCGGAGATCCGCGCCGCCACGGCGGCCATCAGTCTGTCGTGGTGGACCCGGTCGAAAAATTTCGCCAGATCGAGGTCTACGACAAAGTGGTAGCCTTCGATGACATAGGCTTGCGCCTGCGCCACCGCTTGGTGCGCGGAGCGGCCCGGCCGGAAACCGTAGCTGTGCTCGCTGAATGTCGGGTCCCACAGTGGCTGGAGCCGCTGCAGGATGGCCTGCTGGATCACGCGGTCGATCGCGCAAGGAATGCCGAGGTTGCGCGTCCCGCCGGCCGGCTTGGGGATTTCCACCCGTCGAACCGGTTGCGGCTGGTAGCGCCCCTGGAGCAGCTGCCCTTCGACCTCCGGCCAGCACGCCGCGAGAACAGCCGGCAACTGCTTGACGGTGATCCCGTCAATACCGGCTGCCCCCTTGTTGCGGACCACCGCCCGGATCGCTGCTTCCATGTTGTCCGGTGCACAGATCTCCTCCATGAGTCGTTCGTTCACTGCCGGGCTTTCGGGGCCGGGCATCGCCCTGATCACACTCGAGTTGGTATGGCGGCTGCGCTGTGCTCATGAGACACCCGATCTACTCGCCCTTTCCTTCACCCCCTCTCGGGGACCGTTCAGGCCTTCAGCCGGCAAGCCGGCCTACTACGCCTTCTGCTGACTTCTGCACCGCGCTCGGGGAGCCTTGCGACGCCCTCAGTCCTGACGGACACGGTGCAGATCTCCTGGGGTAAGCTCCGCAGCTTTCCTCGCAGCCCCGCCGGATTTACAGCCATGGCCCTTGATGGATATGGACTTCGCGACTGGCTGCCCGCTCGTCCGACCATACCTGCCTCAGATCCGATTCCTGTTCGTCGGGTCGCGATTTCGCTCCACGCTTCCTTCAGACGGTCCCTCGCGGTTCCGCCCTTGCGCTTCGCTCGTACTTCACCTCCATCAGGTTGTACGGGGGACTTTCACCCCCACAAGCTGCTGGGCATGCCCAGCACACAGCCTGGCCCTTTGGGCCACCGCCAAAGGCGGCATGGGCTTGACCCGCGCCGTTCCGCCGGAAGCTCCGCCTCCATCGGATGTAAGGGGCGGAGCCACCGTCTGTTCAGTTGTCGCGCGTTCCGTTCAGGCGGCTTGAGGCTCCCTTGCGGTGCGCTGAGGATCGTAAAGGCTGCGGCTGCGCATCATGGCGCAAGCGGTTTCCAGCAGCCGGTCGCCGACCGTGCGTAGCGCCCGGCCATGACTGTGGCCGGCTTGGCGCAGGGCCTGATAGCGCGCCTTGCAGGTGGCGTCGCATTGGACCGCGACACGGCTCCAGTGATAGACTGCGTCGCGCAGACGCTGGCTGCAGGCCTGACGCATCAGCACGACGCAGCTCTTGCCGCTGCGCCGGGTCACCGGCGCCACGCCGGCCAGCGCCCGCAGAGCCTGATGGTCACCCGCCTTCAGAGGCCCCCCGGCCTCGACCAGCAGAGTGGCGCAGACGATCCTCCCGACCCCCGGCAAGGAGCGCAGGATCGTCACGTCGCTCTGCTGTGGCGATTGCCCCGGCGCCGCCTCCGGTTCCTCCGGAGAGGCCGCCAACTCGGTCAGGATCTGGTCGACCCGCCGCTCGGCCGCCGTGATCTGGCGGGTGACGAGGCGCAGCCGGTCGCGCAAAGCGCCGACATGGGCGCTCGCCGCCTCGACCGTGCCGGGCGCCACCGTCAGCGCCGGGCGACGCAGGCGCCGCATCACCTCGGCGGCGTCGAACCGGCGGACCCGGTGCTTCCTCAGCAGCTTGGCGATCGTGCTCTCGCGCACCCGGAGCGCCTTGGCCGGTGTTGGCGCCAGCGCCCACAGATCCAGAAACCATGCCGCCGACAGGTCGTCGGACAACTCCAGGATCTGCGGGTAATAGCGCCAGAGCTGCTCGCGCATGCGGTTGGTCAGGCGAACGCGCTCGTGCTTGCACTCCTCGGTCATGCGCAATCTTTCGCGCAGTTCGATCAGCCTGGGCTCATCCCGCTTCAAGCGTCGGAAACAGCGGGTGTCGGTGCGCAGGCTGTCGCCCAGCACCCGGGCATCGCGCCGGTCGTCCTTGGCCCCGGAAACCGAAAAGCGGTCCCGGAAGCGGTCGAGTTGCTTGGGATTGAGGGCATGAACCGCAAAGCCACGCTCCATCAAGCTTTCCACGACTGGGCCGTGGGGCAACTCGATGCCAACGGCGATGCGCTCCGGAGCGGCGCCCGTGGTCGCGATCAGCCAGGCCGCCAACGCGGCCAGTTCCTCACCACCATGGCGCACCGCGCGCTCCCCGCGCACCACGCCACGATCATCGGCCAGGCAGACCTGATGAACCTCGCTCGCCCAGTCGATGCCGACATACCAGTCGAACATCTCACTCATCGAAGGGCTCCCATCCACATGGGCCGCCGCAGCCTGGATCCACCCCTGTACTGGCGCTCGCTTGGCGCTGACTCCCCACTGGGCCTCAGCCGCGGCCTGCCGCCGGGGCACGCGTCCCCCCCAGGTGCTCAAAACACAGGGGGCAAAAGGTTGCTCCCGACGGACTGGCCCGATCAGTCAACGGCGCTACAGTACCGCCGACCGTTTGGCCCGTGAAGGGTACAGGGGCTTGCCGCTGATCACTCCCCCGATCCAGCACTGCCGGTTCGCTCCACCAGACCAGCAACGCGCTCGGCGCTGGTTGCAAGATAGCGCAGGCGCCGGGACATCTCCCCGGGGTGGTCAAGCCCGCTCTCATCCAAAAGGCGCTGCAGCGTGCGCACCTCCTGATCAAGGCGGTCAAGCTCGATCGCAATCCGTCTGGTTTTATCCTCGTTCCTTTCCGTCATGGGCGCCTCTCCAAACTACCCCGAACTCTACGGTTATGCGTTCCATGGTCCCTTGCCGGAACCATGACGTCCGCCCGTGATCGAGGACCGAACGTCGTCGTCTGGAGGCGTCGTGATTGCCGGCTTTCCGAACGGCACCAAGAAAGCAGTGGTTACTGAAGCCGCTCGACTAACCGGTGCAAAGCCACCCTTCAGCGGATCGACGCGTCAGATCCTGGCCGATCCCGATCAGTAGGCGGGAGGATCGCTGGCCGGGAAGGACTCGTCCGAACTCTGGTCGGTCTTGTCCCAGGGGCGGCGTGGAGCATCGCGCATCCCGTCCGGGCCCGCCGATCGGACCTGTGCTGAACGGTTGTCACCAGCGGCTGCCGCATCCTCGCCACAGAACGCCATGGGCCGTCTGGTGCAATCCGTCTCAGCCCCGGTTTCCGCCGCGATCTCCTGGCAGGCCCGGGTCCAATGTTCATCCTGCTGGCCCTCGGGACGTCCAGCCCGTTCCCAGATCTCGTAGGCGCGCTGCTGAATCTTCTCTTCAAGACTGCCAACCATCGTCCTTCCCTTCCGATCGGGCCGATTATGCAACGGCCGCTTGTCTGACGTCTCCGCTTTCGGCCCGTGAGGCTCGCTACCGCCACCGCTGCCGGTGCTTCTGTGCCGCCACGGTCTGCCCGGCAACATACCGCATGACGGGGATGTCACCAACCTCACGGCCTTCCGCCAGCGCCCGGGCGGCCGCGCAGAACTCCGTCCAGCGCTCGTCCTCGTCGCTGCGGCTCAGCAGGAAAGCCGTCCAGGCCAGGAGGTCGGTCCAGCGACGCCGCTGCGGCTCGAGAAGCTGCTCCAGCACCACGGCTTCACCCCTGGCCCTGCTCAGGCGCTTGCCGCCGAGCAGCGACTGTACCTGATCGCCGTCCTCGAACCAGCTGTCCAGGAAGGGGTACTCGTCCGCAAGATCACCCCCTTCCTTCAGCAGCTCGTCCAGGGCGGCGGGCCTGCGCGCTTCCAGTTCGATCCCCTGCTCCAGCATCGTCAGCAGTGTTTCGGTCGGCAGCAGTTCCGGCTGGACCGAGTGCAGCCCCACCGTTTCCAGGAGGTCCACCAGCCCGAATGGTGGCAGGGTGCCGGTCCCGAGACCGACCGCCAGAAAATGCGCGATCGCCCTGCCCAGGAACTCGCGGTCGACTGCGTACTGGTCGACACCGCCGCCGGCCTGGAGCAGAATTTCCTCGACCTCGGCCCGGCCCATGCCATGCTGCGCCCAGGCATCCCGAACCCCGATGCCATGTTTGAGCAGCACAGTGCCGAGGGCATGCCGCCGCCCTTCCCGGCAGATCACCAGAATGCTGACCGCGCCCGAACCATCGACACCCGATGCCAGGACATCCCGCACCTGGGCCTCGGGCCAGGAGGCGCACTCCACTCCTTTGCGGCGGCAGGCCTGGATAGCCTGATCCAGGGTCGGCCGGCCACCGCCTGTCTCCGGCATCCAGTTCCGGACCGCGATCATCCGGCGCAGCATGATGGGCGACACCAGCCCCCGGGGTGCCGCTTCCACGAGACTGCGGGCGACGCTCACCCGCACCGTGGCCGACGGATCCAGCAGCCAGCCCACCGCGGCCTCCCGGGCCACCGGCTCACCGGACTGCAGCAGCATTGCCGCCATGGCGCCGCGATGGTCCTCAGGGAATGCGGCGCCCGTCTCGGCCAGATGGGCGTGCAGGGCGAAGACGTCTCCCTTGACGCTCTTCGCCAGATCGGCGGCGAATTCCGCCATCGTCCGGTGTGGGTTGTGGCCATCACCTGATCGGTATTACGCTCGAGCAACTCGATCATGAGGGTACGGAGTTGCTCGCCGGGTTCGAGCTTCGCCGTGGCGAACTCGCCCAGGAGCAGGAGCAGCAGGCCCGGCTCCGCTTCGCCCTCACGTCCGGCGGCGAGCAGCCTGGCTGACACCGCCTCAACCAGGTAGCGTGCTTCGCCGCGACCTGCCTCGACCCCGAAGCGCAGGTACTCCAGCGCCTGCCCGAACAGGAATACACAGGCCGAGATGAGTTTCTGGTTCGGCCGCTTCCTGCGCCCTTCCTCCAGCAGCAGTTCGATCACCTCGAGGGCAACCTCCGGGCTCGCCTCCAGCAGATGCGAGGCTGCCAGTGAATAATCCCCAGGCTGCCCCGCCGTGATCTCCTTAGCTACGAGCTTGGCCAGTTTCGTCAGCTCATTACGCTTCATCAAACGGCACATCCCTTCTTCAACACGCATCAGCACGATGTCTCGACATTCTGGCCATCGCCCCGAATGCAGCGCTGTCCGTCAGGTCGCCTTGCGGCATCTCAAACGCTGCCGTCCCCGGCGCAGGGTGATGCACCGCCAGCCGGCCGTTTTTCCAGAACCCGCCTCCAGGCAGGCACCGATCGGACGGGCTGGTTGCCGGCCGGTCCAGCATCGTCCCGTGGTCACACCAAAGTACCCGGATCCCTGTCAATGTATTTTCGCTCACGCGCGGCCGAGCAGGTTCCTGGCCAGCGTCGGCTCCTCCCTGCGCCGGCGCATGCCCTTGACGATGCTGGCCACGACCGTCAGGAGATCGTCGCTGGCCCGCTTCTTCGGGGCGGCCTTCAGCAGGTCCGCGTCGATGAAGTCATCGCGCGCCAGCCGGCAGGCGACTCGGATGATGCTGTCCCGGGTCCAGGCGCCACCGCCGGGCCGCGGCACCGCGAGGCTGTTGAGCCGGTGCACCGCGGTGTCCCAGGGCTGGGTGGGGCGCAGGCCTGTACCGCCACCAATAACCTGGACACCGGAGAAGGGTTACAGGGGTGCGGACTTCGGACCTGAGGGAAGGATGCCACCATGCTCGGCCCGGTCAAGCACAAGGCGAACAGAGCGGTATCGCGCCGGACCCGCCAACGTGGCAAAGCCCTGCTGGGTGCCCTCATTGACGCCTTGGTCGCATGATCAAACGTCCACCACCCCGAAACCCAGGAAGAGCCTCCGATCATTGGCATGGGACATTTTCGCCAAATGGCATCGGGCCATGCCCGTCAACGAAATCAAATCCCGGCTCCCGCTATGGCAACCTGATCATCTCCCTGACCTTGCCATGTTCCCATTGCCCCTCGTCTTCGGGCCGAAACAGGTTGTAAATGATGGAATCAAAATCAGCCAGCAGCGGATTCCTGTGGTAGATTTACCGTCAGGCAGCAGACTTCATCGAAGTCTCTGGACCGCTCTGCAGAAACGCCACGCACGGATCCTGCAACGAGGAAGGGGCGCCCATGGTCCGTCACTCCGCAGCCCAAGCACCGAATGAAGCGCGAAGCTACCGGGATATTCCCAGGCCTCCCGTCTGGCCAGTGCTCGGTGCAGCTCCGGCACTGCGGCGCGATGCGTTGTCCTTCATGCTGGAGGCGCGCCGGGCGCATGGCGACATCGTCGCGATGCCTTTAGGACTCAGGCCGGCGGTCCAGATCACCCATCCTGACCTCGTCAGGCACGTTCTGATCGAGAACAGTACCAACTACGGGCGCAGCCCCATGACCGACCGGCTGAAATTCATGCTCGGCGAAGGGCTCGTCACGGCGGACGGCGAACGGTGGGCGCGGCAACGGCGAATGATGCAGCCGATCTTCCAACGTGACAAGCTGGATGGTCTCATTCCGATCATGACCGCTGCCGTGGAAGACATGCTGGTGCGCTGGAACGTTCTGGCGCGATCCGGCACTCCGGTCGACATCGGTGCGCAGATGGGACAACTGGCGCTCGATGTCATCACCCGTGCCCTATTCGGCAAGAGCGGCGGTCCGCTTGCGGAGGACGTGATCCGGTGCATTCCCATCCTCCAGGAATACACGGCCTCGCTGTTCTGGACCTTCAACCCCCTGGCCGGCAAGCTCCCCACCCCCAATCACCGCCGTTTCCGCGCAGCACTGGCCACGATCGACACCATCATTCTGCGCTTCATCCGGGAGCGCACGGCAGCCGGTGCGGGAGATGCCGACATGCTTGATGCCCTGCTCAGGGCGCGCGACCCGGAGACCGGCGCGGCGATGGACGAAAAGGCGCTGCGCGACGAGGTCATCACCCTGTTCCTGGCGGGACACGAGACGTCGGCCAACGCCCTGACGTGGACATGGTATCTGCTCGACCGGCATCCGGAAGCGCGCGACCGGCTTGAGGCGGAAGCAGCTGCCCTCGGCAGCGCGCCGACGACCGCCGGGGATCTCAACCGGCTGCGGTACGCAAGGCAAGTGGCACAGGAATCAGTGCGGATCTACCCGCCGGTCTGGAGCTTCAATCGCCTGGCGCTCGACGCGGATACTCTGAATAGTTATACCATTCCACAGGGAACGACCGTCTTCATCCCGCCATGGGTACTGCATCGCCATCCCTCCTGGTGGGAAGATCCCGAACGCTTCGACCCGGACCGGTTCACGTCAGCGCGTTCGGCCGGTCGGCCCCGGTACGTCTACCTGCCGTTCGGCGCCGGACCCCGCACCTGCATCGGCAGCCACTTGGCACTGATGGAAATGCAAGTGGTTTTGACGTTGGTGGCGTCGCGGTACCGGTTGCGGCTGACCTCCGATCATCCAGTATCGGCCCAAGCCCTTATCACCACGCGCCCGAGTAATCCCATAATGATGAGGTTGGAACCACAGGCGAAGGCCAGCTGATCTTCAGGCGGCAACTCGCCGACCCCGGACGGTTCTGTTGCATTTTTCGAGCCGCAGCGGACAGTATCATCGGTCCTTTTCCCACTAGCGGCGGCAGTGCATCAAGAAGTTCCGGAGCGGACCAGGCTCGCACGAGGGATGTGATCACCAGAAAGCGGAGGGCTGCTGATGGCCGAGGCAACAGTCGAGGCGACGCCGAACGGGCCTTATCTGGTCACCGGCCTGACTGAACTGCCTGATGCTGACGGCAAGGTTTTGCCCACCAAGAGCAAGGTCTGGCTTTGCCGCTGCGGCGCATCGACAATGAAGCCGTTCTGCGACGGCACTCACACCAAGATTGGCTTTCAGGCCGTGGCTGGGTCGGCCGACGGGGGCTGATCAGATAACGCCGGAGAACCGGCAGGATTATATGTCACGGCAGAAAAGCATGTCGCAGCCTAGTTTTTCGTAATGTTGATTCCGCGATCGGGCCGGTGGCGGATTGCCTTGTGATCTCAAAGAACTCAAGCTTTGCGCGAGGTTATGGGCACCGTTGAAGGCCGATTCTGGCCCTCTTGGCACAAACTCTGGTGCTGCCAAAGGTTGAGAGGCAGGGATGCAGACTGGCTTAGCGTATGATTCCGCCCGTTCTATGGGGTCGCCCCAAAAAGGGCGAAAACTTGGTAACGTTCTTGAAAAGTTCGACCTTAGCGTTGTTTACCTAACAACCGGCGCGCTACCCTCAACCAGCGCAGCATCACTGTCCGTCGGGAGCGCGCGTTCGGGCGGCAGCTCGACCGTCACCTCGGTGCCGATACCGGGCTCGCTCGACATCCTGACGGTCCCGCCATGACTTTCCGCCAGCTGGCTTACCAACGGCAGTCCCAACCCGGTCCCCTGGGCCGGACGCGCCCGCCGGCTGTCGGACTGCTCGAACGGCAAGAAGACGCGCGCCAGGTCCTCGGCCGGAATGCCGATGCCGGTGTCGGTGACGATGACGACCGTGCAGCCATCGGCGAGTCGCTCCACGGCAACCTCGATCCGACCGCCCTCGGGCGTGAACTTGACCGCGTTGGAGAGAAGGTTGTCCAGGACCTGGCGGAGCCGCAGCGGGTCGCCCAGCACCATCACACCACCGGCGACCGACGTGAGATCGACCGTGACGCCGGTGGCGCTGGAGGCCTCCCGCAGCCCCCGGATCGCCTCGGCCGCCAGCTTATCCAGAGCGACCGCTTCCTCCCGGAGCTCCAGCTTGCCGGCGTCGAGCTTGGCCAGGTCAAGGATGTCGCTGATCAGCGCCAGCAGCCGCTGGCCGGCATGGTGGATATCGCCGACATACTCCGCCTGACGGCCGGGCAGACGGCCGAAGATGCCGCTCGCCAGCGCCTCCGAGAAGCCGAGGATCGCGTTCAGCGGCGTGCGCAGCTCGTGGCTGACATTGGCCAGGAAGTTGGATTTGGCCTCGTTGGACCGCACGGCCATGTCGCGTGCGACGACGAGGCTCTCGCTCAGGTCCCGGAGCTGCCGGTTGGTCGCCTGAAGCCCCTTTTCAGAGCGCATGTGGCTGCGCATCAACCAGGCCAACGCGCCGACCAGCACGACGAAGCCGGCACCGTAGCCCAGCAGCTTCATCTGGAAGACGCTGACCTGGTGCTGTAGCCCCCCAACCAGCATGTTCTGCTGCTCTCCCATGGCAAGCTGCATTCGCCAGTGGGTGGCTACCGCCTCCTCGGCCCTGCGGTCCGCCACTGACCGGAAAGCAGCCGGATCGGTCCGGAGCAGGGGCAGGTCACGGTCGATCCGGTCGAGGACCTGCCGAACCTCCGCCACCCAGGTCTCGCGCCCGGCTGCCCAGGTGTGCCACCCGGCGCTGCCCGTCTCCGGAAATGCATTCAGCCGGTTGAACACGTTGTCGAGGCGGAGTTCCACCTCCTCGATCACCTCCGGCCGACTGTTCGGCTCAAGCGCCCGGACAGCCACCTGGAAGCGCAGCAGATCGGCGGAAAGCTCTCCGTCATACCGCGAGCCCGCGCCACTGGAGACCACGACCGACTTCTGGATCCCGATCAGGTCGGGAATCAACATCGGCGTGCTGCACAGCACCAGCACGAAGGACACCAGCCAGACGATCTTGCCCAGACCCACGAGATACTTCCCATGCCTGCGGATCAGCACAGGATGCATCATACCCATCAGAAATGTGCGAAACCCGAGAGATTATGCGTTCTGGTCACTTAAAACTGTGTGAAGCCGGGCTCGTGGTCCCTTGGAGGGCCATGCAGCAGGTCGAAGGCCCGGGCACGGGGATGCCCCGCTGCGTGTCCGTGCCTGTCAGGCGGAAACCAGCTGGAGGCCGCGGGTCGGCGTACCGGCGCCTTCCGCCGAGAAGCCGTTGTTCATGGCCCAGATCGCCGCCTGGGTGCGGTTGTTGACGTCGATCTTGCGCAGCAGCGTCTTCAGGTGGACCTTGACCGTCGCCTCGGTGATGCCGAGCTTGTTGGCGATCAGCTTGTTGCTGGCCCCGGTGACGAGGGACTGCAGGATCTCCTGCTCGCGGGGCGACAGGCCGCGGACCGAGTTCAGGGACGACGGTGCGCTGCTGATGTCGAGCAGCATCGCCGCGAGGTTGGTCGGGAACACCTTCTCGCCCAGCATAACCAGCTGGAGCGACTGGATCAGCGCTTCCGGCGAGACGTCCTTGCTCAGAAAACCGTCCGCACCGGCCCCCATCGCGGCGCGCAGCACATCGACCGACAGGTCGCCGGCCAGCACGACGATCCGGGCTGCGGGATAGGCATCCCGGAGTTGCTGCAGGTCGGTCTCGATCGTCACCGACTGTCCCGTGATCACCAGCTCCGGGGTTCCGGCAGCCTCTCCGGCAGACAAGGCCAGCTCGACCGTGCTGAACTCGGCACCCGTCTCGAAGCAGGTGCCGGAAAGCAGATGCTTCAGGCCCTGGCGGAACAGCCGGTTGGGTTCGATCAGGATGGTGCGGGAAGACGTCATGGCGGCTCTCCAGATGCGTTGGTGATCGAACGGCTGCGGGCTCCGAGGCGGTAGGGTACGGCGCGTTCGATGCTGCGTTGGAGAGACACTGCCCGAAAAATGTCACGCAATAAAGAGAAAATTAATACTTTATCGCGGATAAATGGTTCTATGCGGACTGCTGGATCTGCCAGGATCGCTTCAGCCTTTCAGCCTGATGGACCACTCTTATTGCGCAGGGGTGGTCGACGAAGAGCATAGGTCGCTGTCTTCCACGCCTGGCTTCCCAACGGTCGATAACCCTTCGTTAACCCTGATCCGCTAGAAAAGCCAAGCCGGCCAGTTCCCTCCTGTTATGGTCGGTAAAGTGAAGTAGACGTCTTCTGTGGTTCGTACAATTAGCTCGCTTGGGCGACGGGACGAAGGTAGCACGTCCCGTCGTTCAGTGCGTCTAATCGGCCTCCACCCAGGTAGTGTACGGATGCCGCGACAGGGCTGAGTTCGAGTACCGCGGATCTCCGGTGACCTCGGCACCAATCCAGTCAGGCTTCTCAAACGGCTGGTCGGGGTCGTGAAGCTCGACCTCGGCCATAACAAGCCCGGCGTTAACACCCTGGAACTCATCAATCTCCCAGACCACTCCGGCATGAGGCACCTTGTGGCGGACCTTCTCGATCAGGGGATGATGGCACAGCGAGCCGAGCATCTCCTCGGCGTGGTTGGCCGGGATCTGGTACTCGTACTCGTCCCGCACGAGCCCTGCCGGCTGGCTCTTGATCGTCAGGAAGGCTAAGTCACCGGCTCGCCGGACCCGGATGGTCGGCGGGTCACCGCTCTGCTTCAGATAGCCTTGACGGTACGGTTCACCGCCCGTGTTCCTCGGCCACCCATCGCGGACCAGGAACTTCCTCTCGATCTCCAGAGGCATCTTCTCTCCAAAGCTCAACTTGATCTTCGATGGGCCTCAACAGCCTCGTGCTCGCTTGATCGCGATGCACTTGGACGTCATCAGCCAGGGGCATAGCTCAGTTGAAGCTGGCAGGCGAGAAGCGCAAAGACGGTTTATTTCCTAAAATCTCACGTTTGGGTCTATAATCTTTCGTATAAGACCTTTTAGGCAGGTGCAGAGTTCTAAAATATGTGCAAAAAGAAAGCCGCCCCGAAAGGCGGCCTGAGTCTAGGGAGGAAACGCCCAAAGAGGCGTCGCGGTATCGCTACCGCACTGCAACAATGGTATCAAACGTAATTGTGTTCCAGGGAAAAATGCAGGCTACATGCCTGCTTTTCTTTTTTGCGCGCCCTGCCACTTCTGAGCCACTCCGTCGGTTGACCCTACCGCGCCAGCACCCGGTACACACTGGTGCGGGCAATCCGCAGCTTTCGGGCAATCGCGGTGCCGCCCAACCTCTCGGCCTTCAGCGCCAGGACGGCGGCCTTGTCGATCACCGGCTTTCGCCCCGTGTAGACGCCGGCCTGTTTCGCCTTGGCGATCCCCTCGGCCTGCCGCTCCTTCCGGAGGTTGGTCTCGAACTCCGCGAACACGCCGAGCATGTCGAGGAACGCCTTGCCGGCGGCATTGCTGGTGTCGATCGGCTGCTCAGTTGCCTTCAGCGCCACGCCCCTGACCTTCAGTTCGCGGACGATGTCTGGAGGTCTCCGATGGATCGCGCCAAGCGGTCGATCCGGGTCACCATCAGCGTGTCGCCCGGCTGGAGAAAGTCGAACAGGATCTGCAGCTCGGTCCGGCCGGTGCGCCGGGTGCCACTCGCCTTCTCCTCACGGACGACGAAGCAGCCGGCCGCCTTCAGTGCCTCCCGTTGGATGGTCAGATCCTGATCGCCGGTCGAGACACGCGCGTAACCGTAGATCGCCATAAATGCCCCCAATGTGTTGCGCTAGGTTCTTAGGATATTCTAGCACAGGGTTCCATTTGGCGGAATGGAACCCAAAAGGTACAGGCAGAATATGGCCGGGAATGTCTCTCAGCAGTGATGCGCTAGGGAATACTCAAGCGGTACAAATTAGCAAACTGTGCTGCACACCATCGTCCCCAGCCACGCCCGGGCAGTGGCCGCCGAAGTCCTGGGCGGGCATCGGCCCGAGGTGTGGATCTCCGACCGCTACGCCGGGCAGCAGGAACTGGGACAGGTCCATCAGGTCTGTCTGGCCTACGTTCTCAGGGACGTGCAGTACGCCATCGACTGCGGCGACACCGTGGTCGCGCCGAAGATCCGCGATCATCTGCGCTGGGCCATCCGTGTCGGCAAGCGAAGACCGGAACTGAAGGACGGCACGCTGGCAACCTGCGCCGCCAGGGCCGATGTCCGTCGGCAGCTTGGGATTGTTCTTCGGATCTTCCATATGGACAATTCGGTGTTCAACTTCATCGGCGGCAGATCGTTCATTGTGCAGGCAGGTCTGCCTGATCACGGCGTTGGAGATAGCCTATCCATCCAGGGGAGCAGACTTGAACAAGCTCCGGCAGACCGCCCCGTCGCACCCCTGTTGGCAACAACGGTGCGTATAGCGCGAAAGCCATATCCAATGCTCCCGGCTTAATGGCGTCGTAGCAGGACGGCTCTGAATCCTCCGCTGTTTCTTCTTCCGCCAAGCTGAGCCGAAAAGCTTGCCGTTCCAATTGGACACGCTTCAGGGTTTCCAGATCTACTGTCAAGCGGCCATCGCGGATTGCGTCGCTCCATTCGGTCACGGCAACCCGCGCTTCTGCCGGCGGCGTTCCGTTGAACTTGCCGACAAATTCGCTGATGGCGTGGTGGATTCCAGTCGGGGTTGCAAGGTGTTGTTTTACGGCAAGCGTCGCTATCGGGATCCCCCACTCTGTTCTTACTGAAAGGACGTGGCAGCCGTCGAACGCGCAGGCATACCCATAGGTCCCCACACAGTGGCTGAGACTTTGCGCCTCCTGCATCAGCAGGCGCTTATCGGTGAGGGGCACGACAAGATGGCCGTTGGTCGCCTGAAACGGGACGGTGAGCGGCTCCCATGAGAGGTCGTTCGACGTGGTGGGCGGGAAACTCTCACTCAACCGGAAATGAATGCCGATCTGGCGCTTGTGCCACGATTCGCAGACACGCAAGATGTGTTTCGGCCCACGCCCGTGGAACAGCAGACGGGAAGCCCGATCGTAATAGGTCGGCACGCGCCTGCCGGCTGTCACCGACATCAGTTTGGCGATGGCGGGACGGATCAGGTTCCGCGCGAGATCCTGCGCCACATGTCCGGGATAAGCCTGGAAGAGTTGATCTGGCGGGTAAGCGCGCCAGTTGCGCGCTGCCTTTCGCAGCATGTCCTTGGCTGCCGCGATCCGGACCTGTTCGGGCGCTTTTGATGGAACAATTTGATCAATCATGAACTGCATGGCCCGAAAGCTTTCCCAACACAGCGGCGATTGGGGCACTTGGGACGGCTCCAGCAGGCACACCCTCTGGAACAGCTCTGTAAGGTTAAGCTCGGCGCCTTCCGGCAGTAAGTCGGGTCGGAGCTGGTGAAGCAGCCGTACAAACCACGCTGCGCCGAAGATCCGCTGGAGCATGGGAGCTAGCGGCGCTCGGACAGCGATTGCATCGTCGATCGAATTGTCGCCGGCTCTTGCGAGTTCCCATATTACGAAAGGCAGAAGAGGATAAGATTGCGCTGCCTGAGCCCGCAGGTCAGCAAGATCGCGGGACGGACCATACCCCGACCGGCAGCCGGCAAACCAGTTCACGATGCGCTCATCAAGTTGCTTGAGCGTGAGGCCCACAGCCCTGATGCTTGCCAGGGTGCCCGCCGGCAAGAACTCCGCAAACCGCAACAGCGCCTCTTCGGGCTCGAGTTCGATTCCCGCCGTTTCCTGGTGCTGGAAGCCAGCAGGCGGGTCCCAGAGCAGTTTCACCGGTCGTTCCGGTGCGGCGGTAGCCCAGCAGCGCATCCGCGGGCAATGAAGAACGACGGTGCCTTGGTTCTCAATCAGCCTGAGACGCTCCCAGGCGATCATTCCGAAGGTCACCATGCCCCTGATTGTAGCCGAGCGATGCATGAACTGCTCCTGACCGCGATGTATGAAAGGCCCTCTGGGCCATAACTGGTGTGCGAAGGGTCAATCAGGGAGTCACCCGCACGGTTCTGTTGTGTGAATGATCGTTGAAGCCACTGACGGGTCTGGATGAGCCAGCCAGTCGAAACGCAGAAAGCATCACCTATTGCCTCGTGCCTGTTGCATTCCATCGCAGAAATGCTCCCCAAGATTTGTCGTTGCCCCAGTCAGCGTGATGAGATGAACGTCCCCCGTTTCCGGTGCGGCAGCGCTACATGACGGACAGGACGTTTTTCATCAGGAAGATTGTGCGATGTCGGCGGCGTCCGACCATCGATCTGCCGCAGGTTCAGAGCATGGAGGCGTCGGCGATGTCGGCCAGGGAGATCAGCCGGTAGCTCGGCATCGGGCGAGCCGGAAAAAAACCGCGGGCACGACCGTGCGGCAGTCGTCGCAAGGGCGCCGCCGTGTCCTGGCTGCCGCGTCAAGAATGATCCGACAGCGCCATCCCTCCGCTCCCCGGTGACGATAGACCGAGGTCGCCCTTTTTCAGCCCTTCGTCCGGCCTGCCGGAACCCCGCTGGCCGCCGGTCTGGTTCCAGGGGTGATCAGTCCCTGCTCCCGCGCGCGGTCGAGCAGCACTTTGACGCTCGACGGCGCCCAGGTGTCAATCGGCTTCGGAATCTGGGTTCACCCAAGTTTTGTGTGGATGACCCTGGCGTGTTTGGCTCCATCATATACTCGCTATGCATGTGCGAGCACTCGACAGCGGAGTAAGTCGAACCCGGCGCGCCCGTACATCTCGCGCTTGATGACCTTGAGCCGGTTGACCTGACCCTCGACTTGGCCGTTGCTCCACGGCTCGGTCAAAGCGGCGCGCAGCGCGTCCTCATCGCGGCGCAGACCGGTGGCGAACGACGTCAGGGCGCTTCCTTCCGCCTCGCGCAGCCAGCCATCGAGAGCGCCGGCCATCTGGTCCTTCACCATCGTCGTGAAGCGGCGGATCAGATCGACGGCGATGGCGATGGTCGGCGAGCGCTCCAGCAGTGCGGTGACGAACCGCCGGTCGTCGTCGCTGAGCTTATCGGCTTCCCCGGTCAGAAGGCGAACCGCCCGGCGTGGTGTCGGCGGCTCCGGGCTCTTGCTCAGGGCCGGTTTGCCGGGCGCCCCTTTCGGATCGCCAGGAGGGTCCTGCCGCCGGCGCTGTGTCGCCCAATCGCGCACGACAGTGTACTGCCCGGCAAAGCCCCGGTCCCGGAGTTCCCGCCAGAGTGCCGCAGCGTTGTTGCACCCGCTCCGCCAGCGTTCGTCCAGCCAGGCCTTGTACGGGTCGAGGATGCTGGTGCCGCGATCGGCATGACGCCATGTCGGGGCATGACCGGCCCTCAGCCAGCGGCGCACTGTCCTGCGTTCGATGCCGATCGTCCGGGCGATCGCTGTCAGCGACAAACCCTGCTCGCGGAGACGGGCGACTTCAGCGAAGCGGGCATCGCGGCGTTCCTGCGCCGCCTGTGACCGCCGCTCGGTTGTACGCATCGGCCTCTCTGCTGGTGAAGCCGGTTCCGGAACCTCCACAACTGCTGCCAGAGCCGCTGGCTGTGCTGCCGCTCGTGCGGCCGCGCGCAACTCGCGGTGATGCTGATCGAGGAGACCGCGCAGGGCGTCGCTGCCGTTGCGCAGCAGATGCCAGCGATCGAGAATCTGGATGGCGTCGGGCGCGCCCCGGGCGGCGCCGTCGGCATAGGTGCCGGCGCGGTCGCGGACAACTGCCGAGACACTGGGATGCTCCTCCAGCCAGGCCGCCAGAGTGTCGGCGCTGCGGTCGGGCAGCAGGTCGATCACCCGCCGGCGTTCGAGATCGCACAGGATCGTGCCGTAGCGATGGCCCTTACGCCAGGCCCAGTCGTCCACGCCGAGCACACTGACCGGCGGGATCGGCTCGGCATCATCGGCACGGACACGGTCCAGCAGGGTCGTGCGGCTGATCGGCACGCCCAGGGTAGCGGCGTGGCGGGCACCGGGGTTGCCGCCGAGTGCCAGGCCGATAGAGCGATGGATCGCGCGCAACCGGTCGGTCTGGCGTGCCCGCGGGCAGGCGATCCCGGGCAGCGGTTCGGCAAAGGTTCGTCGGGGACACGTGGGCATGGTGCAGCGGAAGCGGCGCATCCGGACGAGCAGGATGGTCGGGTGGCCGAAACACGCGACATCACCGAGGCTGCGCCAGTAGACCCCGTGAACCCGCCGGGACGGCATTCCGCACTCGGTGCACGGGGCCGATGCGGCTGTCGGTTGCGCGCGTAAGGTGATGCGGTGAAAACCTCGGTCGATTTGCTCAAGGACCTCAAGAGTGCCGGGGAAGCCGATGGAATGCAGGGAGATGTTCAAGAGCCAGGCCGCTATGGTGGAGATGACCACTCATATGGCAATCCGGCACTCCAGAGAGCCTTAGCCTCTTCGCGGCAGCAGGCCGGGAGCATCTCCACCTCTGGTTGGTCACACAAAACTTGGGTGAACCGGAATCTGACCCCGGATCGGCGTGCAATATTGACCCCGTGAGAGGGTACTGAACGGTGTGCGTTTTGATCTTCTGCCAGAACGGCACAGCGGACCCTGGTATTGTATCTGATGGCGGAGCGGAGGTTCGGGTGGGGATTTCCGGTCAAGCCCGAAGCCGCCGGAGGCGGGCGCATGCAGTGCGCGGCTTTACCGGGAAGCCGCACTCGAACAGCATAATCGCCAGATGCAATCCAGGCTGACCAAGGTTCGCGGATGAGCAGGAACCGTTCAGCGGCGAGGTCCCTCAAGCACGGTTCTTGAAGCGCCAGCTTTCATTGCCGGTTTCGATGATCTCGCAGTGGTGCGTGAGGCGGTCGAGGAGTGCCGTGGTCATCTTGGCATCGCCGAAGACGCTTGGCCAGTCGCCGAAGGCGAGGTTGGTGGTCACGATGATGGAAGTCTTCTCATAGAGGCGGCTGATCAGGTGGAACAGCAGCTGCCCTCCGGACTGGGCGAACGGCAGGTAGCCCAGTTCATCCAGAATGACCAGGTCGAGCCGGACCAGATGTTCGGCCGTGCGCCCCTGGCGACCGGCCCGGGTTTCGGCTTCGAGCCGGTTGACCAGATCGACGACCGTGAAGAACCGGGCACGTGCGCCGCCCCGGATGCAGCTGCGTGCGATGGCGATCGCCAGATGGCTCTTGCCCGTGCCGGTTCCGCCGACCAGCACGGCGTTGCGCTGCTCGGCCAGGAAGGTGCCGGTAGCCAACTCGCGCACCAGACCTTCGTTGATCGGCGTGCCGGCGAACTCGAACTGGCCGAGGTCCTTGGCCAGGGGGACACGGGCGATGGTCAACTGGTACTTGATCGAGCGCGCCTGCTTCTCGGCGATCTCGGCCCGGAGCAGATCGCCGACGATCCGCTGCACCGGGTGCTGACGCTTCAGCCCATCGGCGATCACCTCGTCGAAGGCGGCGCGCATGCCTTTGAGCTTCAGCTCGGTCATCATCTCCAGAACCTCATGGCGTTCCATCTGGCGAACTCCGCAGGCTGTCGTACCGGGCGCAATCGGCAGCCGGTTCATGTTGAAGGCGCAGGGCGGCGGGGGTGAGGATCGGTCCCGGCAGACTGGCCTCTCGCCTGCGGGCCAGGATGTTGAGGATCACGGCGCTGGACTGAACGCCGTCGCTCAAGGCTTCGCCGCAAGCTGCTTCCACGGCGGCCAGACCATCCGTCAGCACCGCGCTGAGAATGTCCACCATCTGACGGTCGCCGTCGGCCGCGGCGGCGAGCCTCCCCTGCACCCGTCCCAGGGCGCCCGGCAGAACCCAGTTCCGGAACGGCGCCCCGTTCCGGAGAGCCCCTGGCTTGCGGGCAAGAACGGGAACGTAGTGCCAGGGATCGTAGATGGTCTGGTCGCGACTGAACCGGCGGACATGCTCGGCGACAACCTCGCCGTCCTGGCGGATTACGATGTGGTCGGCATAGGCCTGGATCTCGACGGGCCGACCGACTGCCCGGGCCGGGACCGAGTACTTGTTGTTGTCGAAGCGCACCAGACAGGTCTTCGACACCGCCGCCGGCGTACTGTGGAAGCCGTCGAACCGGCCAGCATAGGCCACCAGGGCGGGGCGCTCGGCTTCGAACACCGACCACACCGTCCGGTCGCGCATCTCGGGATGGGGATGAGCCTTGGCATGGGCGACGCACCGGTCGAGCAGCCAGGCGTTCATCTCCTCATAGCTCTTGAACCGCAGGCGCGGTGTGAAGAAGCGCTCGCGCACCAGGCCGACCTGGTTCTCGACCTGCCCCTTCTCCCAGCCCGCCGCCGGCGTGCAGGCGGTCGGTTCGACCAGATAATGGCCGCACATCTGGAGAAAGCGCCGGTTGAACCGCCGCTCCTTGCCAACAAACACGGTCTCGACCGCGGTCTTCATGTTGTCGTAGATGCCGCGTGCGCAGGCGCCGCGGAAAAAGGCGAAGCCTCGGTCATGGGCATCGAACACCATTTCCTGGCTCTCACGCGGATAGGCGCGCACGAACATCATCCGACTGTGGCACAGCCGAAGATGAGCCACCTTGACCACCGTCGTGGTTCCGTTCAGAACCACGATCTCATGGCTCCAGTCGAACTGGTAGGCTTCTCCGGGAGCGAAGATCAGCGGCACATGAGCATCCACCGTGCCGGACACCTGGCGGCTGCGCCAGCGTTTGGCGTAGCGCCGAACCGCGTCGTAGCCGCCTTCATAGCCCAGTTCCCGAAGAGCCTCGAAGATCCGGATCACCGTCAGTCGCTCACGGGTCGGCTTGAGGGCGTTCTCCATCAGCATCCGGTCAAGTGTCGCAGTCCAGGCGCCAAGCCTGGGCAGGGGCTGAACTGAGCGCTCATACCCGAAGGACGTCGCTTCCGATCGCAAAACCTTGCGCACCGTGTTACGCGACAGCTTCAAATCACGGGAAATCTCCTTGATCGTCTTGCCCTTGACGAAAAACTCCCGTCGGATCCGGCCAATCGTCTCCACCGTCAACATCCCCCCGTCCGCCCATCTCGTGGTCGATCCGAGCAGCCTGAAACAACGACATGGAAGGGGGTTAATTTTGGAAGCCGATTACCCTTCTCTGGGGGTCAACTTTGGGTTCTTCGTTCTTTTGTGTGCACGTCCTGGAGTTGTATTAACAGCTTAAGCCAGCGAACTAGCAGGGGCTGATGCCATGGTGCACCGGCCGTCTTATATGAAGATGGCACTCTCAACAATGACGCTGTTTTCTGTTGATCACCCTCGACTTTTCCGAGCTCTTTCCAAGCCTCCACATCACCGATCGGATCGATCCTCACCGCTCCCGAATGACGCTCCGGGTGCAACTGGACCATGTGGACGCCGCCTGTCCGGCATGTGGCGCCCGGTCGGCGCGGATCCACAGCCATTACTGGCGCAGTCTCGCCGACGTCCCCTGTTTCGGACGTCCGCTTATTCTGCTGGTGCGCATCCGCCGCTTCCGCTGCGTCAACGCCGCCTGCCGCCAACAGACGTTCGCCGAGCGTCCGGCGGTGATTGCCCGCCCCAGGGCTCGCCACACTGATCGCCTGCGTGCCCTGCACTATGCCGTCGCCCTGGCGCTGGGTGGCAATGCCGGAGCGCGCATGACGGGTACGATGGCGATCCCCGTCGGCGCCACGACGCTGCTGCGCCGCATCCGCGAGGCGGTTCCCGATCCGGCGCCGGAAGTCCGTGTTCTCGGCGTCGATGACTGGGCTTGGCGCAAAGGCCAGAACTACGGCACGATCCTGTGCGATCTGGAACGGAGACGCGTCATCGACCTGCTGCCTGACCGCAAGGCGGTGACCCTGGCGGCTTGGCTGCGGCGCCACCCCGGCGTCGAGATCATCGTGCGCGACCGCGCCGGCGCCTATGCCGACGGGGCTCGTCAGGGAGCGCCTCGGGCCGTTCAGGTTGCGGACCGGTGGCATCTCCTGCGCAACAGCGGTGATGCTCTGCGCGGCGTGCTCGATCACCATCACCGTCATCTGACCGAAGCCGCCCGCGTCGCGGCAATGTCGGCTCCGG